>CAZSVK010000392.1:0-5643 GCA_964610245.1 uncultured bacterium
TGCCGTCTTGCGGGTCGGTGAGCTGCCTCAACCCTTCGCAGAGCTCGTCGCGCAGCCGCTGCTCCTCGGCGCCCGGCTGCACCGTGCCCTCCGGCTCGCGGCCAGCCAGGTTGAGGTAGATGTTGCCGAAGAGGCCGTGCGAGTAGGCCCGGGTGCGCGGCCAGTCGACCGTCGCGAACGAGCGCTCCGACGGCGCGGGCCCGTGCGCGCCGCGGCCGGTGAGCCGGCCCCAGAGCGTTTGGCGAGAGCGGAACCGGAGGAAGCCGGCCTCCACCAGGAAGCGGTTCAGGTAGACGTCCTTCTCCAGCGGACCGAAACCGTGGTCGCTCATCGCGATGACGGGGGAGTCGCCCGCGGCGTCCAGGATCCGCCCAAGAGTTGCGTCCAGGCTTCGGTAGACGCGCTCGATCTCGCCGGCGTACTTCCAGCCCGCCCGGGTGCCGCCCGTGCCGGGCAGGTCGCACTGCTTCCAGAGCGCGTGGCAGACGCGATCGACGCTGACGAACACCGCCACCATCAGGTCGGGCGCGTAACGCCGATCCAGGTCGAGCACCAGCGCCTCGCGCACGCGGTGCATCCGCTCCAGTTCCTCCAGGAACGGATCGTAGGAGTCGTACCAGTAGGACATCACGTCGATCCGGTAGTCCGGAAACCGCTCGAGCACCTCGCGATAGAGGCCCGGTGGCTCGAACGCCTTGCGGGGGTCGGCCGAGTGCATGCCCGCGATCATGAACCCCGGGACGCGCGCGGGCGGATAGGTGAGCGGCACGTTGACGATCCCGCAGGTGAGGCCGGCCGCGGCCAGGTGGTCCCAGATGGCGGTGCCGCGCCGGGACAGGCTGGAGGCCAGGGTCAGCTCGTACTTGCCGTCGACCCGCTCGCCGAAGTCGAAGATGCCGTGCTTGCCCGGGTTCTGCCCGCTCAGGAACGAGGCCCAGGCCTGAGGAGTCAACGGATGAATCGTGGACTCGAGCCGGCCGGTCACGCCCTCTTCCATCATCCGGCGGAAGTTGGGCAGGCGCCCGTCGCGGGCCCGGGGTTCGATGAGGTCGAGCGTGCCCCCGTCGACGCCGACGACGAAGAGTTTCGGCTTCACCGGCGCCCGGCCTCCTCGCCGTCCGCGCCCGGACGGAGGAGACGCGTGTGGGCCTGCAGCGTGTCGAACCGGAAGGCGCAATCCCGGCACGGGAACGGATAGTCGCCCTGGTCGCGGAAGGCCAGGCGATAGTTGCGGATGGCCGCGGAGTTCCAGAGTTCCAGCAGGCTCTGGCGTGCGAGGCTTCCGACCGGCAGGCTGTAGTGGTCGTTGGCAAAGACGGCGCTGCAGCAGCCCAGCACGTCGCCGTTCCACTTCACGAAGAGCATCTGGAACGGCATCAGGCAGGCAGAGCCCCGGCGGTCGAAACGAGGCAACTGCAGCCGCAGACCGGTCGCGGCGGCCCGTTCCCGCGCCAGCGCCAGGGCGGGGGCGGCCGCCTCCGGGTCGTGGAAGAGCGACTCGGGCAGCATCCCGGGCGAGTAGACCTTGAGATGGCCCGCCGAGACCGAGCAAACCCCCAGCTCGACCGCCCGGTCGATCAACTCGGGCAGCTCGGCCACGTTCGAGCGGGTGGCGGTGAAGCTCAGGTGCAGCTCAGGGCAGGAAAGGCCAAGGCGGCGCGCGGCCTGGGCCATCGTCCGGAGCGAGGCGAGGGTCCCGGTGGCGCTCACGCCCCTGAGCCGCTGCACCGTCTCATCTCGGGCGCCGTCGATGCTCAGCACCAGGTGGGCCAGGCCGGCCTCGAGCAGCCTTCCGCAGAAGGCGTCGTCGAGCCGCGTGCCGTTCGTCACCAGACGGACCGGGCAGCCGGCCTCCCGGGCGGAGGCCAGCAGGGGCCAGAGCGCCCGGCCAAGCGTCGGCTCGGCATAGCCGCCGATGACCAGCTCGAGCAGCGAGGGCAACGCCGGCCGGATGGCGTCGAGGACCCAGTCCGGCATCTCCCCGGGCGGGTTGCGCGTTTCGTCCCACGACTGCCGCCCGCAGATGGCGCAGTGCAGGTTGCAGAGGCTGGTCGGCTCGACCTGCAGCGTCAGCGGCGCCGAGCGCAGCTCGATCGCGCCGGCCTGCATCTCGCTCCGGTGCAGAGCGAGGTTTTCCTCTCTGTCGAACATGGGTTGCGTCGAGGGGAGGCTGCGTGGCAGGATCGGCTGCCAAGGTCGGGCCGGCGTGGACGTTCTCGCCAACGAGCCGTCAGGCGGGTTCGGCAGCCCTTCCGCGGCTCGCTCGGCGTCAAGAATAACATGATGCACCCGCCTGCTCCCGGCACACCTGAACCTGTCCGCGCCCCTCCCGGAGCGGTCGGCCGTCTCTTCCGGGCAGGCCGCGAGGTGCTCGAGGAGCTGGCCTCCCGCCGGACCCTGACGGTCGGCCTCTGGCGCAACCAGGCCCGCGCCCGCTACGCCGGGTCGGCCGCCGGCGCGCTCTGGGCCATCATCTCGCCGCTGGCGCTCATCGTGGTCTACACGATCATCTTCTCGGCGCTCCTGAAGTCGCGCATCCCCGGGATCCCCGAGGGGTTCGGCGGCTACGGCTTCTTCGTGTTCGCCGGCACCCTGCCCTGGTTGCTCGTCTCCCAAACGGTGTCACAGGCTCCGTCGAGTCTTCTCGATCACGGCGCCAGCCTCCGCCGCTTTCTCATCCCGCCCACCGTCGTTCCGGGCGTGGTCGTGATGACAGCCCTCACCGACGTGGCCGTCGCGGCTTGCCTCTTCGCGGCCATCCTCGCGCCGCTGGGGCTCCTGGCCCCGCTGAGACTGCCGGTGCTGTTACCCGCCGTCGCCGCGCTGGCCCTGGCCGCTTTTGGCCTGGCGCTGGCCGCCAGTGCTCTCAATCTCTACGGCCGGGACGTCTCGCACGGCATCGCGGCCTTCCTGCCGTTCTGGTTCTTCGCCTCGCCCATCGCCTATCCGCTGCAGGCACTGCCGGTCTGGCTCCAGCACGTGCTGCGCGCCAATCCGCTCAACGGCTACGTCGAGCTGTTCCGCTGGGGCCTGCTCGGCGGCGCCTTCCCGGCCGCGGGCGATCTGACCTGGTCGGTCGCCTGCTCCCTCGCCGTGTTCCTCGCGGGGGCCCATGTCTTCCAGCAGACGAGGGAGGATTTTGTCGATCTCCTCTGAAGCGCCGGCGCCGGCCCAGGCCGCTCCCGCCGCCGCGCCCGCCCCGGAGCCCGCCGCACCCGCCCCGGTCCGGCCGGCGATCCGGGTCAAGGACCTGAGCAAGACGTACCGGATGTACGCCTCTCCGCTCGCCCGGTTCCGCGAGCTGTTCGGCGGGCCGCCCCGCCACCGGGCCCATCGGGCGCTCGACTCCATCAACTTCGAGTTACGTCCAGGAGAGGCTCTCGGCCTCCTCGGACTCAACGGGTCCGGCAAGTCGAGCTTGCTGCGAGTCCTGTCGGGCGCGAGCCGGCCGACCGAGGGCATCTGCGAGATCGACGGCCGCATCTCGACGCTGCTCGACCTGGCGGCTGGCTTCAACCCGGACCTCTCGGGCAACCGCAACCTGGACCACGCGGCCAGGATGATGGGCCTCGACGAGCAGCAACTGGAGCAACTCAGGCCGCAGATGGTCGATTTCTCGGGGCTGGGAGCGGCGCTCGACGATCCGGTGCGCACCTACTCCGCTGGCATGGTCATGCGTCTGGGCTTCAGCCTGGCCGTTCACGTCCCCTTCGACGTCCTGCTCATAGACGAGGTGCTGCTCGTGGGGGACGAGGTCTTCCAGCGCCGGTCGCTGCGCCGGATTCGCGAGCTACTCGAGGCCGGAAAGACCATTGTCCTGGCCTCGCACAGCCTGGGCGATCTGACGGCGGTCTGCAACCGGTTGCTGCTCCTCGACAACGGCCGCCAGGTCCTGCTCGGCTCGACCGACGAGGTCATCCGCGCCTATCTCGAGGATTCCGAGCGGCAGGCGCGCCGGATCACCGAGGGCGATCGCCTGCTCCAGGCCTCGCGCGTGCCGGAGGAGCGGCAGGGCAAGATCCGCATCCTCGGCGTCGACTTCCTGGACGCGGACGGTCAGCCGGCCGAGGATTTCCCCAGCGGCTCTCCGATGCGCCTGCGGGTGCGCTATGCCGCCGACCAGCCGGTCGAGGCGCCGCTGTTCCGCGTGCAACTCTTCCGCAACGACGGTCTGTGGGTGTTCGGCAGCAACACCGAGCGCGGAGGACTCTCGCTCGGTCGCGTGGAAGGCGAGGGCGCCGTCACGATGGCGATCGAGTCGCTCAACCTCCTCGACGCCGACTACTACGTCAGCGTCGGGGTCTGGCCCGACGAATACCCGAGCTACCTGGCCCGGATGCCCTACGACCTGCACGACCGCCGCTACGTGCTTCGCGTGCGCAGCGGCCGCCCCGAGGGGGCCGGCATCGCCTTCTGCCCGAACCGCTGGCTGCCAGCGTAGCGGGGGGCGCTGCACCGGTCTCCGCGCGAAGCGTCGGGGGAGGCGCGATTCCCGTAATCGCGCGCGGAGCCAATCACAGAGACACAGAGACACGGAGACACAGAGGGGAACATTGTTCCAGGAGAACCGGACTCTTTCCCGTGTCTCTGTGCCTCTGTGCCTCTGTGATACCTGTCCTGACTTGCAGGCAGTACCTGCGTCGTGGCTCCGCGTGAAACCCCGGTTCGAGGCTCAGTTCTTCGGGCCGCCGGCCTCGGGCTCCGGCGCGGCGGGCGCGTCCGCCGAGACAGGCGCGGCCTTGCCGAGCATCGCGGGCAGGTCGACCCCGAAGCCCTTCATGACCGAGAGGAGTTCGAGGATGTTTCGAGGCACGATGCCCATCGGGCTCTCGCCGTTGCCGCCCATGTTGACCCAGTGCACGTCCTTGACGGTCATGCTGCGGGCGATCTCGGGCAGTCGCTCGATGAGCTGCTCCTGGAGGCGGTTGAGGTTGATGACGTTCTGGGCCTCGACCTTGAGGCGGGCGGCCTCGGCCTCGGCGCGGCCGAGTTCGAGGATCGACTGGGCCTCTTCGCGGGCCCGGGAGAGCTGGGCGGCGGCCAGCTCGGTGATGCGCTGGACCTCGGCCTTGAGCGCGATCTCGGCCTGCTTGGATTCGGCTTCCTTCTGATCGAGCACCTTCTGGATCTCGACCGCCTCGCGCTTGCGGTCGAGTTCAGCCTGTTCGATCTTGGCCTTCTCGGCCATCTCGGCGAGCGCCTCCGCGGTGCGGGCCTCGGCCAGGCGAAGTTCCTCTTCCTTGGTCAGCTTGTCGACCAGGACCTCGTGCTGGCGGGCCTGCTTCTCGACGGTGTTCTGGCTGTTCTTGATCTCGCGCTGGTGGGTGAGTTCCAGCTCGGCGATCTGGGCCTTGTGCTTGTTCTCCTTCTCGAGGAGTTCTGCCTGGAGCTTGAGCTGGGCCTGCTGCTCGGCCACCTTGCGCTGGTTGGCCAGCTCGGCCATCTGGGCCTTGTGCTTGTTCTCCTTGGTTTGCAGTTCGAGCTGGAGCTGGACCCCGGCCTCCTGCTCCTCGAGCTTGCGCCGGTTCGCCAGCTCGATCTCGCCCGCGGCCAGCTCTTCCTGGCTGGCGATGACGCGCTTCTCGCGCTCGGCCGCGGCGGTCATCATCGAGATCGCCTTGTCCCTCTACATCTGCTCGGGGG
>CAZSVK010000393.1:0-5634 GCA_964610245.1 uncultured bacterium
GTTCAACGGCTGAACGCGAAGGGGGGCCGTGCGGCTGCCGGCCCCCCGGGCGGTTCGAGTCTGTCCGGCGATCTTCAGTGCCACTCTAGCTGGCGCAGTTCCTTCTCGAGCAGGGCCTTCAGGCCGGGCTCGGGCGAGAGTTCCAGCGCCTTGCGGTACTGTTCGGCGGCGAACTTCTTCTCGCCCACGCGGGCCAGGGTGGAGCCGTACTGGGCGGGCAGCTCGGGCCGGTCCTTGGGCCCGGTGGCGACGGCCCGTTTCAGGAGCTTGAGAGCATCGGGGTAGTTTCCGGCGACGTGGTAGAGCTGGGCGGCCTTCATCAGATAGAACCAGGAGAGCTCCGGGGCCAGGCCCGACAGACGCAGGTACTGATCGATGGCGCCGTCAGGCGAACCGCACTGGGCGAGCATGTCCGCGGCTTCCTGGCGCGCGCCCAGCTCGCGAGGCGCGGCGGCGAAGAGCCGGCCCAGAACGGCCTGCGCCTTGTCCGGCTTGTGAAGCTCGCAGAGGTAGAGAGAGGCCAGCTTCAGGTAGTTGAAGGGGATGGCCGGTTCGAGAGCGATCGCGGCTTCGAAGGCCTTCTCGGCCCGGGCGGTATCCCCGACGCGGAAGGCGGCGATGCCCGCCAGCCGGTGGAGAGGCTCGATCTTGGGCCGCTCCTTCAGGCCCGTCTCGAGCCACTGGAGCGCCTCGCGGGCCCCCGCCTCGTCATTTCGCTGCAGCAGGGCAACCGCCTGCTGGTGGTACCGGAGCGCGACCGGATCCACAGCGGTCGACAGCCCTGTGGCCCCGGCGCCCGTGACACCCGCGGAAGTCGCGGCGGACGCGGAGGCCGGTTTCTTGCGGGACTCAGCCTTCGAGGGGGGGGCCGCCTGCAACGAGTGGGCAGCGGCGCAGAGCACCGACAGGACGAGCCCCACGCCGAGGAGATGTCGTCCGGACAGTCTGGAGAAAGACAGAGAAGTTCTTCGAATCATGATCGCTCGCTCCGGCGCCGTCGTCTCGCGCCCACAGGTCAGCCGCGTCGGCTCCGGGCCGGCCGGCAGCCGGGCCTCGACGCGCCGTTCATTGTTCGACAGACTCCCCCCGAAAGGCAAGACGCGGAAGGGAGGCGGGTGCAGTCGAGGAAGGTGGTGGACGGCCATGGTTGGAGCTCTGCCGGGGACGCTGTCCCCGGACCCCTGCTGGAGCTCTGCTCCAGACCTCGCCAGGGTGGGAGCCCCACCTGGACCCGGCAATGAGAGGACGAGTCGAGGCCTGAGCGTCACTCCCGAGGACTCTGAGCTGCGAGCGCGGGCAAGACTCCCTCCAGTCATCGGGGGGGCAAGGGGCGAACTTCGCCCCTTGCGAGGGTTCGGGAGCAGCGCTCCCGAGAGACAACTCGAACTCCTCGCCGATTCCCCCATGAGCTGCAACTGCACCCAAGGGGCGCGAAGAGCGTCGCGCGCCCCGTCTCAGAACGTGACGCCGAGGGTCAGCGCCGCGGAGTTCTGGCCGTTCACGCGGCTTCCGCCCGCGTTCAGCTCCATCCGGTCGCGGATGACCTCATAGGAGACTCCGCCACGCCCGCCGATGGCCCGGCCGCTCGAATCGAAGACCGGCCCCCCTTCGATCGACAACCCGCGAGAGAGCAGCTCGACCCTCAGGCCCGGAGCATACTGTACCTCGTGCCGCCAGGTCGCCGGCTGATTTACGTCGACGTTAGCCCGACCGGTGACCCCGGCGGCGTAGCTGCCCTGGTAATCGATGTTCGAGGTGGAGCCGCCGAAACTGCCCGAGACGTCGCGGCCGAACTCCTTGCCGGCGGAGGTCTTGAAGCCCGGCATGTAGCTGGAGAGGACCCGCACGCCGCCGATCAGCGTCACCCGCGTATCGTCGCGGGGCTTGAAACCCACCTCGATCGCCGCTGACTGATCGGCCATCAGGCCGCGCGCCTGGCCGTGATAGGTGAGCCCCACCGACACGGAGGTGAACTCCTGGCTGACGAAAGCGTCGACGTTGGCCCCGGCGGCCACGCCCACGAACGTGAACAGCTTCAGGTTGGCCCCGGCCGAGAAGCCGCCCGTCCGGAAGTCGCCGCCCACCTCGAGGTCGCGCACCGGGCCCGGCATCTGCAACTGCTTCAGGGGGCCCAGGTCGATGTAGCCGTCCGGATCGATCTCGGTACCCGCAAAGTCGAGGTCGACCACCGCATGGAAACCGCCCTTCTCCCCGCGATAGCCGACACCGACCACGGCCACCGTGTACTCCCAGGAGCGCCCGGCGCGGGCCCAGGGCGTGCTGACGTGGCCGCCGCCCTGCCCACTGGTGCCCCAGCTGGCCGAACCGGACTGACCCGTCAGAGTCTCGGAGGCCGAGATCTGCGCATTGGCGTTGTACGCGTACTTGTAGTCGAAGCCCTGCACCGCGACGACGAGGTATTCCTGGACCTGCTTGGCGCCGGCGAAGAAGTGGAAGCCGCCGGCCACCGGTACGCCGACCAGGATGCCCTGGGTACGCTTGGTCAACTCCGCGCTGCCCCGGATGTTGTCGATGGAGGCCTCGCCGTGCGCCGCGGCGCTGGCGTTCACGTTGGCCGTGGCGTCGAGCGACGCGTTCGGCAGCGACGGCACCGTGGCCCCTCCCGGAAGCGGGCCCAGCTTGCCGATCACGTCGTCCACGATCTGCTGGCTATCGAGGCGCAGGCGCGCGCTGGCCTGGCCGCTCGCATGAGCGTCCACGCTGGCCCCGGCTGTGACCGGCAGCACGCCGTCGGCCTTGAAGGTCGCCTCGGAGCGCGTCAGCACCAGCATCAGTTTGCCCGGGCCCTGCATCGCCAGACGATCCTGCCGATCCGTGGTCGAGAAACGCATCCCCTGCCCCGCCGGCACCGAGGCCCCCGAACTCGAGTGCTCGAGGACCACGCCAGCCGAGGTCCGGGGCGATGCCGGCCCGGCGGTGATGCGGCGGGCAGTCTCCAGGTCGGTGAAGTCGACGGGCTGGGCCGTGGCAACGGCCATCCCCGCCAGTACGACGAGCGCGAAGAGACAGACGAACTTCATCGGAGTGGAGTCCTTTCTCGCGCATGACTACGCGCGCACGGACCAAATGTTGCCTCGAGGCTGGAAGCTCGGGGCCGGAGAGGCAAACGATCGGCTCACGCCGGGTCTAGAGCTGCGGCAGCGCCTCCCGGCAGACGTCGAGCAACTCCGACTTACTCCCGAGCGACTCCAGCTCCGCCACGAGCCGCCACAACTCCTCGATCGTGTCGACGTCATAGGTCCGCGGCAGGAACCGCGCGTCCAGCCCCAGCGCTTCACAACGGGCCACCGTCTGCTCGAGGACGCCCGCCGTGCTCCAGGCGATCTCCTCGAACAGACGCGCCGCCGGCCGCCGCAGCCCGATCAGGTAGTAACCCCCATCCTCGGCCGGGCCCACCACCACGTCGGCTTGCTCGAGCGCTTCGAAGGCACGCCGCAGCCAGGCGGAAGGAAGCTGGGGCGAGTCGGCCCCGAGGATCGCCACGCGTTCGAACCCCCTGCCGAAGCCCCCTTCGAAGGCCGAGGCCATCCGGGCACCCAGATCGCCCGATCCCTGTGGCACCGCCGTCCAGCCCGCGGGCACGAGCTGTGCAGCCCGGGCTCTCTCGGCCGGCGGATCGTAGTGCCACTCCAGCGTCGCGGAGCCGCTCCCCGCCTCGGCCACCCGAAAGGTCTCGCGCGCGAACGCCTCGGCCACGCGTGCCGCCGGGCCCGCGCCGATGGCAGCCGCCAGCCGGGACTTGCAACCGCCCGGAAGCGGCAACTTGGCGAACACGATCAGGAGGTCACGGGGCATGGAGCAGGGGTTGGTGGTTAGGGGTTGGGGGTTAGGCGAGACGCATCGTCGCCGCATCATACTTCGTGAACTCTCCGTGATCCTCCGTGTCCTCCGCTCCTCCGTGGGGAAAGGGACTTTGCCGTTCCCCTGCACGCGGCGCGCCGCCCTCTGGCCCCGCGCGGTCTGGCGCTGTAGCATGCCGGCAGCTTGGAGAGGTACCTCGAACAGCTCACGGCACCTTCGCGCGACTGGCTGAAGCCCGCGCTGACCGATGCCGGATTGGGGCCGGAGCTGCACACCGCGCTGCTCGTGGCCACGCAGCACGTCGAGTTGCAGCGGGCCCTGACGCTCGCCCGCTATGCCGTTGTCGGCAAGCAACCGGTGCTCCTCGGGTGGTCGGCGCTGCTGGCCGCCTGCTTCGACGATCCGGCGGCCCACAATCTCCTCGATCGCCTGCTGCGCCACTCGGACGCCCGCGTCCGGCGCGTGGCCCTGGAGTCCTCGCAACTCACCGAGTCGCCGCTCGCCCTGCGCCGCGCCATCGCCTGCACCGCCGACCCTGACTCCGGTGTCGCCGCCTCGGCCATGCAAGTCCTCGAGAAGGCAGGCCCGGTCCGGCTGGCCCCCCTCCTCGGTCAGCTGCTCGACAAGGGAGACACCGCCTCCGTCGACGAAGCCGCCCGGGCCCTGGCGGTGCTGCGCGAGCCCGAGTACCGGCCGCTCCTGATGCGGTGTTACTTCGTGGCCGACGTGGCGCTCCGCCGCCGCTTGGCCCAGGCCCTGCGCAACATGGGCACCCAGGAGGCCGCCGAGGAGCTTCATCTTCTCAGCCAGCAGGATCCGGAGCTTTCCGGAGAGATCCGGGTGCTCCGCTCAGAATTCGTCGAAGAGCTGCGCCAGGAGGGGGCGACCCCTCCCCCGCCGGAACCCGAGCCGCCCAGGCAGGCCGTCCCTCCACCCGCAACGCCGCCGCCCGCGCCCGTCACAATCCGGGTGCAAGCGCTCGCGGCCGAGCCGGTCGTGGTCACCCCCCGCCAGCGCCTCGAGAGCCTGCTGCGCAAGCTCGTGCGGCTGGGCGGCTCGGACCTGCATCTCAAGGCCGGTCTTCCGCCCTATCTGCGCAGGGAGGGACGCCTCGTCCCGCTCAAGGAAACACCCCTCGAACGTCAGGAGCTGGAAGACTGCATGGCGGCAGCCTGTCGGGCCGAGCAGATGGACCGCTTCCGGGCCTCGGGTGATCTCGATCTGGCCCTCGGACTGCCGGGCGTGGCGCGCTTCCGTCTGAACTTCCTGCGCAGCGGCGGCCAGCCGGCGCTCGTGGCGCGGGTCATCCCCACCGAGGTGCCCGACATGGCAAAGCTGGGGCTGCCGCAGGTGCTGCACGATCTGGCCCTGTCCACCAAAGGACTGGTTCTGGTCACAGGACCCACCGGCTCCGGCAAGTCCACCACTCTCGCCGCGATGCTCGACCTGATCAACTCGGTCCGTCACGGCCACATCATCACCATCGAAGATCCGCTGGAGTTCATCCACCGCGACAAGCTCTCGTCGGTCATACAGCGCGAGGTCGGCGTCGACGTCGCCACCTTCGCCGACGGCGTGCGTTTCGCCCTGCGTCAGGACCCCGACGTCCTCCTGGTCGGCGAGCTACGCGACCTCGAGACCGTCCGCGCCGCTTTCCAGGCCGCCGGCGCCGGCCGCCTCGTCCTGGGCACCCTCCACACCAACTCGGCCGCCAAGACACTCGAGCGGCTGCTCAACGTCTTCCCCGCCGACGAGCAGCCCCAGGCTCGGATGTCGCTCTCCCTCACTCTGACCGGCGTCATCAGCCAGACA
>CAZSVK010000394.1:0-5616 GCA_964610245.1 uncultured bacterium
CTTGCGCACGCGCCAGCGTGCACGTGCAAGATGGCCGGGGGACAGCGTCCCCGGCGGAATTCGAACCAGAGCGACTCCCCGCATTCCCCAAACGCGCCCCACCGGATGGGACAACACCTCTGACTTGCGCACCATGCGATATCCTGGCGCCATGTCGATCGTTCTGCGAGCCGAGATCCTGGCCACCGGCGACGAACTGCTCTCGGGCGCGACCGCCGACACCAACGGCGCATGGGCCGCAGCCCGCCTTCGCGAGTCGGGCGCGCTCGTCTCCCGGATGACCACGGTGGGAGACCGGCCGGAGGAGCTTCGCGAAGGCATCCGCCAGGCAGCCGCCCGAGCCGACTTCGTCCTGGTGAGCGGCGGCCTGGGGCCCACCGAGGACGACCGCACGGCCGAGGCCGCCGCGGCCGCCGCCGGCCTCCCGCTCGTCCGCAACGAGGCCGCCCTGGCCCACACCCGCTCCTGGTTTCAACGCCACAGGCTGCCGATGACCGCGAACAACGAGAAGCAGGCCATGCTGCCCGCCGGCTGCGACCTCCTCGACAACTCGCTCGGCACCGCCGTTGGATTCACTCTGACGTTAGGCTCGGCCCGCCTGTTCTTCCTGCCGGGCGTGCCTCACGAGTATCGGCGGATGCTCCACGACCAGGTGCTGCCTCGGGTGGCCGCGGAGGCCGGACAGCGCGGCGCCGACCGGCCCGCGTTGCGCGTCCTGCGTCTCTACGGCATCGGCGAGAGCCGGCTCGCCGCCGAACTGGCCGGCCTCGACCTGCCCGCCGGTCTCGAGCTGGGCTACCGGCCGACCTGGCCCGAGTTGCACCTGCGCCTCTACTTCTCCGGCGCGGGCGACAGCGCCGCGGCCCTCGACCAGGCCGAGGCGGCGATCCGCGAGCGCGTGGGCCGTCGCGTCTACGGCACCGGCGAGCGCGGGATGGCCGCGACCGTGGGCTCGTTGCTCGAGCAGCGCGGCTGGATGCTGGCCGTGGCCGAGTCCTGCACCGGCGGCCTCCTGGGAGCCACCTGTACCGACGTGGCCGGCTCGTCCTCGTGGTTCGCCGGCGGGTGCATCACCTACTCGAATTCCTGCAAGACCGCCCTGCTCGGCGTGCCCCCTGCCCTCTTCGAGTCGGCCGGCGCGGTCAGCCGCGAGGTCGCCGAGGCGATGGCCGCCGGCGCGCGCGAGCGTACCGGCGCCGACGTGGCGCTCTCGGCCACCGGCGTGGCGGGCCCCGACGGAGGCACCCCCGAGAAGCAGGTCGGCCTGGTCTGGCTCGGCCTGGCCACCGCCGACGGTGTGAGCGCGCGCGAGGTTCGCCTGCGCGGCGACCGCGAGCGCGTGCGCCTGGCCACGGTGTGGGCCTCCCTGGAGCGCGTGCGACGGCTGCTGCTCGGGATGGCGGAGGAGTAGGCGGGGGGGGGGGCAGTGGTACCAAGTTCCCTGCTGAGGGCGCTGCCCCCAGTCCCCTGCCAGGGGCGAAGTTCGCCCCTGGACCCCCCGATGACTGGAGGAAGTCCTGCCCCCGCTCGCAGGTCAGAGTCCTCGAGAGTGCCGCTCGAGCTTCGCCTGCTCTTCTCATCGCCGGGTCCAGGGCCGGGCACCGGTCCTGGCAGGGGCCCGGGGACAGCGTCCCCGGAGGCCAGTCTTGCTCGACTTCTACGTGCACGTGCGATCTTCCTCGCCCCCCCCAAGGCAGAACCGGCGACTCGCGCCGCCGGTTCTTCTCGAGCCTCGAGCCTCAGGCCTCCAGCCTACTCCAGCCTGCGCCCGCGAGCCTTCAGCCGGATGGCCTTCAGCACGCGCTCGGGCGTGAACGGCGTCTCGCGCAGCCGGATGCCGATGGCATCGTAGATGGCGTTCGCGATGGCCGGGCACGGGCCGTTGATGCCGATCTCGCTGACACTCTTGGCGCCGTAGGGGCCCGAGGGCTCCCAGGTCGGCACCATGATGGTCTTGATGGGCGGCACGTCGACCGTGTTGAAGATCTTGTAGTGGGTAAACGTCGGGTTTCTGGGCCGGCCCTTCGAGTCGAAGCAGATCTCCTCGGTCAGGGCGTAGCTGATGCCGTTGAGCACGGCGCCTTCGACCTGGCCTTCGGCCAGCCTCGGGTTGATCGCGGTGCCGCAATCGGTCGCCGCCACGTACTGAAGGACGGTGACGAAACCGGTGTCTTCGTCCACCTCGACCTCGCAGAAGTGCGCCGAGAAAGGCGGAGGCGAGGCGGAGGTGATGTGGCTCGCGACGCCCATGATCTGGAACTGGTCCTGGATGTAGAGCGACTGCAGCGCGATGTCGCGGAGCGTCAGGCGGCGGCCGTTGGGCAGCACGACCATTCCATCCCGCAGGATCGCGCTTGAGGCGTCGACCTCGGCCATCTGACCGGCGACCTTGAGGATCTGCGTCTTCACTTGCTCGGCGGCCTTCTTGACGGCCATCCCCGAGAGGTAAGTCGTGGAGGAGGCATACGCGCCGACGTCGAACGGGGTCATGTCGGTATCCGACGAGTAGACGATCATCTCGGTCTCGCGGACCCCGAGCACCTCGGCGGCGATCTGGGCCAGCACCGTGTCGGAGCCGGTGCCCAGGTCGGTGGCGCCCACCAGCAGGTTGAACGAGCCGTCCTCGTTCATCTTGATCGAGGCGCCGCCCATGTCGATGCCGGGGATGCTCGAGCCTTGCATCAGGCACGCGACGCCGACGCCGCGCTTGATGGGGCCCTTGTCCTTGGGCCGCTTCCGCTTCTCGTACCAGCCGAGTTCCTTGGCGCCCAGATCGATGCAGCGGTCGAGGCCGCAGCTCATGATGGTTTGCGGAACGCCCTCGCGCCCCTCGCCCATCGCCTTGAACACCGGCGAGGACTCGCCTTCCTTGATGTGGTTGCGCTTGCGGAACTCGAGCGGCTCGACACCCAGGCGCTCGGCCATCTCATGCACCAGGCACTCCATCGCGAAGGCGCCCTGGGTCGCACCGTAGCCTCGATAGGCCCCGCCGACCGGCAGGTTCGTGTAGACGCCCTTCAGATCGAACCGGATGTTCTTGGCCCGATACAGCGGCAGGACCTTGCTGGCGACGTTGCAGCCGACCGTCAGCGCGTGAGAGCCGTAGGCGCCGGTGTTGCTGATGACCGCCAGGTCGAAGTCGGTGATGGTGCCGTCCTTCTTCAAGCCCGATCGCAGGTGCAGGATCGCCGGGTGGCGGGTGCGGCTGGCGACTGTCTCCTCGGCGCGCGTCAGCTCGAGCTTGACCGGCCGGTGGGTCTTCAGCGCCAAGGCGGCGACGAGCTGCTCGAGCAGCACCTCTTGCTTGGTGCCGAAGCCGCCGCCGATGCGCGGCTTTATGACGCGGATCTTCTTGATGGGGATGTTGAGCGCCTGGGCCGTGATACGGCGGGCGTGGAACGGCACCTGGGTGCTGGTCCGCAGCACCAGCCGGTCCTGTTCGTCGAAGTAGGCGATGCAGATGTGCGGCTCGATCGGCGTGTGCTGGCCGTAGTGCGTCACGAAGGTGCGATCGAAGATGTAGTCGGCTTCCTCGAAGAAGTTGGAGCCGATGGTGAACCCGGCCTCGGCGGCCAGATTCTTGGAGGCGTCGGCGATGCGGAGGGCGTCTTCCTCGTCGTGGATCTGGGGCATCCCTTCGTCCATCGCGTGGTCGGCGTCGAGCACGGGCGTGAGCAGCTCGTAGGCGACCTTGATGGCCCGGACGGCGCGCTCGGCGGCGTCACGGGTCTCGGCAGCGACCGCGGCCACGCGATCGCCCACGTAACGCACCTTGCGATCGAGGATGAACGAGTCGTACGGCGACGGCTCGGGATAGCCCTGACCGGCGGTCGTGTGCGGGATGCGCGGCACATCCTTGTGCGTCATCACGCAGACCACGCCCGGAATCTTCTGGGCCGCGCTGACGTCGATCGAGGTGATGTTGGCGTGCGCGTGCGGGCTGCCCAGGACCTTGCAGATGAGCATGCCCGGGATGTGCACGTCGTCGACGAACTTGGCCCGGCCGGTGGCCAAGGACAGGCTGTCGATCTTCTTGACGCTCTTGCCCGCGGTGACGAGGTCTTGAGCCTTCACTTGCGGCCACCTCCCTTGGCGGCCTTCGCAGCCGCGCCACTACCGGTCTTGGCCTTGGGCTTGGCCTTGCTCTTGGCCTTCGAGGGCTCCTGCAGGCGCTTGGCGGCCAGCTTGACCGCCTCGAACTGCTTCATGTAGCCGGTGCAGCGGCAGAGGTGACCCTCCAGCGAAGAACGGATCTCGGGCTCTTTCGGATTGGGCTCGCGATCGAGCAACTCCTTGGCCGACAACAACATCCCCGGGATGCAATAGCCGCACTGGACGGCGCCCAGTTCGACAAACGCCTCCTGCAGCGCGTGGGGCTTCTCCATCGTGCCAAGGCCTTCGACGGTCGTCACCTCGCGACCCTGCGCCAGTCCCGCGAGATAGATGCACGAGCAGACCGTCTTGCCGTCGACCATCACGGCGCAGGCGCCGCACTCGCCATTCTCGCAGCCGCGCTTGGGGCCGAAATAGCCCTTATCCCGGAGCAGATCGAGCAGCCGCTCGTGGCCGGCGATATCCCAATCAACGGACTGACCGTTGAGCGTCATTTCCAGCTTCATCGGGCGCCTCCCTTCGTGCCTTCCCAGCACGCGGCGAGCGTGCGCCGCACCAGGACCTCGGCGATGTGCACCCGGTATTCCTTGCTGGCGCGCCAGTCGCTGATGGCCTCCAAGTCCTTGAGCGCGGCCCTTCCGGCCTGCTCGAACTGGCTGGGGCCCGGGCTCTTCCCCACCAGCTTCTTCTCGGCGGTCGCCGAGCGCGTGGCATGACGGCAGATGCCGCCCACCACGACGCGAGCGCCCGCGCACTTGCCGTCCTCATCCTCCTGCAACAGCACGGCGGCGATGGCGATTGCCGGATCGCTGCGGCTGCGGCTGAAGGTGGCGTAACCGCTGCGCCAGCCGGCGAGAGCACGTGGGATTCGCACCTCCGTCAGCATGGCCCGGCGCCCGAGCTGGCGATACTCCGGTTCGGCGAAGAACTGGGCCGCGGGGATCACCTGCTCCTCGACCCCGGCGATGACGAACTCGGCATCCAGCGCCAGGAGAGCGGGCGGCAGTTCGCTTGCCGGCGTGGCGAGGACGGTCGACCCGCCCAGCGTCATGCCATTGCGTAGGAGATGAGAAGGACAGGCGGACGCGGCCTTGGCGAGCATCCCGCCGGCGAACGTCTGCAGCCTGCGCGTGCGGGCCAGCGTCTCGTACGTCGTGGTGGCGCCCAGGCGGATGAAGTCTTTGTCTTCCTTCACATACGACAGCCCCATCCTGGTGATGTCGACGGCGGCCTCGAGCTTGGCGTCGTCGACGCGGCCCAGGCTGGTGCACCCGGCCACGACGGCCGCCTTGGAATCGAACCGCTCCAGGATGGCCAGCGCCTCGGGAACGGTCTTCGGATAGTGGAATTCCTTCAGGTTTCGCAGCACGCCAGATCCCTCTGCTTTCGAGCGCGGAAGCCACGCGCAACGCGGCCTCCGGGTCCGGCCAGATGGCGGTTTCCGGATGTTCAGGGCGTTATACCACGCGTCCCGGAGCGTTTCAAAGGACGAACACCCTGGCA
>CAZSVK010000395.1:0-5601 GCA_964610245.1 uncultured bacterium
TTCGGGAGCAACGCTCCCGAGAGGCAAACTGGAGTACAACACTGGTGTCCCCCGCCCGCCCGGGCCGGGACAAGCCCGGCCCCTACGTGATCCTGGGAGACGACTCGCCGACTTTGCCGGGATCCTGGGGATAGCCAGGAGGCCCATGTAGATCATCACGGGCGGCATTCCTGGCTCCCCGGGAAAGGCCTCGATCGGTCACATATCTCCAACGTTGTCAGCCACCGAGGCCGCGGCCGTCGAGGCGCCGGCGGGCGCGACGTCACCCGCCTCCGCGCACTCGGCGCAGAGCACCCGCCCGAATCCCAGGTACTTCACGTCCCGGGAGCATCTGGCGACGCGGCACTGGTGGCAGCGATAGAGAGCGCGGCGGCCGCACTCGCACCGCGTGCCGAAACCCAGCACGGCCAGGTCGCTGAACATCGTATCCATGCCTGCACTTACGCTCTCGAGCGGCGTACGCACGCCCTTGCGAGCGATGACCAACGTGAAGATGAGCGTGGTGGCGAAGACGAGCTGGCTCTGCCAGCCGTTGAAGGCCCACGCGCTGGGGTTGAGGATGACGGTATCGGAAAAGGGAACGAACAGCGGTAGCGGCCAGCCCGGTCCGGAGCCATAGTAGTCGCCCAGGAAGTGCACCAGGACGCAGGCGAACACCCTCGGAACCTGCCACGAACACCAGCCGAGCCAGCGCGACGACAGGGCCGCCAGCAGCACGGCGAACAGCAGGTTGTGCGTCAACTGATGGTGGTACTTGAGGAACATGTCTTTCCCGAGAAGGATCACGAGGCCGTCGACGTCCGGCGCGAGCGAGGCGATCAGACACCACGTGCGGCTGGCCCGCGTGGACGGGCCGATGTTGCCGATGACCCAGCCGACGAGAAGATGGTTGAGTGGGTTGAAGGCGCACCTCCTGAAGGTCGAACGGGCGGCTGGCCCGTAGCGTGCGTGGATTGGCGATCTCGAGCAGGCTGACCGCTGTTCGGCTCCCCCGGAGCGACGACCGGATCTCGTACGACATCGAGCCTCCCGCACCTGGAGTCGAGTGTAACAGTGACGTTCCGGATGTGCACCGGGTCACAGTTGCGCTCGCTCGGCGGCCGAGCGGCGGCCCGGCGGCCCGATCCGGGTCCGGCGCTCGAGGACTGCATCGGGCGGGCGGACGGGCCCACATCCACCGCCTGGAGCCGAAAATGCGCTCGACGGACGATGCCCCCTCGGGGTACAATACGCCCCCTCCCCGATGGGAATCGTACGAACCTCGCCCACGCGGCGACGAACCCGTCGAGGTCCTCGCCCCCCGGACGCTCCGGGATGAGGCGGTGCTATTCGTGACGGGCTCCCAGGCCCGAGTGCGTGGGCATGACTTCAAGGAGAGTGGTCGTGAGCAAGAAAGCTTTCAATCCGTTCGAGATGGCTCAGCAGCAGTTCGATGCAGTGGCCGAGAAGTTGGAGCTGGATGCTGCGACGCGCGATCTTCTCCGGAACCCGTTGCGGGAATACCACTTCAGCATCCCCGTACGGATGGACGACGGCAAGTACAAGGTCTTCAAGGGATTCCGCGTCCAGCACAACGATTCCCGGGGCCCGTGCAAGGGCGGCATCCGCTTTCACCCGCAGGAGACCGTCGACACGGTCCGCGCGCTCGCCACGTGGATGACCTGGAAATGCTCCGTGGTCGATATTCCCCTGGGCGGCGGCAAGGGCGGAGTCATCTGCGATCCGCACAATCTGTCCGACCGCGAGCAGGAAGGCATCTGCCGCGGCTGGGTTTGCCAGGTCGCCCCGAACGTCGGCCCCCTGCAGGACGTCCCCGCGCCCGACGTCATGACTCACGGCCAGCACATGCTGTGGATGCTCGACGAACTGGAGCGCGTCCACGGGCAGAAGCTGCCGGGATTCATCACCGGGAAGCCCGTGGGCATGGGCGGCTCGCTCGGGCGCACCGAGGCGACCGGCTACGGCGTCGTCTACACGATCCGCGAGGCGATGAAGGAACTGGGCATCGAACTCAAGAACGCCACGATGTCGATCCAGGGCGCCGGCAACGTTTCCCAGTACACGATCGACCTCTTCACCCAGTACGGCGGCAAGGTCGTCGCGGTCTCCTGCTGGGACCAGGGCGCCAAGAAGAGCTTCACCTACCGCTGCAAGAGCGGCATCGAGTTCGGCAAGCTCATGGCCTCGCTCGACAAGTTCGGCACGGTCAGCCAGTCCAAGGCCAAGGAGTACGGCTGGGAGCAACTGCCGGGCGACGCCTGGATCGAGCAGCCGGTGACGGTGCTCGTGCCGGCCGCGCTCGACAACATGGTCAACGCCGACAACGTGGAGCGCATCCAGCCGTCGGTGAAGATCCTCGCCGAGGGCGCCAACGGACCGACCACGCCGGAGGCCGACGAGTGGCTCCAGAAGAAGGGCATCTTCACGATCCCTGACTTCCTGTGCAACGCCGGAGGCGTGACTTGCTCCTATTTCGAGCAGGTCCAGTGCAACATGAACTACTTCTGGGACAAGGATGAGGTCCTCACCAAGCTCGACACCAAGATGACGAACGCGTTCAAGGCGGTGTCGGCGCTGGCCCGGAAGAAGAACATCTACATGCGCGATGCAGCCTACATGATCGCCATCTCGAGAGTCGCCGAGGCCTGCCACCTCCGCGGCTGGGTCTGATCGAAGGTGGCGATGACCCCGGGGCTCGACGACTCGAATCCGAGGCTCAGAACGGTTGACGCGCTGACCGAGCGTGTCAAGGAACTCAGGTGCCTCTACGACATCGCAGAGGTGCTCCAGACCAACAAGCTCTCGCTGCGGCAGACGTTTCAGCGGGTGGTCGACCGGATTCCGACGGGCTGGACCTATCCCGACCTCTGCCAGGCAAGGCTCAGCTGCCTCGGAGTCGTCTGCGAAACGCCGAAGGTGCGCGCAACGTCCCTGGTCCAGCGGGTCCCCATCGTGCTCGAGGGCGAGCAGGTCGGTTCGCTCGAGGTCTCCTACCCGGAGAGCGGCTTCCCGGCAGGAGAGGATCCGTTCCTGATCGAGGAGAAGAAACTCCTCGAGGTCATCGCCCAGAAGGTCGGCGAGTACGCCGGCGCCAGACAAGCAAGGGGCGAGGGTGGGGCTGCCGACGGGGCAGCCTCACCCGAACCCGTCTCGAAGCAAGGACCCGAGTGGCGCTCGATCCTGTTGCTCGTCCGGCAGACCGACACGGGCCTCCATGGCCGCCTCCTCCGGCGGCTCATGAACTACCTGGTCCTCCAGTCCCTGCCGCTGATCCAGTCGCTCGCGGTCCAGTTCAACGCGGCGATCTACGCCCAGAGAAAGAGCGAGGCGGCGGGCGAGAACGAGCCGCTGCCCAAGGGCGACATGGCGCTGCTCGACAAGCTGGTCGACGAGGTCATCCGCCTGGCCAGCGTCACCGTCCACGACGAACTGCTCACGGTGCTCCTCAAGCAGTGGATCCGCCAGGATCGGCTGGGCCTCTTCGCGCTCGATCTCGAGCGCCGGAGCATCTCGCTCGCCGAGGTGTCGGGGATCGTCAGCCGGTTCTGCCGGGAGACGCGCGAGGGCGATCCTGTCCTGTCGCGCTCCGACGAACTGGGGGCTCGGGTCGCCTTGACCCGGCGCCTTCTCACCGACAGCCTCCCGCTCATCCGGGTCGCCCGCGAGCACCTCGGGCTCCACGACTTCGGGACGTTGCTCCAGCGCGTGGCGGGGCCCGCGCAGGGCGTCGGCCGGGTCGGAGGCAAGGCCGCCGGCCTCATCCTGGCCTGGCACATCCTCAAGCGGAAGGCGGCCGACCACCCGCTGCTCGCCTCCATCAAGATCCCGCACACCTGGTATCTCACCACCGACTCGCAGGACGACTTCCTCCACAACAACGCGCTGGAAGACCTGCAGACCCTCAAGTTCGCGAGCCTCGACGAGGTCCGAAACACCTACCCCTACCTCGAGCAGGTGTTCAAGCACTCGCACTTCACCCCCGAGATCGTCCATTTGATGCGAGTGGCCCTGGAAGACCTCGGCGAGGGTCCGCTCATCGTCCGCTCGTCGAGTCTGCTGGAGGACAACGAGGGCACGGCCTTCTCCGGGAAGTACCGCAGCCTCTTCCTCACGAACCAGGGGCCTCTCGAGTCCCGGCTGGAGGCCCTGCTGGACGCCATCGCGGAGGTCTACGCCTCGACCTTCGGCCCCGACCCTATCCAGTATCGGGCCGAGCGCGGCCTCCTCGATTTCAACGAGGAGATGGGCATCATCATCCAGCGCGTGATCGGGCAGAAAGTCGGGAAGTACTTCTTCCCGGCCTTCGCCGGCGTGATGCTGTCCAACAACGAGTTCCGCTGGTCGCCCAGGATCAAGCGAGAAGACGGGATCATCCGGATGGTCGTCGGGCTCGGCACCCGCGCGGTCGACCGCATCGGCTCCGACTTCCCGACGCTCGTCTGCCCCGGCAGGCCCGACATCCGCGTCAACGTCACGCCCGATCAGATCGTGCGTTATTCGCAGAAGTCGCTCGACCTCCTCAATCTCGAGACCGGCGGGTTCGAGTCGGTCCCCATCGAGCAGGTGCTGCGAGAGTGCGGCGACGAACTGCCGATGCTCGAGCGGCTCGTCTCGATCCAGGAGAGGAACATCCTCCGCAAGCCGATGAAGGGGATGCTCGATCTGAACGCCCACGACGTCGTCGTGACGTTCGCGGGCCTGCTCGAGAACACCGACTTCGTCAAGCAGATGCGTGAGGTCAGCGTGGTGCTCCAGCAGGCCCTGGGCGTGCCGGTCGACGTCGAGTTCGCCCACGACGGGAGAGATCTCTATCTGCTGCAGTGCCGGCCACAGTGCCGGATGGGCGACGTCGAGAAGGTGTCGATCCCTCACGGGATCCCGAGCAAGCACAAGGTGTTCTCGGCCAACAAATACGTTACGAACGGCCGCGTTACCGGCATCCGCTACATCGTCTACGTCGACCCGGCGGGCTACTCCGACATCACCTCGCGAGACGAACTGGTGGCGGTGGCCGACGCCGTCAGCAAGCTCAACGGCATCTTGCCCCGGCGAAAGTTCATCCTGATGGGGCCGGGACGGTGGGGCAGCCGCGGCGACATCACGCTCGGCGTCGGCGTCACCTACGCGGGCATCTGCAACACGCAGATGCTGATCGAGATCGCCCGGCGCAAGGGCGGCTACGTGCCCGATCTCTCTTTCGGCACGCACTTCTTCCAGGATCTCGTCGAGGCGAACATCCGCTACCTCGCGCTCTACCCCGACGAGGAGGGAGACCTGTTCGACGAGCGGTTCTTCCTCGAATCGCCAAACGCCTTCCTGGAGTTGCTCCCCGAACACGTCAGACTCGAGCGCGTCATCCGCGTCATCGACGTGCAACGCGTGCTGCCCGGCGGCGAACTCAACGTCTACATGGACGGCGAGAACGACCAGGCGCTGGCCTTCCTCACCGAAGGGCGCGTGGCCGCGGCGTAGGCAGGACTCACGATCGGCACAGGTATCACAGAGGCACAGAGACACGGAGGGGGAGTTGATTCCATCAAGGCCGCCTACTTCTCTGTGTCTCCGTGTCTCTGTGCCTCTGTGATTGGTCGACCTCGTACA
>CAZSVK010000396.1:0-5592 GCA_964610245.1 uncultured bacterium
GAGTTCGTCCACACGCCGCTATCCGCCAAGTTCGTCCAGCGCGAGGTCCCCACGCACGCCTCCTCCTTCGCCCGCGCCCTCCGCGCCGCCCTGCGAGAGGATCCGGACGTCATCATGGTCGGCGAGTTGCGCGATCTCGAGACCATGGAGCTGGCCATCGCCGCCGCCGAGACGGGCCACCTCGTCCTCTCGACCCTCCACACCATCAACGCCGCCCTCACGGTCGATCGGATGATCAACGTCTTTCCCCCCGAGCAGCAGGAACAGATGCGCCGCAGCGTCTCGGAGGCCCTCCTGGCCGTCGTCAGCCAGGCGCTCCTGCCCCGCCAGGATCGCCCGGGCCGCATCGCGGCCTACGAGCTGCTCTGCCGCAATCCGGCCATCAGCAACCTCATCCGCGAGAACAAGCTCCACCAGATTCCCAACGTCATGGTGGGCTGCAAGAAGGAAGGCATGGTCCTGCTCGACGACTGGCTCCTGGAACTGGTCGGGAAGGGCGTCATCAGCTGGGAGACCGGCCTCGCCCGCGCCGTGATGAAGAAGGAGTTCGCCGAGCGGTTCGCCTCCCGCAAGGGCAGCCGAGGTTAGCGTCGTCGTTAGCGGTGCCGCTAGCGCCGCCGGCCCGTGCCTTCGCCTTGCCGGCGATGGAAGTCCTGCAGCGCCGGCGGCAGATCCGCCGGCTCCAGCTCTTTGCGCGGGCAGGCCATCACCGCCGCCTCGATGGTGTTCCGCAACTCGAGCAGATTGCCGGGCCAGGGATACAGTTCGAAGAGCGCCCGGGTCGTCGCCGACAGGCCCCGCACGTTCTTGCCGAACCGCTTGCTCTGCTCGGCGAGCCACGCCACCGCGAGCGCCTCGACGTCCTCGGGCCGCTCCGCGAGCGGCCGGATGTGCAGGTGGACGATTCCGATCCGGTAGTAATAGAGGTCGCGATGGAAGTTCCCCTGGTCGGCCTCGTCATGCAGATCGCGGGTCGTCGAAACGATCAACTTGATGTCGGCTTTTACCTCGTCCTCCGAGCCGACCCGCCGGAACCGCTTGTCGGCCAGCAGATGTTCCAGCCGCTCCTGGGCCGGCATCGGCAACCGCTCGACATCCTCCAGGAACAGCACTCCGCCGGCCGCCTCGTCCAGCTGCCCGGGGTGCGTCAGTCCCGGGCCTCGCGTCTGGGGCTCGCACCAGCCGAAGAGGGCGCCCTCGGTGTCGGCCGCCCGGTGCTCGGCGCACCGGAAGTGAACGAACGGCGCTCGCACGCGGCCCGACATCGAGTGGATCGCCCGGGCCAGCGTCTTCTTGCCCGTCCCCTTGTCGCCCGAGATGAGCACGACCTCGAAAAATCGCGCCACCTCGCGCGCCTTCGCGATCAGCTCCAGGCTGTCGCGCGACTTTCCGAGTAGCTCGACCGGCCCGGTCGGCGCGGCCGGCGCCGCAATGCTACGGATCATGGCCGTGGGCGGCGGTACCGTGTACTTGAGCGAAGTGGGCACGGCCGGCGGGGGCGGGCCGGCGCCTCCCACCGAGTCGAGGATCAGCTCGTAGTCGTCCGTCCCGGCCTTCCCTCCGCTGAAGTCCGGCAACGGGGCCTTGCGGCTCGATTCGCCGACCAGCGGAACCCCCACGTCCCACGGGTCGCGAACCGGCGGCAACTCTTCCGGAGCGGCCGTCGGCGGAGTCGGCGGTTTCCCCGTGTCGGCGGGCGCGTCGGGAGCCACCGCGCCGGGCGAAGTGGAGGCCGAGTCCTCGAGCGCCTCGATCCGCGACTCGACGTCCCGCAGCCTCTTCTGGGCCTCTTTCAGCTCCTCGGCGGCGGTCAGGAAGTGACGGTGCTGCTCGGCCACGCCGCTCGACAGGCGCTGCCGTTCCAGCGCCTCGGCCGCCCGCCAGGCGAACAGTTCGAAGAAAGTCAGGCCACGTTGGGAGAAACCGCCTTCGACCCGGCAGCCGTCCGCGACCAGCACTCCCAGCACCCAATCGGAGATCCTCAGGGGAGTGCAGATGACCTCGCGCATCGAGCGCGGCAGGGAGCGGGCGCCCCAGCCCGGCGAATCGGCCAGCATCTGCAGGCTGGTGCAGGTCTCGCCGATCGCGACCGCTCGTTCCACGACCGGTGCCGACCAGGTCTCTCGCTCGTCCTCGTCCAGGTCCAGGCCGTCGGCGGAGCGAGCGAACTTGACCTGCCACTCGCCTCGAGAGCCGACCCTCTCGGAGCGGGCCAGGAGGAACGCTCGCCGGCCGTCGACCGCGTGGAGAGCGTGATCGACCAGGGTCTGCAGTCCCTCGGCCAGGGCGTCGGGCTTGCCGAGAAGCTCCATGCTGACGCCGTGGAGGCGCGCCAGGTCTTCCAGGTCCGGTGCGACCCGCGCCGGAGCGGGCCCTGGCAGCGGCTGGACTGATGGAGTCTCCACGAGCACCGGCGAGCCGGACTTGAGGATGATCTTGGAGGTGGGCGGGGGCGCAGGCGACGGCGCGGGCGACGGAGGGGCCAGCAGCAGGTTGCCCGTCTGCAGCGACGTCACCTCGAGACCGTCGGCGGGACGCGGCTCGTCGGCGCCCGGGATGACCGGGACGCGGTCGAGAGAGGCCTCGGCCAGCTGCGGATCGGGGCGCGTCAGGAACAGGAAGTCGGCCACGCCGCCGACGTTGAGGAAGTCTCCGTGCTTGAGCGCGCCGCGTCCGACCTTCCGGCCGTTGACGTAGACGAAGTTCGTGCTGTTCAGGTCCTCGATGTAGAACCCCGAGGGATCCTTGACCAGCCGGGCGTGGCGGCGGGAGACCTGGGTGTCGGCAATGACCACCTGGCTCTCGGGCAACCGGCCGAGCAGGGCAGGGAGCCGCTCCAGCCGGTACTCCCGAGCTACCTGCTTGTCGACGATGTGCAGCAGCAGCGGCGTCATTCGAGTTCGAACCGCCTCATGCAATACAGCGGCGCGGGCCGGGCGTCAATGCCGGGACCCGCGCGGCCGCCCCCCGGTCGAGAAATCACTGCAGGCCGGCCTCGCGGCGCCTACTCGGCATTCCAGTTCGGCTGACGCAACCTGGCCAGCACGGCCGGGAGGCCGACGGCGGTGCGAATGTCCAGGGTGTCGCCCGCGTGCGCCAGCTTCAGCCGGAGCCTCAGCAGGACGATCTTCTCGAGTTCCACGGCGATCTGCTGGTGCGAATCGAACGGATGCAGCCGGTTGATTGCGGTCTTCTCGGGATCCTGCTCGTTCATCACGTAGGCCTGGAAGATCTCCGGCTCGCAGCCGTCGATCTCGAACACGACGGTCGGCTTGTCCTGATTGAACTGCCGCTGGAAGGCGACGCCGCGCTCCTTCTTGACCAGCCAGTAGCGCAGCGTGTCGAGCACCGGCCGCTCCCCGGTGTACGGGTGGGTCTCCTCCTCCTCGGCCGAGCCCACGTGGTAGCGGCGGAAGGCGAGTTCGTCAGGCCGGGCGATGGTGACGCTCTCCGCGGTTCTCAGCTCGCGCACCAACCGCTCGAGCGTGGTGTTGGCGCACTCGTTGAGGTGCTCGCGTTCCTGGGCCTTGCTGTGGGTTTTCAGCGTTCCGAAGTAGAAGAAATAGATGACGCCGATGAGGGTCATCCCCACGCCGGCGGCGATGGAGACCTCGATGAGGGTGAACGCGCGCTTCATTGGCCGCGATCCGAGACGCTCCCCGAGACCTCGATGGTGCGGTTCTTGGTGATCTGGCTGTTGATGGTGACCGAGACGGTGGCCTGCATCATCGTCATCCCCGGCGCCGCGGGGTCGGAGATGTCTTTGACCTTGGTCACGCGTCGGAGGAAGCTGTATTCCGGCGAGTAGGCCGAGTAGTCGCAGCCATAGTAACGCTTGTAGGCCCGCTCGAACTTCTCCTGCACCGTCTCGGGGAGCTGGTTGCGCTCGGTCATCACGTCGCTGAAGTTCTCGTAGAAGACCTGTTCGCTCTGGCCCCACTTGGCCAGCGGCCCGAACTCGTCCACGAAGATGTTGTCGGTGAGACGCTCGCCGTGGGCGTAGACCTCCCAGTCGGACTTGAGCTGCCTGACCGGGATCACCCGCAGTTCCTCGATTCGCTCGCGGGCCAGATTGTGGGCGAGCAGGTACTCGCGGTTCTTGAGCGACCCCATGAAACCGGTGCGCGTGATGTCGAGGAACGGTCCGACGAAGATGGCGAGCAGCGTCATCGCCAGCAGGATGTCGATGAAGGTGAACCCGGCCCGGCTCTGCCTGATCGAGCGGCCCATCAGCAGGACGCCTGTCGACGCGATCGCGACGCTCGCCACGACGCCGGCGGCCAGGAACCGCCACGAAAGCCCGAAGCCGGCCAGCGCCGCGCACCAGGCGGCGATGACGACCAGCTCGACGTACATGTAGCGGGGCGAGAAGGGCGTGCGGCAGTGGCGGCACCGGCCGCGCAGGAACAGGTACGAGAGCACCGGCACCAGGTCGGGCACGCCGAGGACCGCCTGGCAATTGGGGCAGTGAGAGCGGGGAAAGACGATCGACTCGCCCCGGGGGATTCGCCAGATGCAGACGTTGATGAAGCTACCCAGCAGGCCGGCGAACATCGCCACGAACGGCATCTGCAGGCCCAGAGGCAGGTCCGCGAAGGCCCCCAGCGCTTTCAGCAGGTCGGCGAGCATGTCGGTGGCTCAGCCGAGGGCCGCGTGCTGGACAAGGCGCGCCACCGCGGTGAAGACCGGGTCGAACGCGTGCATCATCAGCAGCAGCAAGCTGACCGTGGCCAGCATCGTCTGGTTCTGGCGGTACCACCAGCGCTGGTAGGGGGGGAGGATGCGCTCCAGCAGGTAGGAGCCGTCCAGCGGCGGCACCGGGAACAGGTTGAAGACGGCCAGCATCGCGTTGAGGATGGCCGAGAGCAGCAACCCCTCGAGGGCGATCTGCTGCCACATCGGCAGCCCTCGTTGCAGCTCGAACAGTGAGGCGGGCACGAAGAGGCGGAAGACCGCGATGGAGAGGAGGCACAGGACGAAGTTGACGGCCGGCCCCGCCAGCGCCACCAGCACCTGGTCGCGTTCGGGCCGCTTGAAGTACTTCGGATTGACCGGCACCGGCTTGGCGAAACCGAACTGGACCGCCAGGATCAGCAGCGTGCCGAGAGGATCCAGGTGGCGCGCCGGATTGAGCGACAGCCGCCCGAAGGCCTTCGGGGTCGGATCGCCCAGCCAGGTCGCGACCGCCGCGTGGCCGAACTCGTGCAGCGTGATGGCCACGAGGAACACGGCGATCCTGAGCACGAACGACACGAGAGCCGGGCCCAGCGCCTCCGAGGACGGGGTGTCGGACAGGAACCGCCACGCCAGGAAGACGAGCAGCAGGGTGACGACGGTTCTGCGGTCCATTTGAGTGTAGTCTACCACCAGAATCAGGCCCGGACTACCCGGGTCGCGGGGTTCCCCATCCGAGCCGCGCGGGTGCAGTCGCGGTTCATGGGAAAGCTGGGAGAACTTCGAATTGTCTCTCGGGAGCGCTGCTCCCGAACCCACGCCAGGGGAGATGTTCTCCCCTGGACCCCCCGATGACTGGAGAGAGTCTTGCCCGCGCTCGCAGCTCAGAGTCCTCGAGATCGACGATCAGGCCTCGCC
>CAZSVK010000397.1:0-5581 GCA_964610245.1 uncultured bacterium
AAGTCCCCGACAGGGATTGAAGTTCAACGAGGCCCCCTGGATGACATGCTCCCGGTCGTGCAGCGCCATTTGACTTGATTGACGGGCACCGGCTAGACTGGGCCGATTTTACCGATCAGGGCCCCTGCGGTCCGGTTGCTCCAGAGGAGCGGGAGAACAGAAGATGCGGGTCATCAAGAAGATCGACGAGACAGTCCTGGCCAAGACCATCGAGCGATGCCGCGAGCGCAAGATCGTCATCCCGACGTTCGCCGAGCAGGCCGATCCCACCAAGGTTCCCGAAAAGGTGAAGCGCCGGCTGAAGGACGTCGGGATGCAGGATGCGAATCCGCTCAACCTCTTCCGGATCACCTGGATGAACGAGCCCAAGGAGAAGGGCGGGCTGTACAACCAGGGCAACTGGATCGAGTTCCCCTCGGAGGTCACCGGCGTCTCGGCCCGTCTCATCGGACTGGTCGGCAAGCACTTCCCGATCGGCGCCCACAAGGTCGGCGCCGCCTTCGGCTGCCTCGTCCCGCGCCTCGTCTCGGGCGAGTTCGACCCGGCCACCCAGAAGGCCGCGTGGCCCTCGACCGGCAACTTCTGCCGCGGCGGCGCCTTCGATTCGGCGCTGCTGGCATGCAAGGCGATCGCCATCCTGCCGGAGGGCATGAGCAAGGAACGCTTCGAGTGGCTTCGCTCGATCGGGACCGATGAGATCATCGCCACCCCGGGCACCGAATCCAACGTCAAGGAGATCTACGACAAGTGCTGGGAGCTGCGGAAAGAGCGCAAGGGCGCGGTCTGCATCTTCAACCAGTTCGAGGAGTTCGGCAACGCGCTCTGGCACTACCACGTCACCGGCACCGCAATGCAGCGGGTGTACGAGCAGGTCGCCCAGCCCGGCAGCCGCTTCGCCGCCTACATCTCGGCCACCGGCTCGGCCGGAACCATCTCGGCCGGCGACTATCTGCGCACCCGGCATCCGCACATCAAGGTCGTCGCCACCGAGGCGTTGCAGTGCCCGACGCTGCTGCGCAATGGCTGGGGCGCCCACCGCATCGAGGGCATCGGCGACAAGCACGTCCCCTGGATCCACAACGTGCGCAACACCGACATGGTCTCGGCCATCGACGACGAGCAGTGCATGAGCCTGCTGCGTCTCTTCAACGAGGAAGAGGGCCAGAGCTTCCTCGCCAGTCACGGCGTCAAGAAGGAGTTCATCGACCAGTTGCCGCTCGTGGGCATCTCGGGCCTGTGCAACATGATCGCCGCCGCGAAGGTCGCGAAGTTCTACGAGATGTCGAGCCGCGACGTCATGCTGTTCCCGATCACCGACTCGATGGACCTGTACAGGTCCCGCAAGCAGGAGCTGCGCGAAGAGTGCGGCGCCTACGACCGCGAGCTGGCCGCCCGCCACTACGGGCGCTACGTCGAGGGGACGCAGCCCGACGGTCTGCGGGAACTCGGCTACTGGGACCGCAAGGCCTTGCACAACCTGAAGTACTTCACGTGGGTTGAGCAGCAGGGCAAGGACTCGGCCGATCTGAACGCGATGTGGGAGCCGGATTTCTGGAGCGAGACGTTCGCGCAGGTCGACGAGTGGGACAAGCTCATCGGCCAGTTCAACGATCGCGCCGGTGTCCTGAAGAGCCTCGACTGAATCACCAACTCCAACACTGCACCGAAAGGCAGGAGGTCCAATCCCGTGGCAGACAAGAAGAAGCTCGCCATCCTCGCGATCGGCGGTAACTCTCTCATCCTCGACAAGGATCACAAGAGCGTGCCCGACCAGTACGACGCGGTCGAGCAGACCTGCACCCACATCGCCGGCCTGGTCAAGAAGGGCTACCGCGTGGTCATCACCCACGGCAACGGCCCGCAGGTCGGCTTCATCCTCCGCCGCAGCGAGCTGTCGCGCAGCGAACTTCACGACGTGCCCCTCGATTCCTGCGGGGCCGACACCCAGGGCGCCATCGGCTACCAGATCCAGCAGGCGATGGCCAATGTGACCAAGAGCTGGACTCAGAAGCCGATGACGGCAACGGTGGTCACTCAGGTCCTCGTCGACCGCGCCGATCCGTCGTTTGCGAAGCCCTCCAAGCCGATCGGCTCCTTCATGCCGAAGGAAGAGGCCGACGAGCACAAGGCCAAGGAAGGCTGGGACATCGTCGAAGATGCCGGCCGCGGTTTCCGCCGGGTCGTCGCTTCGCCCATCCCGAAGAAGATCCTCGAACTCGACGCCATCAAGGCGCTGCTCGAGAAGGACATGGTCGTCGTCGCGGTCGGCGGCGGCGGCATCCCCGTGGTTCTGAATCCGGACGGGCGGCTCGTCGGCATCGCCGCGGTCATCGACAAGGATCTCGCGTCGAGCCTGATCGCCCGGGATCTGAACGCTGACGTTCTCATCATCTCGACCGCCGTGGATCAGGTCTGCCTGAACTTCAACAAGCCGGATGAGAAGCGGCTCTCCCGCATCACCCTGGCCGACGCCCAGAAGTACATGGCCGAAGGCCACTTCGCGGCCGGCAGCATGAAGCCCAAGATCGCTGCGGTCATCGAGTTCCTCGAGGGCGGCGGCAAGGAAGCGCTCATCACCGACCCGGCCCACCTGGTCGACGCGCTGGAAGGGAAGGCTGGCACATGGATCGTCGCGTGACCCGGCCGGGCAACGCCTCGGACCTGCGCTGCGTCCTCTGCGGGAAGCGGTCGCCGATCGAGGATGCTCTCTACGTCTGTCCCGCTTGCGGTGGGAACGTCATGGTCGAGTACGACCTCGACGCTCTGCGCCGTACCTGGCAGCGCAAGGAACTCGAGGCATGCAAGGACTTCACCATCTGGCGCTACGGTCCGATCCTGCCCGTCGAGGGCCGGCTCGACGGCCCGCCCGTCGGCTGGACTCCTCTGATCGACGCCCCGAAGCTGCGAGCATCGCTCGGGCTGAAGCGGCTGCAGCTCAAGGACGACGGCCGCAATCCCAGCGCCTCGTTCAAGGACCGGGCCAGCTCCGTCGCCCTCGTACGGGCGAAGGAACTCGGCCACGAGCTGGTCACCGGCGCTTCGACCGGCAACGCCGCCTCCGCGACGGCGGTGCTGGCGGCGGCCCTCGGCATCCGCACCCGCATCTTCGTGCCGAAGACCGCTCCGAGGGCCAAGATCGCCCAGCTCCTCACCTTCGGGGCCGAGGTGCTGGCGGTGGACGGCAACTACGACCAGGCGTTCGACCTGTGCCTGGCGGCCACGCGCAAGTTCGGGTGGTATAACCGTAACACCGGCTTTAACCCCTACACGCGCGAAGGCAAGAAGACCGTCTCGTTCGAGCTGCTCGAGCAACTCGACTGGAAGGTGCCCGATCTGGTGGTCGTGCCCGTCGGCGACGGCAACATCATCTCGGGCGTGTGGAAGGGCTTCGAGGAGTTCAAACGGCTGGGGTTCGTCGACCAGACCCCCAGGCTGCTCGCGGCGCAGGCCGAGGGCAGCGCGGCCATCGTCAACGCCGTGGCCGGCGACGGGAAGATCCGCCCGGTCGACGGCAACACCGTGGCCGACTCGATCTCGGTCAGCCTGCCGCGCGACGGCGACGCCGCCGTGCAGGCGATCCGGGCCTCGGGCGGGTTCGGCATCACCGTCAGCGACGACGCCATCCTCTCGGCCATCGGAGAGGTTGCCCGGGGTTCCGGAGTGTTCGGCGAGCCGGCGGCTGTCACCGCCTATGCCGGCCTGAAGGCGGCCGTCAACAAGGGGCTCGTCAATCCGGACTGGCACGTGGTGATACTGCTCACGGGCAACGGGCTCAAGGACGTCGCCTCCGCGATGAAGGTCGCCGGCGAGCCGAAGCTGATCTCGCCCGATCCGGCGCAGCTAGACAAGCTCTTTCCGGCCGGCTGAGCCGGGAGAGCGCACGATTATCTGAGACGTTTCCGGTTTTCTTGGACTGCAGGCCCAGGGCCTGGCAAAGGAGCGAACGAACACAACATGAAGAGCTTCATCGGCCGCGATATTCTTTCTCTGAAGGAGTTCGAGCGCGACGACTACTACCGGATCTTCGAGACCTGCGACAGGCTGGCCCCGTTCGCGCGGGATCGCAAGAACGCCGACCTGTGCAAGGACAAGACCCTGCTGACGGCGTTCTACCAGCCGAGCACTCGTACCCGTATGGCCACCGAGGCGGCCATGCACCGGCTGGGCGGCCACGTCCTGGGCTTCTCCGACGCGAAGATGACCCGCGCCGGCGACTTCTACCAGGAGTCGATCAAGGACACCGTGCACATGCTCGAGTACTACGCCGACGTCATCGCGATGCGGCACTTCACGCTCGGCGCCCCCGCCGAGGCCGCGAAGTACTCCTCGGTGCCCATCATCAACTGCGGCGACGGCTGGGGCGAGCACCCCACCCAGGTCCTGACCGACCTCTACACGATCCAGAAGGAGTGCGGCAAGCTCGACGGGCTGCGCTTCCTGTGCGTGGGCGACATGCGCATGCGCACGATGCACTCGATCGGCTACGCCGCCTCGCAGTTCGACATCGAACTCGACCTGGTCTTCCCGCCCGACATGGCTCCGACTCCGGAGTACCTGGCCGAGCTGGATGCCCGCAACGGCCAGTTCAACATCCACAAGTCGGTCCACGACTGCATCGACAAGGCCGACATCATCTACATGGAGCCGGTCGTCCAGGCCGACTACACCAAGTCGCGCGTCGACCCGGCCGAGGCCAAGAAGGGCCTGACGCCGCCCGAGTACAAGGTCACCCGCGAGCTGCTCAAGGCCAAGGCCAAGCCCGGCGTCGTCATCCTCCACTCGCTGCCCCGGATGGACGAGCTTCCGCCGGATGTCGACTCGACGCGGCACGCCCGCTACTGGATCGAGGCCTTCAACGGCGTTGTCCTGCGCATGGCGCTGATCGCCCTGGTCCTGGGCAAGGTCGAGTAGTCCCCGACTACCGGCCCATCGGACCGATTCTCAGGGCCCGCCACCCCCCCGGGTGGCGGGCCTTTTTCGTGCTTCCCGTGCCCCCCGCCGAGTTGACTCGCGTCCGGCCCCCCACTAGGATGGCCGCGCTCGCGACGAGCAACCCCGGAGGGTTGGTCCGTTCCGGGACGACTGACGAGCGGCCCGGGGTGCCCCGGACGGCGCCCCACGACCGCGGGAGGTTGGTGCTGGATGAACACGTTGATGCGAGGCAAGGACTGGATCGAGACCAAGGACTGGACCGTGGAGGAGCTGGAGACCATGCTCGAGATCTCCTGGGACCTGAAGCGCTCCTTCGCCCTCGGGCGTCCTCATCGCCTGCTCCGGGACAAGACCCTGTTCACGATGTTCTTCGAGCAGTCGACACGGACCCGCAACTCGACCGAGGCGGGCATGACGCAGCTCGGCGGCCACGCCCATGACCTCACCCCCGACAAGCTCCAGATCTCCCACGGCGAGACGCCCAAGGACACGGGCAAGGTCCTCTCCCGCTACGGCCACGGGATCGCCATCCGCAACTGCTTCTACGGCGTCGGCAACAAGTACATCCGCGAGGTCGCCCACTGGGCGGACATCCCCGTCATCAACCTGCAGTGCGACGTCGATCATCCCTGCCAGGCCGCCGCGGACC
>CAZSVK010000398.1:0-5580 GCA_964610245.1 uncultured bacterium
GCCGGGACCGGTGCCCGGCCCTGGACCCGGCAATGAGGAGAGGAATCGAGGCCCGAGCGGTACTCTCGGGGGGCACAACCGGCAAGTGCGAGTCAACCTCGGCGTGCAGCCCGAAACCGTGGGGCATCGCGGAGACACGGGCGCACGGAGAGACAGGCGCTCTCCTCTTGAACGAACTCCCCTCTGTGTCTCTGTGTCTCCGTGTCTCTGTGATGATCTGTTCCGATCGAAGCCCGTTGTCGTCGCTCAGTGCAGCGGCGCTCGCAAGCGGTCGTTCGGGTCGGCTGCACGAACTCACTTCGCCTCTCCGTCCGACTCCTTCAGCAGGATGTCCGCGCCGAGAAACCGCAGCTTCTCGGCGAGCCGGTCGCCCACGAGGACGGGATCGGTACCGGTCGACTCGGCGCGCAACAGCTTGCGGCCGTGGCGATCGGCCACCACGGCCCTGAGGACGACCTTGCCGCGGGAGTTGACCGTCGCGAGACAGCCCACGGGGAGCTGGCATCCGCCGCCGAGAGCGGCCAGCACCGCCCGTTCGGCGGCGACGCTCCGGGCGGTCTCGTCGTGGTGCAGGGGTCCCAGCAGGCCGCGCGTGGCCTCGTCGTCCGTGCGCAGTTCGATGGCGATGGCGCCCTGACCGGGCGCGGGCAGCATCTCGTCGTGGTTGAAGGGGACCTCGCGCACGCCGGCGGGCGCCAGCCGCTTGAGGCCGGCCCGGGCGAGGACGAGCGCATGGAACTCGCCGGATTCCATCTTGCGCAGCCGCGTGTCGAGATTGCCCCGGATGTCCTTGAGCACCAGGTCGGGCCGCAGGTTGCGCAACTGGGCGACCCGGCGAGGGCTGGAGGTGCCGACGACGGCTCCCTCGGCCAGCGAGCCGAGCTTGCAGCCCTCGGGGGTCACGAGGGTGTCGCGGGGATCTTCGCGCTCGAGGATGGCGCCGAGGACCAGGCCGGGCGCCAGCGCGGTAGGGACGTCCTTGAGGCTGTGGACGGCCAGTTCGATCGCGCCGTCGAGAAGGGCGGCCTCGAGTTCCTTGACGAAGACGCCCTGCGAGCCGAAGCGGGCCAGTGGCTTGTCGGTTGCGACGTCGGCGGTCGTCTTGATGACGACCACCGAGACCGAGAGTCCAGGGGTTGTACGCTGGAGGCGGTCCTTGACGTGGTGGGCCTGCCAGAGCGCCAGCTTGCTGCCTCGAGTCCCGAGCCGGATCGTACGTTCCATCGGGTCACCTTCACTACTGCTGCAGATCGAACAGGTCGCGCACCAGCTCGAGAGTGGAGCTGGAGGCCTCTTCCTGCGCCAGCTTCTTGAGGTTGGTCAAGGGCGCGTGGAGGAGCTTGTTGGTCGCCGCCCGGATGGCGGCCTTGACGGCTTCGCGCTGGGCGTCGGTCAGGGTCGAGAGCTTGCCGGAGAGCTTGGCCAGCTCGTCCTCGGCGATTCGGTCGGCGCGGCGCAGGAGCCCCTCGATGACCGGGACGACCCTGAGGGAATTGAGCCAGTCGAGGAATTCGTTGCGGCCGGCCTCGACGATGCGTCGGGCCTGGACGGCGGCCGCCTCGCGTTCCTTGAAGTTGTGATCGACGACCGACTGGAGGTCGTCGATGTTGTAGAGGTAAACATTGGAGAGATTCTGGACCTCGGGATCGATGTCGCGGGGGACCGCGATGTCGACGATGAGAACGGGCTCCTGATAGCGCGATTCGAGAGCGGCCTCGACCTGGCGGGCCGTCAGGATGAAACCGGACGCGGCGGTGGAGCTGACGACGATGTCGACCTCCGACAGGCGGGAGGGGAACTTGTCGAATTCGACCGCCTCGCCGTCGAAGCGGGCGGCCAGGTTCACGGCCCCCTGATAGGTCCGGTTGGCGACCAGGACCTTCTTCACGCCGTGCTCGACGAGGTGGCCCAGCGTGAGCTGGCTCATCTCGCCGACGCCGATGACCATGGCGGTCTTGCCCTCGAGAGTGCCGAAGATCTTGCGGGCGAGTTCGACGGCAACGTAGCTCACCGAGACGGCGTTCTTGCCGATCGAGGTCTCGGTGCGGACGCGCTTGCCGATCTCGATGGCCTTCTGGAAGAGCCTGTTGAGGGTCTTCCCGGTGGTCTTCTGCTCGGAGGAGGCGCGGAACGCCTCCTTGACCTGGGCGAGGATCTGGGCCTCGCCGAGCACCATCGAGTCGAGGCTGGAGGCGACCTCGAACAGATGCTCCACCGCCTGCCCCATCTGCAGGTAGTAGAAGTGCTTGCGGAACGCTTCCTGGTCGACGCCGAGACCGGTCACGAAGAAAGGCCTGACGAACTCGGGTGTCTCGGAGGCCTCTTCGGTGACGCCGTAGACCTCGAAGCGATTGCAGGTCGACAGGACCACGGCCTCCTTGACCGGGCACTGCTGCATGACGCGCTGCACCGTGTCGTCCGGGCCGTCGGCCATCAGGGCGAGCTTCTCGCGCACCTCGACAGGGGCACGCTTGTGATTCACACCGGAGACGAACAGATGCATTTGCGGCGTCGGCGGGGGCGCTTGGGTACCGATCCCGGGCCTCACCCGAAGAGGACCTTGCCCATGTTGATGAGAACGTAGGTAACCAGGGTGAGCACGAAACCGATGACCGCAAACAAGGCCAATCTACGCCCCCGCCAGCCGTAGCGCGCCCGAGCGCCCAGATACAGGCCGTATCCGAGCCAGACCGCGATGCTCGAGAGCAGCCGGCCGTCGTTGTACCAGAAGCGGCCCCAGGCCCGCGGCGCGCCGAGGATGCCCTGTACGATGGCGAACCCCAGGAAGAGGAAGCCCACCACGATCGAGCGGTAGGTCTCGCGATCGAGGTCGCCCAGCGGTGGAAGGGCCTCCCAGTAGGGTCCGAACCGCTTCTGCTTCAGGGCGTTTTCCTGCGAGAGCAGAAGAACGCCGGCGCCCGCGGCCAGCGAGAAGGCGGCGAAGCTGACCATCGTCACGAACAGGTGCACCGAGAGGAACCCGGGCGGCAGTTGCGTGACGAGCTGGGTCGCCTGGAATCTGAGGGTGAAGACCAGGACGAGGCAGGCCCAGGGGATGACGCCGAGCGAGAAAGCGGCGGCCAGGCTGTCGGAGCGCCAGGCGAACCAGACTCCGCCCACCAGCGTCAGCAGGGCGTAGAGCGAGAACGCCCCGAGCAGCGTGTGCAGGGGGAAGATGGCCTGCTGGTGCCACTGCGCGAAGAAGCTGAGCAGGTGGATGACGCAGGCGTGAGGAAACAACGTCCACGCGAGGCGCGGCGCGCGGCCCTTGGGCCGGAGCACCGCCACGACGCTGCAGATCATGCCCGCCGAATAGAGGGCGAGTGAGAGCGCGAGTAGTCCCAACCAGATGGTCATGGGCGAGATCCGGGCAATTCTACCATGGAGATGAGGGCCGGTCGGCTAATTTCCACCGGCCCATGTCTCGATAGAGATAGGGAGAGCCCGTCGGATAGCCCGATCGGTCCCGCTCTCGCGCCAGCCGGGGCCACGCGCCCGCGGACGGCCGACCATCGTGAAGCAAGCCTACAATCAATCCGGCAGGCCGCCGGCCACGTTCCGGCCCCTATCGCTCGTGGCCGTGCTATGCGCTGTCCTGGCGGCGCTGGCGCCGTTGCCCGCGCAGGCCGAGGCGAAGCCGGCCGTCGTCCCCGCGAAATCGCCGAGCGCGCGCTGCAAGCCGTTGCCCGAGAAGGCCTCGAATCAACTCGGAGCGCTCGACTACAGGATGTTGAGCAAGGATGCGGTGGTCCCCTCCAAGTCGGCCGGCGCGGATCCCGACCTGGACGGGCAACTCGAGCTGCTGAGCCTCGAGAAGACGAACAAGGGCTACAAGGAGATGAAGGACCCTCCGAAGAAGCCTCCGCTCGAGAAGAAGATCTGGGTGCCGAGCTGGACCGGCACCACGGGCGGCCTCGACCTGCCCTGGGCATATGTGCTGAAGAAGGGCAGCCTGGTCGCGAGCGTCGTCGCCAAGGACCGGGACACCGGGTCGATCTACTGGCCGCTGGTCTACAAGAAGATCTCGGGGGCCGACCGCGGGCTGACCGTCAGCTATGGCCTGTTCGAGGGCTTCGAGGTGTCGGCCGATCTGGACCGGGAAGATCGCACCTTCCAGTACGCCCAGCAGAAGGACGCCTATACGGGCTTGACCGTCCCCAGCGCCCAGTTCCACGGCGACAGGACGCTCTCCGGGTTCGGCCTCAAGGGCGCCGCCACCACGGACGATCTGCAGTTCGCCGTGGGCATGCACGCGACCTCGTTCCGGAACCTGGATCGCAACGTCATCGAGTTCCACGACTACGACCGGATGAACTCCATCTATGCGGTGGCGTCGACGAAGGAGGGCCGCCGGTTCAAGGGGCACTTCTCGGCGGCCTACGTGACCTACGACTGGGGCGGCAGCGTCTATCCCAGCGGAGCGACGACCGCGCCCAATCCGGCCAACCCCTCGGCGACGACCTATCGCGAGCTGGTCGTGGACAGCGTCTACGGCGCCCGGCGGCCGGGGTTCGCTCCCGGCCGAGCCAGCCCGGGCGTTTCGGGGCGGGGCGAGATCGTCTACATGCTCCCGGACGGCACGCTCTCACAGAACCCGGCGAGTGCCGCGACCGGCAAGGCGGTCGGCAAGGTTTCGTCCGACTGGTTCAACATGGGATTCGGGCTGGACGTCGAGATCGGCAGGAACCTGCTGTTGCTGGGCGAGCTGACCTGGGAGACCGGCATCGACTTCGTCGACGTGGGCGGCCGGCAGCTCGACAGCTGGTTCGTCAATGCGGGGGCCCGGTACACGCGCCGGAACTGGGCGGCGACGTTCGGGGTGCGGCACGTCAACACGCGGGATTATCGCGAGCCGATCCTGAGCCTGGCGTATCGGTTCTGATCGAGCCTCAGGCCTCAGGCCTCAGGCCCCCAGCCTCAAGCCTTACGCCTCGACGAGCATCGAGTCGACCCGGGCGACGATGGCGACGTCGGTGGGGACCAGCGGATGGCGCAGCGCGAACGTGGCTTCGCGGCTGGTCTCGAGGATGACGACCTCGCCGGGGCCGACACCGATCCGGTCGAGGGCGATGACCGGAGCGCCCTTCGGCTTCTGGTGCTGATCGAGAGGCTGGATGACGAGCAGCGGGAAGCCGTGCAGCCCCTCGTCCTTGGCCGTTACGACCGCCTTGCCGACGACCTTGCCGAGGTACATCTAGCGCCCTCCTCGCAGGAACGAACGCTCGACGGCGAGCAGCTTCTCGATCCGCTTGAGATGGCGAGCCCCGCCGAAGGGCGTCTCGAGCCACTTCTTGACCATCACCTTGGCGTGGCCCGGCCCGAGGGTCTGGCCGCCCAGCGTGAGGACGTTGGCGTCGTTGTGCTCGCGGCTGTTGTTGACCGAGTAGAGGTCATAGCCATTCGCGGCACGCACGCCGGGCACCTTGTTGGCGACCATGGCGCTGCCGATGCCCGCGCCGTCGACCATGATGCCGAAGGGGCACTCGCCGCGGGCGACCGACTGGGCCACCATCAGGGCGAAGTCAGGATAGTCGACGGGAACCGGGTTGTCGCAGCCGAAGTCCTTGACCTCGTGTCCCA
>CAZSVK010000399.1:0-5572 GCA_964610245.1 uncultured bacterium
GCGGGCCGGCGGGCTCGTGGTGAGGGAAGGCCAGCCCGAGCCGGTGACGCTGTCGCTGACCAACCTCGGCGGTCCGATCGAAGGGCTTGCGTTCGAGGCCTCGGCGACTCCCCCGGGCCTCGCCGTGGGCCCAGGCGATGCGCCGGCGCAGCTTGCCGCCGGGGCCACGACGCTCGTGACCTTCGTGGTCTCGGCCGCCGGCGCGCCGATCGGCACATCGGCTGAAGTCGCAATCACGTGCCGGGCCAGGGAGGTATCCACACTCGCCCCGCTGGTCGAGACCAGGGCACGGGCCATGGTGCTGGTGGTCCAGCCGGCCAACCCGGAGGACGATCACGCCGACGCCTCGGACCGGGCCATGCTCCCGCGTGATGCGCTCGCGCTGGACGGACCCGGCGTCCCCGGCGCGATCGAGACGTCGGGCGACCGTGACGTCTTCCTGTTCCGGACGGAAGACGTCGGCGAGCACGAGTTCCGGGCATCGCCCGAACTGGGAACGTGGACCTTCCTGACGCTGGCCCCGTTGCCGGAGGGCGCGGGCCCCGTGCAGTGGTCCTACAACTGGTTCACGCCGTCGCTGATGACTGCCGAGGTCGCCGTCCCGGGAAGGTACTGCTTGACGGTCCTCCGCCTGGCTCCCGAGGGTGCCCGCGACTATGCAGTGACCGGCCGGGCCATTCGAGTACTGGGTTCGCTGGGAACACCGTTCGAAAGGCTCCAACCCTATCGTTCCACGCCCGGGACGCTGCTTTTGAAGAACCTCTCGCTCGGCTTCCACGACGTCAGGGCAACGCTGTGCCTCGCGAGTGGGCAGGCCGTCTCCGCCACGAGCCCGGTCGAATTCGGCAGGCTCTTGCCGGAAGCGACCTCGGCGCGGGATTTCCAGTTTCCTCCGATCGCGGCGGAAGTCGGCGCCGTCGGGCGGCTATCGGTGACCGTGGAGGGCCGTCGCGAGCCGGGAAGCGCGCTCGTGTATCTGGGGCAGACCGACCTGGGATCGGTCTTCGTGCCCACCGGCGTCGAGGGTGACGACCACGCCAACGCCGTCGCGACGATTCAGGATCCGAGAGACCGGATTCTGGCGGACGGCGGCGAAGTCGTCGCGTCGATCGAAGCCGGGGGAGATCGCGACCTGTTCTTCTTCGACGCACCGGAGCCCGGGTGGTATCTGATCGAGTGCATCCCGGCTTCGCCCACCTTCGATGTGGTCCTCGAACGGCTCGACTCCGAAGAGATGGTGCTGGATTCGAACCGCGGGGAACGCGGCTTCCGCGAGGCGGCCCGCCTGACCGTCGAAGCCGGCCAACCCGGCCGCCACGTGGTCGGCGTTCGCCTGGCGAGCCCCTACCCGACAGGAGCCTATCGGCTTCGCGTGAGCCGGGAGTGGCTCGCGCTGGGAGGGCCGCTCCAGATCACGACCGTTCTTCGAGGCGGAAGCACCAGCGTGACCTGGCAGGTCACCAACCGCGGGGCCGCTCTCCGCGGTGTCTCGGGCTCGCTGGTCGTGACGCCTGCCGAGGACGTGACGGTGACCACCCTCCACACGCCCTTCGACCTGGCTCCGGGGCAGACCGGCCGCCTCCGTTTCCGGTTCGCAGCCGCATCCGAAGCCCGGTACGGCAGCCGCCACTACTCGCTGCACGCCACGGCGACGGCCAGCGATTCGGGCGCTCCGGTTCGAGCGTCCTTCACGGAGGCCGGGCTGCTCGTCGTGTCCGAGGCGCCGCCCCTCAGTCCTGCCGACGACCGGCCGGCCGACCCGGAGGAACTGGGACCGGGAGACGCCAGGCCACAAACCGACGGCGTGCCCGCGGAAGGCCGGGGCGATTACATCGGGGACGAGGATGCCTTCGCGTTCGTCGCCCAGACCCCCGGACGCTACGAGTTCGAGGCAGACGGCGAGGATCCCTACTGGAATCGGTGGTTGGCTTCGCTCACGGTCCTCGATACCGACGGAAAGACGGAGCTTGCGACCTGGTCGACGGCGGCCGGGGATCGCGTCACGGGCGAACTGGACCTGCTCCGCCCGGGCACCTACTACTGCAGGGTGATCAGCGGGTGGGGCCGATTCCCGTACCGGATTTTCGTCCGCCAGACAGCACTTCCCCCGGTCGATCTCGTAGCCGACGCGGTCTCGTCGAGTTCGATGCGATTCGCTGTGGGCCAGCAGGTGAGACTCGAGGGACGGGTCCGCAACGACGGCGGGCTCTGGGCCCCGCCGGCTCACTGCTCGTGGTTCCTGAGCCCCGTCAGTTCTCCGACGACTTCCATCCCCTACTCCGAGCGGTGGACCCAGGGCCTCGCGCCTGGCGAGGCCGTTGCACTGCGGGTCGACACGGAACACTTCGAGCCGCCCGCGGGGCGCTACCGGCTCGGCTTCCGGGTGGAGACTCCCCAGGGGACCCGGGAGCCGGACCAGGCCGACAACACAGCGATTGCGACCGATACGTTGGAGATCCTGGCACTCTCGGAACTCGAGGCGCGGGGGATCTACAATCTCCCAGCCCGGCTCCTGGCGGGCGGTCGCTACCAGGTCTATGGCGTAGTCCTCCAGCACAGCTCGGTGCGGCCGGCGGAGCCGGTGGAAGGCGACCTGTACCTGGCCCCGGCGAGAGGGTGGCCGGCAGCCAACGCCATCTTGCTCGGCACCGCCCGGACGCCGATGGACTCCAAGACAACCTACCTGTCGTGGGACGTCCGGATCCCCGATGGGGTGCCGGCCGGGCCCTGGTACCTGACGCAGGTCGTGGATCCGCGAGGCCGGGTCCCGGAGATGGTCGAGACGAACAACGTCCGCAGCGAGCCGATCGCAGTGGCGGCCCTGCAGGCGGACCCTTTCGAGCCCAACGAAACGCCGGCTTCAGCCGCGCCCTTGCGCCCAGGAACCCACGCGTTGTCGCTGGTCGACGGCGAAATCGACTGGTTCTGGTTCGAGGCCGGGCGGGGGGATCTGATCCGGTTCGAACTCGAGCCGGAGAATCCCGACACGCCGTTCGATTGGGACGTCAGGGATCCCGGCGGCCGAACCCGGGCTGCGGAGCTGCTTTCGTCGATCCACTATCGAAGGCCCTTCACCTTCCAGGTCTCCAGCCCGGGAACGCACCTGCTCCGCGTGGCGGGGTGCCTCGGGCTGTATTCGCTCACCTTCCGCCACGCCTCGGCTGCCGGCAGCCCCCTGAACCTGTCGGCCCTGGCTGTCAGGGTCGTCAACGATGAGTACAGGGGCGCCTATATCGAGGCTGACATCCAGCTCGCCTCCGGGGCCGTGTCTCCGGAACAGCTGCGCCCCCCGGTGAGGGTCTTCCTCTCCAGTTCCCCGGAACGCTCGGCCACGGACGGCCTGGACGTGTCGCCCGACTGGCAGTTGAGCTGGGCTATCGAGCAGCTTCCCGGCCTACAGCGAATCTCGAGCATGCTGTGGGCCCCGCAGCAGGTCTCGGGCCCCCAGTACCTGCACGTCATCGTGGATCCCGACAACGAGTTCGAGGAGGTCGACGAGACCGATAACTCGGCCGTTACCACGGCGCCCTTCGAGCTTCCAGCGCGGACCAACGGGTCGGGCACCGGCGCGCCCGTTCTGGTGAGCCCAAGGGTGCTCGACTTCGGAGACCTGCCCCCGGGCGGTATCCGGTGCCGCAGGCTGAGTTTCACGCGGGCGGGGCCGGGAGACGTGAGGCCGGGGCTCAGCGCGCTCCCGCAGGAGATTCGCTTGAAATGGCAGTGCATGCCGCCGGGGCAACCCGAGACTTGTACCGGCGAGTTCACGCTGAAAGCAGCGACCCGGCCGGGGCCGTACCGTGCCAGCCTGTCGGTGACCTCGGGCGAGCCCAACAGCGTGACGGTGGTGCCCATCGTCGCAAACGTGGTCGAGTGCGCCGACCCGCCGCCGGTCGCCCGGGCCGGCGAGGATATCGTTCTGAGCCTGGAGCGTCGCGGCACGCGTCAGGATCGCCCGCTGACCGGTGCCACGGCGAGCGATCCCGATCTCACGCCGATCTACGTCGACTGGCGCATCACCTGGAGCAGCAGCCCCGGGGCGATACTCGCCAATGCCGCCAGCCTGACGCCGACGCTGGTCGTGACGCAGCCGGGATTGGTGGTCGCCGAGATGACGGCCCGATCCGGATTCCCTCCGCTCTCGGCCGCCGACCGGGTCGTCGTGGCAGTGGTCGATCCGAACGACCCGTCCCCGGTGGCCGGCGCCGACCCGGCGGCCTTCGTCGGGGGCGCGGGAGGTGGCGGCGGTTGCGATCAATCGCAGCGGTCCTCGGCCGCCGAGGCCGCCGTGGGCGACCTGGCGCTTCTCGCGTCGCCCTTGCTTCTCATCCTGTCCCGGCGGCGAAGGCATTCCGGATCCGGGTGCATGAGGGCGTCTCCCGTGGCGGCAGGCTCCGGCTCGGGAACCAGGCCAGCGCCTTGGAAGCGGTGAGGAGAACCGAGGCAATGCCGGCAACGAGCAGGAGCCGTTCGACCCGATCTCGGTTCGACCGGACGCTGGCCCGGAGGCCCCGGGCGGTATACTCGAGTCGATGAGAATCACTCCAGAAGAACTCGCGGCCTGGCTCGAGTTGGCGGCGAGACGGCGCCTGTTGCTGTGGCAGGCGGCTCGAGAGATGCGACAGATGGGCAAGCTCGCCCTGGAGCGTGGCCATGGTGGACCTGGAAGACCCGATCGCCGTCGCCCTTCTGGTCTCTGAGGCGCTGGAGGCCAGCGGTCTCGAACACTGCCTCTACGGAGCGCTGGCTCTCGCGGCCTACGGTGAAGCCCGGCAAACGCGCGATGCGGATTTCTGCGTCCTCGAGGTGAAAGCGGCTCAGGCGGCCGAGGCCCTGCGCTTGCATGGCCTTCAGTTCCAGGTAGCCTTCGAGGATCTCCTATTCGGCGGGCTGAGCATCAGCCGGCTCACTCTGCTGCCGGATCTTCGGCATTCGGGGTCGAACACGGCCGACCTGGTCTCGCCGACCAGCCCGAGGTACGGCGCCGCAGTCCTCGAACGCTCGCTGCGAGGCCCGTTGCGAGGACGCGAACTCCGGATCGTCTGCCCCGAGGACTTCGTGCTTCTCAAGGTGCTCTCGACCCGCGAGCGGGACCTCTCCGACGCGGCCAGCGTGTTGGCACACCTCCCGGATCGTCTCGACTGGCCGTTGCTCGAGGCGGAGGTCGACCGACTCGTCTCGGAAGTCGGGGGACACGACGTGGCCGGGAGATTCGCCACCGCCAGGGGACTGGCGAACAGCCTGCCGAGGCTCTGAACTCCCAGCCGAGGATCCGCGGGAGACTCTCGAGATCGGCCCGCCAGTTCGCGCCGGCAACACCGTCAACCTCTCGGCCACCTACACGCAGCCCGACAGCCTGCAGGCCAGCAGCATCCGGTGGGTCCGGACCTTTCGCCCAACAGCGACCCTCGCGCCTTCATACAACTCGAGCTTCCTTCAGGCAGGGCCCGGCGGCGGGACTCGAGGGTCTATCCCCGCGGGCACGGGGGAACCCTACCTGTCGAGCACAGACCTCCGCAACCCGCCGGTCTATCCCCGCGGACACGGGGGAACCGACGCCCGGAGGTGGGCTCGG
>CAZSVK010000400.1:0-4573 GCA_964610245.1 uncultured bacterium
TGCCCGACGCCATCCTGGGCCGCGCCGACGAGCTGGAGCTGGTCGACCTCCCGCCCGAGGAGTTGCTGGTCCGCCTCACCGAGGGCAAGGTCTATTTCCCCGAGCAGGCGGCCCGCGCCTCCGAGCACTTCTTCCGCCGGGGCAACCTCCTGGCGCTACGGGAACTGAGCCTGCGCCGGGCGGCCGAGCGTGTTAGCGTCGACGTTCAGGCCTACCGCGAGGAACACCAGATCGAGTCGGTCTGGCCGACCAACGAGCGGCTGCTGGTCTGCGTCGGACCGGCCCCGGCCTCGGCGCGGCTGGTGCGGGCGGCCGCCCGGCTGGCCGGCACGCTCAGGGCGCCCTGGGTCGCCGGCTACGTCGAGAACGTGAACCAGGGGCCGCTGCCGCCGGCCGATCGCGAGCGGCTCGAGGGCCATCTGCGGCTGGCCGAGTCGCTCGACGCCGAGGTCGTGCGGCTCTCGGGCGACCGCATCGGGCCGACCCTGGTGGAGTACGCGCGCAAGCACAACGTCACCCGCATCGTGATCGGCAAGCCGACCCACCCCCGATGGCGGGACTGGCTCCACGGCTCGCTCCTCGAGGAGGTCGTGCGAGGCAGCGGGGACATCGACGTCCACGTCATCTCGGGCGACACCGAGGCGCGGAACGCGCCGCGCCAACCGCGCCAGGCACAGGCCACCGACTGGCTGTCCTACGGCTGGGCCGTCGTAATGGTCGGCCTGGTGACGGTCGCGTGCGTCGCCGCCGGCCCGGTCGCGGCGGGCCCCGAGCAGATCATGCTCTACCTGCTGGCCATCGTGCTGGTCGCGGTGCGGGGCCAGCGAGGCCCCTGCGTGATGACCGCCCTCCTCTCGGTGGCGGCCTACGACTTCTTCTTCGTCCCACCGTACCTGACGTTCGCGGTCGGCGACCTGCGCCATCTGTTCACGTTCGTGATGATGTTCTTCGTCGGTCTGCTCATCAGCGGCCTGACGCTGCGCATCCGCCGGCAAGAGGTGGATTCCCGTCAGCGCGAAGAGCGCACCGCGATGCTCTACGTGCTGTCGCGAGACCTCGGCTCGGCGCTGGACGAGGGCCAGGTCGCGCTCGTCACGGCCCAGCACGCGGCAGAACTCTTCGACGGCGGCGCGGCCGTGTTGCTGCCGGCCGCGGACGGCAGCCTCCAGGCCCGCGCCAAGGGCGGTCCCGACCTCGCGCTCGGCCCCGCCGACCTGAGCGTCGCCGGATGGTCGCTCGAACACGGCCGCCCCGCCGGGCTCGGCACCGAGACCTTGCCCGGGGCACGCGTCACCTGCGTGCCGCTGATGGCCGGCGCCCAGCCGCTGGCGGTGCTGGCGCTGGCACCGCGTCAAACCCAGCTCGCCGGGGCCGAGCAGCGCCACTTCGTCGACGCCTTCGTCCGACAGGCCGCGCTCGCGCTCGAACGGGCCCAGCTCGCCGAACGGGCCAAGGCCGCGGCGCTGCGCGCCCGCACCGAGGAGATGCGCAGCTCGCTCCTCAGCGCCGTCTCGCACGACCTGCGCACGCCGCTCGCGGCCATCGTCGGCGCCGCCTCGACCGTGCGCGACGCCCCACCCGAGCTGGCGCCCGAGCAACGCCAGGAGCTGCTCGAGACGGTGTGCGACGAGGCCGAGCGCCTGGGCCGCCTGGTCGCCAACCTGCTCGACATGGTGCGCCTCGACTCGGGCGCCGTCGCCCTCAAGCGCGAGTGGGTGCCCCTCGAGGAGATGATCGGTTCGGCCCTCACCCGGCTCGACCGTTGGCTCTCGACCCACCGCGTCGTGACCTGCGTGCCGGAGGATCTGCCGCTGCTGGCGGTCGACCCGGTGCTCCTCGAACAGGTGCTGGTCAACCTGCTGGAGAACGCCGTGAAGTACACTCCGCCGGGAACGGAGGTGACCGTGAGCGCGTCCCGGGTGCCCGAAGGCGTGGCCGTCGTGGTCGCCGACCGCGGTCCGGGCCTGCCGCCGGGCGACGAGGTGCGCGTGTTCGAGAAGTTCTACCGGGGGCCGCAGACCGGCAAATCGGGAGTGGGGCTGGGCCTGGCCATCGCGCACGCGATCGCGCGGGTCCATGGGGGAACTCTCCAGGCCGGCAACCGGGACGGGGGCGGCGCCGAGTTCCGGCTCCTGCTGCCGCTCTCCCCGGACGGTCCCGAGCCCGAGCCTGCCGCCGTCGAAGTCCAGGAGGTGACGAAGCCGTGACGCAAACCGGGCCACTGGTGCTGATCGTGGAGGACGAGCTGCAGATGCGCCGGTTCCTCCGAGCCTGCCTCGGCTCACACGGCTATCAACTGGTCGAAGCGGGCACCGCCGAGGAGGCGACCCGGCTGGCCACGGCGCGCAACCCGGGGCTGATCCTCCTGGATCTGGGCCTGCCCGACCGCGACGGGCTGGAACTGACCCGCGAGTTCCGCGCCTGGACCAAGACCCCCATCATCGTTCTCTCGGCCCGCGGCCGCGAGGAAGACAAGGTCGAGGCGCTCGACGCCGGCGCCGACGTCTACCTCCCGAAGCCGTTCGGCGCCAACGAACTGCTGGCGCGCCTCCGCGTTGCGCTGAGGCACGCCGGTCGCGACGAGACCGCCGAGGCCCCGCCGGTCGTCGAGGTCGGCGAACTGCGCATCGACCTGCCACGCCGCGAGGTGACCGTCGCGGGCCGCGCCGTGCGCCTCACGCCCATCGAGTTCAATCTGCTGGTGCTGCTCGCCCGCCACGCCGGGAAGGTGCTGACCCACCGCCAGATCCTCAAGGAGATCTGGGGGCCCAACGTGGTCACCCAGACGCATTACGTCCGCGTTCACATGGCCGAGCTGCGCAAGAAGGTGGAGGCCGATCCCGCGCGCCCGCGGCTGCTGCTGAGCGAGCCCGGCGTCGGCTACCGGATGGCCGAGCGGCCCTGACCTACTACCGCCGATCTTCCTCGCGTGGCGCGACGATTCGAAGGGGGACGCCAGCCTTTCCTCAAGCCTCGAGCCTCAAGCCTCGAGCCTCAGAGCGGGCGAAGCCCGCGCTGTGCAAGCAACTCGATGCGGGTAGCACGGGTCGTAGTCAGTGCCGTGCTCAGCAGCCTGGCGCTCGACCCGCGCGCTCAGTCCCTGGTCGCCGATGGCGTCTTCGTACAGTCCAGCCCCGGCGGGCCTGCCGTCTCCCGGGCGCTGCCCGACCCTTCGGACCTGGCCACCGATCGGCCGACGCCGGTTCGAATCGCGAGGACTGTTTCGTGACAGGACTGGACGCCTCTCGTCCGATCGGCGGCGTGGCCGGCCCCGCGAGCGGATTCCAGCCACCCACGCTACCGCTCCGTTGGTTCGGGGCTACCTATCGCTGCAGGGTCTCGAAACGGTCCATGCGGCCCCAGGCGGAGCTGCCGTGAATGCCGAAGTTGTCCTGCAGGATGGTACCGTCGCCTTCGACCACGAACAGATGGTGGTGCAGGATGAGATGCTCGTCTCTGAAGACGGCCAGGTCGCGGGGGGCCTTGCCCGCGTAGACCTTGCGAAACGCTCGTTCGTGGTTGACGTCGAACGACCAGATCTCGCCGCTCTTCTTGAGAGCGTAGAGGGCAAAGCCAAGGCAGAAGATCCGTTCGGTGTCGTTTCCGGAGTCGAGCTGCTCGAGGCCTGTCTCGTCCAGCCAGACGCTGCCGGCCCTGGTGAGGATGAAGGCCTTCCCTTCGTCGCCGGCTGCCATCTTGGCGTCGGTGCGATCATAGATAACTCGCCAGGAGCGGTCATCCTCGCTGAATCGGTAGACCTGGCCGTTCTTGCCAGTCGCCACCAAGCCCCTGGAGTTCGAGGAGATGAACACGGTCTCGGGGCCGCCGGGCACGGGCGCCCATCCCGAACCCGGACGGTACCTGGACACCGAACCGTCCTCGAGCAGGGCATGGAGCGTGTCGCGGCTCGCCGACATCATGACTGCCCGACCGCCGAGAATCTCCCTGTAGTCCCTGGCCTTCCACTGCCAGACGCTGCCGTTCGTCTTCAGGACGTAGCAGACGTTGCCGTCGGCGGCGATCTGCCGGCAGTCCCCTTGCCAGTCGATCGGTTCGAACCCGGCGGCCTGGCATCGGGACACCCGGCCGCCTTCCCGGAGCAGGAACACGTCATCGGATCCGCAAGCAGCACCCTCGACGTCTGCGAGCCCTTCGAACACTACCCAGTGGCTGCCGGCATCGGTGCGGTCCTTCTGTCGCGGTTGCCCCCCTGAGCCCGCCGCGCTGGCGCAGCCGACAACCACGATCAAACCCAGCACCAGCGAGAACCTGAGACTCGAAATCGGTCGATCGAAGCGAAGCACGACACTCCTTTCTCGCCGCCAGGTCGCGCGGTGGGACGCACGTGTGGTGGGCCGGCCACTCAGCATGACCTACTACGGACTCCTTCCGTGGATGTTCCCGAGAGTGGCTGTGGCGTGTTCGAGTTCTTGCTCGAGGCGGTCAGGGAGTTCGCGGGTGCGTGCCGCTTCGAGGCAGAGTGGGCATGGGCTGGGAACAACCCGCCGGGCACAGGGATGGCCGTCTTGCAGAGCTTAGCGAGAGCCACGCCAGAGATGCCGTAGCGCATGGG
>CAZSVK010000400.1:4583-5531 GCA_964610245.1 uncultured bacterium
CTGAACCGGCCCGGCCCAGACATCCTTGTTGAGGCCGACACGTTTACAGACAACTGCGTCCTGTTTGGGCATCTACTTCCAGCAGCTGCCAGTCGAGACGACGCTTCAGACCGTTCAGATGCCGGTGGGGCAGCTTGCCATCATGCTGGAGCCGGCCCACGACAGCCCCTGGACATACTCCGATGCGCCTGGCAAACGCGCCGACTTCAACCCGGTCGGGTCGCCCGCAGGCCACGAAGGCCGCGTACTCGCGCGGAGGGACCAACTGGTCGGCGGCAAACCGGTTGGCCTCGTCTTCCAGCGGACCGCTCCCCGAGCCGCCCTCGATGAAGACGTCTTGCTTCCGGTGCCGCAGGACATGGCACATCTCGTGGAAGAACGTGAACCAGAGCTGATCGTCCGTCTTGTATCGCAGGCTGAGCAAGACCATTGCCCGGTCGGCCGAGAGCCACCGGGTCGCACCCGACAACGGGGTCTTCGAGAGCGTCGGATGGAAGACGACCGCGACCCCGGCTGAAGCGCACAGTCCAGTGAGCCGCGGCACGAAGCTCTCGGGAGGTTCGAGCGTGAGCGCCCGGCACTCGTGCAGACATTCTCGAAGGCGACCTTCGCCGTACGGCCGGCAGTCCAGTTGCCGGGCGATCAGCTCCCCCTTGCGTAACCAGGCCGCGACAGCGCCGGGATGAGCCTCGAAGGCGGGCGACTTGCGGAACGCTGCTTCTGGCGCGCGCCACAACCGCCTCCACTGCTCAGGGGAGGCCACTCCGAAGAAGTTGAGCAACTCCCGGACCTGTTCCACGACTTGCGCCCTGGCCTGCACCCACCCTGCCTTGACCATTTCCCGGACGGGTAACTCCTCGAGCCAGCCATCGTCGGCGGAGAGACGACCCGCCTCCCTCCTCCTTGCCAGGAAGCCGCGGTAGCTCCCCTCCAGCTCGTTCCAGCCGC
>CAZSVK010000401.1:0-5500 GCA_964610245.1 uncultured bacterium
TCAAGCTGTTCGGAAAGTACGCGCTGACCGCGATCCCCAAGATCGGCTTCGTGGCGCGGAGCCAGGCAGCCGTCGACCTGACCCACGACTACGCCTCGAAGATGACGGCGAACGGGACGCTGGACGAGGCCACCCGCAAGGTCTGGGACGACGACCGCGTCGAGACCTCGACCTCGGTCAAGGAGATCATCGAGACCCAGATCGGCACGCGCCATGCCCGCAACATCAAGGAGCGGGAGATCGCCAGCATCGTGAAGAAGGTCGCCCAGATCGTGGGCTATGCCTCGGTGTTCGATCCCACCAACATTTCCAAGGTCGTCGCCATCATCGGCGGCGTGGCGGCGGGCGGCCTGCTGGCCCACACGACCTGGGACTGCGGCAGCTACTTCTTCTCGCTGCCTCGCGGTGAGATGATCAACGGGGCGCGCTGGGCGTTCGATCCGGCCGCCACGGCGGCTCTGGCCACCGACAGCATGCGGCACGTCCGGGTGAACGAGGCGTTCAACCGGAAGCTGATGATGGAGCTGGAGGCGGCCTATGGAAGCTACCAGAACGCGGCCCGCGAGGCCTGGACGGCAGCCAAGACCAAGGATGCGGCCCTCTCCACCAAGGTCGACCGGCTGCTGGCGGCGGATGCCCGCATCGATCTGCTCGGCAGCAAGCTCGAGACGCTGGCCCTGAGCGACGGCAGCGCCGACGAGAAGGCCGCCGGGAGCGCCCGCGACCTGTACACGGCGACCCAGTCGGAACTGACCCGGCGCACGACCGTGCTGGCCGACACGCTGGCCCGCGTGGCCGGCGCCGACACGGCTGCCTCGATGGCGGTCGAGGCCGGCCCCGAGGCCTACCTGAAGTCGCTGAAGACGGGCCTGGCCCGGTTGACCGCTTCGAGCCAGGCCGACGTGGCGGCCCTGGTGAGCCGCACGAGCATCGAGCGCAAGGGCTCGAAGCTGGTCCTGACCGCAGTGGTGAGCAACCTGAGCGAGCTGGACCTGGCCAACATCGACGTGCGGCTGGTGAGCGGCCTCGACTTCACCGTCGCCGGCGGCAGCGACACGCAGCGGCTCAGCCGGCTCCCCGCCGGCCAGGAGCGGATGCTCACCTGGAAGCTGACGCTCAACGAGCCGAAGCCTCTGGTGGCGCCGATGATCGGCGTCATCGCCGAAGCCGACGGCGTCAACATCCTGCCGAAGTTCCAGGGCCTGGACCAATAGCGAGCGATTGAGTTTCCGGTGGAACGCCGGCCCCGCGAGGGGCTGGCGTTTTGTTTTCGCCCCCTTTTCGAAAAGGACTCAAAATTGGGTGTTGACAATCCGAGGTCTGTAACGTATTCTCTCGGCGTGCACCGAAGCGCGGTACCTGAAGTCAATTCGGGTACAGGACGGCGCAGCGGTTGCAAACCCGGCATCGCCGGGACCGTAGTCAAATAGCTGTCCTCGCAGCGGTTGTAGACCCGGCATCGCCGGGGCCGTAAGGCAAGAATCCGCGCAAGAGACGGGTGCACGAGCAAAGCACCGGCTGAAACGCCGGGTTTTTGTTTTGTACGCGTTTTTCGTTCCGAGGGGGCACTCGCGCGAACGGCGCCCGAGAGGGCTTTGACGGTTGCGTGAGACAGAACCAGGCTGGGGCGCCTGGCTTTTGTTACGGAACGCCTCGGGGCTGCCGATAGGCTGATCGGACGAAACTCTCTGTCTGCGCCTTTCTTTTGTTGCCCCACCCATGTCGAACCGACAACCACGGCTGAACCCGTGGCGACGCCTTGCCCTGGCGCTCCTGGCGCTGGCATGCCTCGCGGCGGGGCCGGACCGGGCCCTTGCCCAGGCGGCGCCTGGCGCAGCGACGGCGGCGGCCTTCCGAGACGTGCCCGCCGACCACTGGGCCTACGAAGCGGTCGACAAGCTGGCGCGCGAAGGGCTGATGCAGGGTTACCCGGACGGCACCTTCAAGGGCAAGAAGGTGGTCACGCGCTACGATCTGGCGGTCGTGGTCGCCAAGATCCTCGACCGGGTAGGCCAGATCAAGGGCAACGGTGGCACGCTGAGTCCCGAAGAGACACTCAGCGTTTCGCGGCTCACCAACGAGTTCCGGGCCGAGCTGGACCTGCTGGGGGTGCGGGTCGAGAGCCTGGAGAAGCGCATCGACGAGGTCGAGAAGAAGACCGATCGGCTCGACTCGACGCTTTCGAACGTGAGGATGGAGGGGTTCTACCGGCTGGAGAACACGTTCGTGGTGCGGCCGTTCAACTTCGTCAACTACCCGTTCGACAAGGACGTCAGCCCGTACACGCAGTTCAAGGACGTGGGGCTCGAGCCGCTGGGCCAGGAGGCCTACCTGAGATTCATCGGGCAGCCCTACCTCGGCGGCGGCTTCTTCCGGGACCTGGAGGCGTTCCTCGAGGTGAAGGCCCGCATCAGCGGCCCGACCAGCGGGAACGCGAACCTGGGTTACCGGTTCAGCGATCCGCCGATCGCCGGCGACGTGACGGACGATTTCGCCACGAGCGTGGACGATCCGCAACGGGTGAACGTGAACAAGGCGCACTTCAGGTTGCACGCCAAGCGCCTCGACACCCGGGCCTTCTCGAACGAATCGATGACCGACTTCACCGATCCCGCGGTGCTGCTGACCATCGACTCGTTCGATTCGGCGCCCTTCTCGGGCCTGGAAGGCAGCGGTTCCTACAAGAGGCTCTCGTACAACGCCGCCGTGCTCAAGGAGTTCAACCTGGAGGACAGCCAGGGGAACAACTCCGAGGATCTGACCGACTTCTTCAAGCCGATGACGGTGACCACAGACGACGTCTACGCGATGCGCATCCTCTACGAGCCGTATCGCACGGCCGGCGCCGAGGCGCACAAGAACCACATGGTCCTCGGCACAACGTACGTGGAGAACGCCTACAACTACGACACGAAGAACGAGTTCAACCGAGTGTGGGCCGCCGATCTCCAGGGCGGCCGCACGGCCGGGTACAAGTGGGACGTGGCGCTGGTCGGGATGCGGAGCGACGGCGGCCGCAAGAGCGCCGACGACGACCCCGAACGAGGTATGGACGGGGGCGCGCTCAAGGGCGACGCGTCCTACCAGTTCCGAGACCTGACCTTGTCGCTGAAGACGTACCAGTTCGGCAAGGACTTCCGCTCTCGGCTGTCACAGTCCCAGTTCGTCGACACCTCGCTGCCGCCGTTCAGGGACAACTTCGGGCGCAAGGGTCCGACGACCCGCGGCGAGCGGCTCGTGCGAACCGAGGTCAAGTACGACTTCAAGGACAAGCTGGCCCGGATCTTCGAGGATCTGACGCTCTCGTGCCTGTACGAGGACAAGTGGTGGGAAGACAACATCGCCGGGGCCCAGCCGGGCACCCGCGCCAGGCTGCAGACGCTGGCCGACCTGACCGACAAGACGCACGTCGAGCTGACGTTCGAGCACCAGGAAGACCACGCCGTCAACGAGACCGGCATCGACTTCGGGAACTTCTCGGTGGACGTGAAACTGACACCCGACACGAGCGCCATCGGGTATCTCGAGTGGCTCGACGACCACGACGCGATCGGGTGGGACGCCCGTCATTTCGAGAACCGTCTGGGACGGTTCACGCTCAACAGCCAGCTCAACCGCACGCTCTACCTCTCGGGCTACGCCGAGTACATCAACAACGCCCTGCTACGGTCCTTCTCGGCGACCAACCCCGACCGGCTCTTCGAGGACGACCAGGGGAACATCATCCGCCCGCTGGCGAGAAACACGCGAGGCAAGGTGCTGCGACCCCAGCGCAACGGCCTGGATCTGTGGACGATCGGCGGCGAGGCCAACGTCCGGCTCAACGACAGCCTGTCGCTGAAGGCCTGGGGCCTGCGCGAGGACGCGCACGATGCGGTGGACAGCGCACTCGACGGCATCACCGACGAACTCACCGGAGAGGCGACATGGCAGTTCACGCGGGCCCTGAAGCTGCGCTACGCGCACAGCGTGATGAACATCGACACGGTCAAGCGCAACGACGACTACGTGGTGAACAACTTCCTCGAGTTGCTCTACGAGCCGACGCCCAAGACCGAACTCCGGCTCAGCTACGGCTACGAGTACGAGAACCCGGACGATCGCTGGGACGACGGTCCCCTCCTCTTCTACCGCACCAACAAGATCATCCAGTTGAAGGGCCAGACCGACTTCTGAGCATCCCCCTACCTCCGCGACCTCCTCACCGACGATGACGACCTCCGTCTCGAAATCCAGCTGCCACGAGCACGCCCGAGCATGCGATTGCCACCGGCCCGGGCCCTGGCGGCGCGCCGACCTGGGCCTGGCGATGCTGGGAGCGGTGCTGCTCGCACTCGCCTCGGTGCTGCTGGGCGGCTGCATCCAGGACGGCGTGGTCGCGCTGACGTCGGTGATCAAGCAGCGGATCGCGGTACCGGCGCCGCTCTCGACGGTGGGTATCCGGACCAACCTGGTCGGTTCGAGCACCAACTACAACCGGTTGCGCATCATGGGCCCGTTCCCGAACTCGAGCGACCTGGGGTTCTGCGACGTGGAGGGGGACTTCCAGATCGAGACCCGCCTGCTGGATCGGCACTTCGTGGTCGCCCGCGGCGACGCCTACGACCTCGGCTACGGGATCGTCCACCTCCCCGATCACGGCCAGACCATCGAGCAGTTCGAGGTAAACCTGGATTCGGCGCGCTTCGGCTCGAGCGACCCGAGGTTGACCAACTCCGTGCACGAACTGATCCCCAAGACGGCGTCGACGGCGGTCTTCGTGCTCTTCGCGGAAGACTTCGGGCCGCTGAGCACGGTCGAACTGGTGGGCGACTTCAACGATTTCGACCCGCGCGCCGGCGCGCGGCCGCTGTACGACGACGGGAGCCAGTTCGACATCGACCCGGCCACGCCCGGCACTCAGGTCAGCGGCGACCGCATCGCCGGCGACGGCGCGTGGACCCGCATCGACGCAAGCTTCACGGCCGGTGACCTGGGCTACGGCTTCGTTCTGAACAGGGACGACCTGGTTCGCAGGGATCCTTACGAAGAACGCAACGACAGCGGCCACTCGATGATCAGCGTCAAGTAGAGGCAGGACCCGATGCAGTTAACCCAATCCCGGCTCCACGAAAGCGGCCCCCGCCCTTGCCTGCGACTCGGGCTATCCCTGCTCGGGCTGGCGTTCTGCTTCACCGGCGGGTGCGCCTCCAGTTCGCCGCCGCCGGTCTACAAGCCGGTACAGGGCGGCCACGAGGACGGCTACAAGACCTACTTCAGCATGCGCGACCCCAAGGGAGACGACAACGGCCCGGGGTTCTACCAGTATCCGCTGAGCTTCAACAATCGCGAGGGGTTCCTGGACATCGAGAAGTTCCAGGTGGAGGACGGGGGCTCCAACGTGATCTTCAGGATCACCACTCGGCGGCCGATCGACAAGTTCCGCTCCGACGGCTCGTCGGAGGCGAAGGGCTGGTACCTGCAGCTGGTGGACATCTACATCGACAAGGACCACAAGGCC
>CAZSVK010000402.1:0-5498 GCA_964610245.1 uncultured bacterium
AGCGGGCGTCCCAGGTAGCCGGGTTCCATGAGGAAGTCCTGCAGCAGGCGATGGGCGAGTGAGCCGAGCAGCCGGTTGCCGGACGGGAGGCTGCGGGAGGAGCCTGCGTCCAGTCGCGCGGCATACTCGAGGACCCAGAGGTGCGGATGGTACAGGTAGGCCTCGAGGCTCGTGTAGGATTCGACCGGTCTGGAGGATGCGATGACTCCTGCGGGCAGCGACCACCAGCGGCGGAGCGGTGGAAGCGCTCGCCGGGCGACAGGCTCGAGCGGCTCGGGGAGGCCGGCCGAGCGGGCCTGGTCCCGGAGCCACGGGCGGGCCTCGGGCGTGAGCGCGCGCAGGTGGCCGCCGAACGCCGCCCGCACCGAGGCGAGCAGAGGATGGGGTCCGGCGGGTTGTCCTCGCCGGCGGTCGGGCTGGACGAGCACGAGCTGGCGCCGGCACCAGGCGAAGGCGCGGAAGGCGGCTGCCGTGTGGCGCCGCGGCCAGGCCGACAGTCCCTCCAGGGCCAGGCCCGCACCGCCGAGGAGCTGGCGTTCCTGTCGCGTCCACGGCTCCAAGAGGGCGCCCGTGCTGCCGTCCGAGGCGAAGTCCCACCAGACCAGACGCTCCACGGGGCCGACGATGGACCCCGGCTGACGGACCACGGCGGGGTGTCCTCGCTCCGCCCGGCAGCCGGGAAGCGGCACGCCGGCCGCGGTCGCGTCCTCCATGAGCGCTTCGCAGAGCAGTCTCGGCAGTCGCGGCTCGCCGAGGTGCTCCACCATCCGCTTCAATGCCGTGGCCTGCGAGGAGGCGGCCTGGAGCGCCGGGTCGTTCGCGGCATCGCCGGAGTGTGCCCAGCGACTGACCTGGCCGCAGAGTGCCGTCAGTTCGGTCGCGGGGAGGCCCTCCTCCGGGCGGAAGCGAGGGCCGGCCAGCCACTCGTCGAGGCGCTCCAGGAGGCGCGCCGCTTCGCGCTCCGCCGCGGCTTCGGAGCCGGGCCCGCGCTCCTTCAGGAACCGCTCCCGGCAGGTCCGGTCGAGCCGCTCGAGGGCCTCGAGCCAGGCGGGACCGCCGACACCGGGCGCCTGCACGAGCGCGTTGGCCAGGCGGGCCGCGGCGAACGGGGGCAGGGGGCCGCCCGGCAGCATCAGGAACTCGAGCAGACGCTGGGGATCCAGCGGCTCCCAGCGCAGCGCGATCGCCAGCGGCAGCACCTGCAGCGGAGGGCGCCAGCGGCTGATCGGGGCGGCGCCGGCGGGCGGCAGGCCGCGCACGGCAAGGGCGCGGTCGAGCGAGTCGTCGCCGGCCGGCACGATGAGAGCGCACTCGTCGAGGTGCGGTTCGAGCCAGCCGGCGAGGGCGGCGGCCGCCTCGGAGTCGGAGCCGGCGGTGAGCAGGACGACGCTGCCGTCGCCGAGCGGCGGGCGGCTGTCTGGCTGGCCGCCGGCAACCTGGAGTCGCGCGAGATCCTCGAAGGAAGACCGTTCCGGCGCCGGAGGTGGCTCCACCACGCAGCCGTGCGTTCGCAGGACCGCGAGCACCTCGCGCCAGGCGCGGGGCAGCTCCTCTTCGGGGCAGGCGAGGCTCACCGCGCGGCAACCCGGGTCGCGGCGGGCCAGCGCCCCGAGCACCGTCCGCAGCCGCTCGGCCGGGCCAGGACACAGAGGCGGCGCGCCTGGGAGTTGCTCGAGCGCCGCCAGATCGTCCAGCCGGGGCGTGGCTCCGGCAAGTGGACCGCCCGACCAGCCTGCGGCGAACAGCGACTCTCGCCAGGTCAGGAGCGTCCGCGCGGTGCCGAGCGGGTCGACGGCGCGCGAGCGGCTGTAGAATCTCCGGCCGTCGTCGGCGAGAGCGAGGCGCGCGGCCAGCTGCGCAACCCTGAGCGGTTCGGGGTCCCAGGCGCCGCCCAACCCGAGGCGTATCTCCAGCAGACTCAAGAGACCCGACGGACCCTGTGTGGTCTCTCCCAGGCGGGCGTTCCGCTCCCACGGGGCCTCGGGCGCCGCCGGTCCATCCAGGGCCAGTCCGAAGAGGACCCTCACGGCAGCGGCTGTTCGCTCCAGGACTCGACGACGGTGCGCGGGCCCGACGTCCCCGCCTCGACCCGCAGTTCGACGCGAACCTGGACCCCCCACTGGCCCGTTCCGGCAACCCCGCGGGCGAGCAGCGCCACCCGGCCCGGGCCGCTGGCACGGACCGTCTCGCAGGTCGCCCGGCGATCGCCGAGATCGAGTTCGACGGCGGCGTTTCCGCCCGACTCCAGGCGGTAGCGAGACTCCTCGATGGCCCCCTCGGCCACCGCGAGGGCCTGGGCGCGCATCGCCTGGCGGCGGACGAGCTGCGCCGCGGAGACCATGCGGTCGCCCCGGGCCTGGGCGAGAGCGAGGACGACGCCGAGCACGAACAGCACCCAGGCCATCACGAACCCCTGCCGGCGCCGCCTCATTGCCAGTCTCCTCTCCAGGCGGAACTCACCGACGCGCCCGAGGCCAGCAGCCCCTGCCCGCCCTTCAGGAACACGCGAACCCCGGGGTACTTCGTCGCGCCGAGCGACCAGGAGACCTGCACCTGAGGCGAGCCGGCCGGGGAGTCGCCCTCCTTGGCGCCGAGGTGGAACTCCGCGGGACCGAAGCTGAACTGTTCGAGCGGCCCGGCCAGGCTCTTCGATTCGGTCACCCGGCCGTCCTCGCCGCTCACCGAGCGACGCAGACGGCGGTCATCGCCCAGGGAGTACTCGATACGGCCCTTGCACCGGTCGAGCGTGAGCAAGCAGGGGCGCAGCGGGTCGTGGAGCTGTCCGCGGGCCTCGCGCAGATCGCGGGCGAGGAGTTCGAGCGCGACGGTTTCCTCTCGGACCGCCTCCATCCGGCGTTCCAGCCGGGCGGGCAGGCGGTGCGTGAAGTAGACGTCGAGCATGAACGAGCCGGTCATGACGCCCAGCAGGGCGATGATGATCATCTGCTCGATGAGGGTGAATCCTCGCTTCACGGCCGGGCCCTCACGATCGATTCGAGCCGGAAGTCGCGCGGGGCGTCGGCCGCGTCCTCGAGCCAGCGCACGATCACCTGGACGTTATAGAGCGCGGGCTCTCGCTCGCTCACGAGCGTGCTGACGCTGCCGCCGGGGAGCTTCGCGAGCAGGCCCGGCTTGCTCGTGCGGGTGCGGCCGCCGGGCGCGTAGACCTGGAGCATCGCCGGGCCCATCCGCGCCACCAGGCGCACCTCTTCCAGGGCCGAGCGGGCCAGGTGCACGGCCGCGGCGCGCCGCTCGATCTGACCCTGGAGCCGCACCTGTTCCCTGAAGCCGTGGGCCATCGTGATGGCCATGCCGGCGAGCAGCGCCAGGCCGACCATCATCTCGATGAGGCTAAAACCGTGCTTTATGTCGCGGCGCGAGCGCATCGTTCAGCCGACGTAGTTGACGATCTTGATCATCGGGAGGAACAGGGACAGGATCATCAGGAAGGCCAGGACGCCCACGACGGCGAGCAGCCCCGCCTCGAGGGCGATCGGGATCGAGCGGGCCAGGTACTCGACCTCTTCCTCGTTGTAGCTGGCCATGTCGAGCAGCACCCGCTCCAGCTCGCCGCTGCGCTCGCCGGCCCCGACGGCCCAGGCAAAGGTGAGCGGGAAGGCGGCGCGCGCCGGGCCCTTCACCGACATCAGCGACTCCGACATCGGGTTGCCGTCGCTCACGCTCGAGGCGAGCCACCGGAGGGCGCGGCCGGCCTGTACCTCGTCGGAGGTCTCGGCGGCCAGTTCCAGCGCCTCGGGGACGGGCACCCCGCTCTCCAGCAGCATCGCCAGCAGCCGGCTGGTGCGCGCCGTGCGGGCCATCATCAGCATCCGGCCGACGCCGGGCAGCTTTGAGAAGATCAGCTCACGGAGTTCCGAGCGGCCGAACAGCGACGCGATGGCGACGGCGAGCGCGAGCGCCGCCAGGGCCGAGAGAATCGGGCCGCTGTCGAGCGTCAGGCGCGTCATTGCCGGCAGCTCGACGTTCATCGAGGCGAACACCCGGCGAAACTCTCCGATCGCAAAGCCATAGACCGGCAGGAAGAAGAAGGCCACTCCCAGCGTGATCGCCGGATAGAGGGTGGCGGAGCGCAACCGCGCGCTGAGCAGCGCCGAGGCGTGGTAGTAGGCCTCCAGCCGCTCCACGGGGCGCACCAGGTTGCCCGTGCGTTCGCCCGCCCGTAGCATCGCCACGACGAGCTTCGGGACCGACGGCCGGGCCGCGGCCAGCGCCTCCGAGAGCGGCAGCCCCTGCTCGAGGCCCGCGGCCGCGTCGTCGCAGAGTCTGCGAAACCCGCGCTCGCCGGTCTCCTTGGCGGCCTTGCGAAGGCCCTCCGAGAGGGGAAGCTCCATCCGGGCCAGCGCGGAGAGGTGCTCCAGGAACAGGCTGAGTTGTTTCAGATCCGTCTTGCCGCCCATCACCGCAGCACCTCCTGCACCGACGCGCTGCTCATCCCCACGATGGCGAGGAACACCGAGGAATAGAGCACGGCCGTGATCAGGCCGAACCCCACGATGACTACCGGCTCCAGCACCTGCCGGAAAGCTTCTTGCCGGGCGGTCGCTCGACGCTCGAGGTCGAGGCCCAGCGCGGCCAGCCGCTCGAGGACGCAGCCGGAATCCTCCGACATCTCCAGGCGCCAGCAGTCGGCGGGTTCCAGGAGCGATCCCGCGCGGAGCGCCTCCGACAGCCGCGAGCCCGAGGCGACCGCCTTGGCGGCGCGCGTGACGCCTTCGGTCAGCCCGAGTTCGTCGAACACGGCGCCCGCCGCGACCACCGCGCGCTCTGCCGGCACGCCCCGCGCGAGCAGCGCTCCCAGCACGCGGCAGAAGCTGCCCGAGCCCTGGCAGCGCAGGCTGCTCCCCAGCCACGGGAGCTTCACCGCCAGCCCTCGGAGCAGCGACCCGCACTTCCCGCGGAGGGGCGGCCACAGGACCAGCGCGACGATCGCGAGGACGCCCAGCCCAAGTGCCGCCTGCGCCGCCCGTGCCAGCGGAGCGATCAGCACAGCCAACAGCCTGCCGGTCTCGGTCGTCGTGCCGGTCTGGATGCCGGCCTGCGCCGGCAGGTCGTGCAGACAGGAGGCGTACTCGGCGACGCCGCCGCCAAAGGTCGCGAAGCCGGCGAGCATGAACGCGGCGTAGGCGGCGCAGGGCATGAGCGCCGACAATGTCCAGCGCCGGTGGGCCGAGACCCGGTCGAGATGCCGCAGCACCTCGGCCAAGGCCGGCCCGTCCTCGGCCGCCGCGACCACGGTGCGCTCGGCCGGTGAGAAATCGACGGGCCAGTCGGCCATGACACCGACAGCTTGCGTCCGCGCTTGAGCTGCGCGGCGATGCGCTGATAGGGGGTGAGGTCGCCGCCCGCGGGGTCGCCGAGAAGCTCGAGCTCCTTGATGGGAGAAAGCTCCAGCCGCATCGCCACGGAGAGGAATCGATAGAAGAAGGCTCGGTCCATCGTCGATCAACCCTATCCGACAATCGCAATCCCGGCAAGTT
>CAZSVK010000403.1:0-5490 GCA_964610245.1 uncultured bacterium
CGGTTCGATGTCTCGCACAACACCGGCTTCTACAAGAACGTCGTCGTGCTCCGGCACACCGCCACCGGGCCGATGCGCGAGACCTTCGTCTCGCCGGAAGAGATCCTCGAGTGCATGATCTACCTCTTCGTCGTGCTTCCGGGGGCGGCGATGGCGGCGGCCGCGCTGGCGCCTTGGCTGGGCCGGCGGCTCACGGCCGGCGAGGTACGCGTGCCCGCGTTCGGTCGCACCGCGTCGCTGCTGGTGGCGCTGGTGGGCGTGGGGTCGTTCCTGGTGGCTAGCCAGGTGCTGGAGTTCACGCCGATCACGATCGACGAGTTCGTCAGCGGCGTCCAGGGCCGCATCCTTGCGCGCGGGAAACTCTGGCTGCCACGGCCAGAGTTCCCCGAGCTGACCGCCAACTGGTTCATCCTGCAGACCCGGGACAAGTACTGTGGCCAGTATCTGCCCGGGTGGCCGGCGATGCTGGCTCCCGGGGCGCTTGCGGGGAATCCGCACCTGGTGCCGCCGCTCTGCGCGGCGCTCGCCCTGGCCGCCTGTCTGGCCGCGTGGCGGGCGGCGGCCTCTCCGGGCATCTGCTTGCTGGCCGGAGCGCACCTGGCGTTCTCTCCCCTGTTCGTGCTGAACGGGGCGACGCTGCTGAATGCCGTGCCCGATCTGATGCTGCTGGCCGGCTTCATCGCCGCGAGCCTGCGGGCGGCGGAGGGGAGGGGCCGGCGATGGGGGCTGCTGGCCGGCGCCGCGCTGGGCTGGTCGTTCCTGACGCGGCCGCTGACGGCGGTCGCCTGGGGCGGGGCCGCAGCGGTCTACTTCCTCTGCTCGGGCGGGCGGCCCGCGTTGCGCCGGCTAGCCTGGGTGCTGCCGCCAGTGCTGTTCGCGGCGGCGACGATGCTCGCCTACGACTGGGCGGTGACGGGCGATCCGTTCACCACTCCGTACGAGAGGTTCAACCCGCGGGAGCACCTGGGATTCGGGCCCCGGGGGATGGAGGGGCTGGAACACGGGCCCGGGCGGGCGGCGTTGAACCTGGCGATCACCGGCACCCGGTTGACCCAGTGGCTGTTCGGCTGGCCGCTGTCGTTCGTCTTCATCCCGTTCGCCTTCCTGGGGCGGCAGCAGCCGGGCGGCCGCCGGGGACTGTGGGGTTCGCTCGTGGCTGCTCACACGGCGGCCTATCTGCTGTACTACTCGCCCGGCGTGGGGCTGACCGGCGGCTACTACCATGCCGAACTCTTGCTGCCGCTGGCGGTGCTGTCGGCCTCGGGCCTGGCGTGGCTCCACCGGGTTGCGATGGAGCGGAGGGAACTGTTCCTGCGCGGGCTGCCGGCGGCGGTGCTGCTGACCCAGGCAGCGGCCGGGCTGCTTCTGTTCTGGCCGTCGAAGCTCGAACAGATGGCGATGCTGGCCGAGTTCACGCGAGCGCCGCTCAGGCCGGTCGAGGAGGCGCGCCTGGGCGACGCCATCGTCTTCCTGACGCCGCGAGAGGTGCCTCCGGCGCAAGGTATTGCTCTGAACACGCCGGTCGTGCACCCGGCGCTGGCGCCAGCCGGGGGAATCCTGTATCTGAACAATCCGGCCGAGCCGGCGGTACGGCGCAAGTTCCTGGAGGTCGAGGGCCGCGACCGGCCGGCCTACCTCTTCGACTGGGAACGGGTGACACCGCTCCTTCCCGGTCGGTAACTTGACCCGAAGATGATCCGCCTGAAAGGTCCGCGAAGCCGGAAACAGTCTCTCAAAGCGCGAATGACGCGCTTTTCCACTCGTGACGAGCACGTCATCGACGTCGGCAAGCACGGGCGCCGTTCGGCCGGCTTCGGCATGCAGATCCTGGTGCATCTCCCGCCCGGCTACTACGAGACCACCGAGCGCTACCCACTCCTCTACATGCTGGACGGCCAGAACGTGTTCGACGCGGCGACCGCCTTCCTCGGCCAGGCCTGGGATGCCGACAAGACGCACGACGAGCTGCTGGCGCGCGGGCTGATCCGGCCGTTCGTGATCGCCGCCATCGGGAGCGACCGCCGCCGCGACGACCTCTACACGCCGGTGGAGGATCCGGAGGAAGGGGGTGGCCGGCTCGACCTGCTCGAACGGCTGCTGCAGAGGGAGCTGGAGCCGATGTTGCGCTCGCGGCTGCGGCTGCTGGAGGGGCCCGAGAACACGGGCGTGATGGGCTCGTCGCTCGGGGGGCTCGCGGCCTTCCACCTGGCCTGGCGTCATCCCGAGCTGTTCGGGCTGGTGGGGATGATGTCTCCCTCGCTCTGGTGGGCGCGCAATTTCACGCAGCGGATGGTGGAGGGCGAAGTCGGCCCGCTGATGCCCATGCGGGTCTGGCTCGACGCCGGGACGGCGGAAGACGACGAGGACGACCTCGAGCTGGACGAGTGGTTCGACGACTTCAACCTCGTGCAGTCGGTGATGGAGCTGGGCGGAAGCCTGGCCGAGATGGGGCACAACCTGCGACTGTTCATCGACGAGGGAGCCGGTCACAGCGAGGCGGCGTGGCGTGACAGGTTGCCGGCCGCGTTCATGTGGCTCTTCGGCCCCCCCGCCGATGAGGACGAGGGCGACGAGGACGAGGACGAGGACGACTGGGACGACGACGAGTCGGACGAGGAGTAACGCCCGGCGGGCCCACGGGCCGAACCAGGATTTCCAGCGTCCTTGACAGGCGAGCCGCGGGGATGCAAAATGCGCCTCTCCACCCAGGGCTGGTTCAGCCGGCCCGGAGGGTCCATCCGTCTGCTCGCGGTCCCCGTCGAGAGGGGTCGCTGAGCTTCACGTCAGGTCGTGCGCCATGTTCTCCGACACGCTCACAGCCGTTGCTGGCACCCAGTCGGCCCCGGGAGCCGGGGCCGCCGTCCTCCCGAAGCCGGGGGGCCGGATCGCAGCTCCCACCGACCTGTTGACGCAGGAAGACGCCTGGCAGCGGTCGCAACGGGTGTCGGGGGTCGAGCTGGAGCTGGCGCTGCGGTTCCGGGCCAGCGCCGACTCGTTCCGGGGCGAGGCCCGGCTGGGCTTCAACCTGTCGGCGGAGCGGGGCGATCTGCGGCTCGACCTGAAGTGCGAACGCCTGGAGCGGCTTCTGGTCAACGGCCGGCCGGTGGAGCCTCGGGTCCGCGAGCCCTTCTGCGTGATGCTTCCGGCGCAGGCGTTGCGGGAAGGCGCCAACGTCGTGGAGCTGGCCTACGAGGCGGCCTACGATCGCTCCGGCAACGGGATGCACCACTTCCTGGACCCGGTCGACGGCCGCGAGTATCTCTACTCCAACTTCGAGCCCTTCTCGGCCCACCGGGTGCTGCCCTGCTTCGACCAGCCCGACTTGAAGCTCGTGATGCGGCTCTCGGTGACCAGCCCCGCCGAGTGGCTCGCCGTGGCCAATACGGTCGAGGAGCGGAGTTCGCTCGAGGGGGGAGCCGTGACGCGGCTCTTCCGTGAGACGCCGCGACTCTCGAGCTACCTGCTGTTCCTGGCGCTGGGGCCGTACGCGATGGTCGCCGACCGGCAGGCCCGGGTGCCGTCGCGGCTCTTCGCGCGGCAGTCGATGGCTCGCTATCTGGATCCGGACGAGATCTTCGAACTCACGCGGGCTGGCCTGGAGTTCTTCGGCGACTACTACGGGGTGCCGTATCCCTTCGAGAAGTACGATCAACTGTTCGTGCCCGAGTTCAATCCCGGCGGGATGGAGAACCCGGCGGCGGTGACCTTCCACGAGATGGTGCTGTTCCGCCACGAGCCGTCGATGCGGGAGCGAGGCCGGCGCGCCGACGTCATCCTGCACGAGATGGCGCACATGTGGTTCGGCGACCTGGTGACGATGCGCTGGTGGGACGGGCTATGGCTCAACGAGAGCTTCGCCACCTTCATGGCCGCCCATGCGCAGGCGAAGGCGACTCGCTTCGACGACTCCTGGGAAGAGTTCCTCACCGCCGACAAGGCATGGGCGCTCTGGCAGGACCAGCTCCCGACCACGCACCCGATCGCCGGCACCGCCCCGGACACCGACATGGCGTTCGCCAACTTCGACGGGATCACCTACGGGAAGGGCGCCTCGGTCCTGAAGCAACTCGCCAGGTTCGTGGGCGAGGAGACCTTCCAGCGGGGTGTGCAGGCCTACATGCGGAAGTACGCCTGGGGCAACACCGACCTCCCGGACTTCTTCCAGGCGCTGGGCGAGGCCGCCGGGATCGACCTGACCGACTGGGCGAGGTTGCATATCGAGACGGCCGGCGTGAACACGCTGCAACCACATGTGGAAGCCGCGGACGGGAAGCTCCGCAGGCTTGAGCTGGAGCAACTCGAGGGCAACGGCGACCGGGTCCTGAGACCGCAGCGGCTGGAGGTCGCGCTCTACCACGCTGACGTGAACGGCGCGCTCGGCAGGCCGGTCGTGCTGCCGGTGTCGGTGTCCGGAGCGCGCACCGTCGTGGAGGCTGCCGCGGGGTTGCCCGCGCCCGTCTTCGTGTGGGCCAATCATGAGGATCACGCTTACCTGCGCGTGCTGCTCGATCCGGTGTCGCTGGATTTCGCCAGACAGCACCTGGAGAGACTGCCGGACAGCCGCACCCGGCGCGCGGTCTGGCTGACGCTCTGGGAGATGGTCCGCGAGGGCAAGCTGGCCCCGGCGGCGTACCTGGAGACCTTCCTGGCGAAGGTGCCGGTCGAGCCGAACGCCAAGGTGCAACAGGGCCAGTTCCGCCATGCGCTGACGGCCGTGAACCACTACCTGGCGGGAGCGGCGCGGGAATCGTACCTCGGGCGGATGAACGGTCTGGCCTGGCGGCAGGCGGAGGTGTCGGCCGCCGGAAGCGACGCGCAGAAGGAGTGGCTGGATCTGGCCGTCGACACCAGCGCGGAGGCGAGCAGCCTGGGGCGGCTCGCGGGCCTGCTGGACGGGGAGGGGAACCTGCCCGGCCTGGAGATGCACCCGGAGCGGCGCTGGAACATGGTCGTGCGGCTGTGCGCGTACGGATGGCCCGGCGCGTCCGATCGGGTCGCGACGGAGTTGCTGCGCGACGGGACCGACCTGGGCCGGCGGCAGGCGCTGCGCGCGGAGACCTCGCTGCCCGACCTGGCCCGCAAGGAGGCGCTCTGGCGGCGTTGCCTCGAAGACCGGCGCACCTCGGGGAGCGACCTGCGGGCCGGTCTGGCGGGGCTGCACTGGCCTCATCAGGAGGCTCTGTCGCGGCAGTTCGTGGAACGGTACTTCACGGCCATCCAGGAGGTGCGGGCGACGCGTGACCAGGAGTTTGCGAACGCCTTCGCCGAGATCTGCTTCCCGGCCAACGTTCATGAGTTCGACGTGGTGCGGAAGCTCAACACCTACATCGGGGCCCATCCCGATCTGCCGGGCGACCTGCGCAAGATCCTGCTGAACCTGACCGACGAGATGCTGCGGTGCCTGCGTCTGCGGGCGCGGTGGCGAGAGAATGCCTGAGGCTGGAGGCTGGAGGCTGGAGGCTGGAGGCTGGAGGCTGGAGGCTGGAGGCT
>CAZSVK010000404.1:0-5483 GCA_964610245.1 uncultured bacterium
GCGAGGTGACGGCGCCGTGGCGGCCCGGTTCGAGGCCGGTGGTGAGGCTGGACAGCGACGGCAGGGTCCAGTCGGACTGAGCGTAGGCGTTCTCGAAGAGGACACCTGCACCGGCGAGCTTCTCGAGTTCAGGACTGGTCCGGCGTCCGTAGCCGTAGGACGAGAGGTGATCCGCCCTCAACGCGTCGACGGTGATGAGGACGATGTTGGGCCTGGGCGCGGCCCAGCCGGACGAGGCGATGGCCAGGACCGCAAGCAGAGCCGGGACAACCCTTTTCGTCATCGGGGCAAATGTACCGGCTTCAGCGCCCCGGGCGCCACAACGTTATGTTCACGTCGTGAATATTTCAGCGGTTGAACTATTCGACGGCGATGGCGCGCCTCCTGGCCGCGGCGAGGCGCCAGCCCCCCGCCAGCGGCTACAATGACGGTCGATGTCAGCACGCCGTGAGCCGGCGCCGCGTCTCCCCAGGGCGTGCGCCGCGAAGTATCGGGTGGTCCGGCCGCTCGCCCGCGGCGGCTTCGGGCAGGTCTGGCTGGCCGAGCACCGGGACCTGCGGCGGCCGGTGGCCCTGAAACTGCTGGACCCGACGATGCTGAGCGATCCGACTCAGGTGGCGCGCTTCGTCGAGGAGGCCCGCATCACCGCGGCGCTCTCCCATCCACACATCGTGGTCATCCTCGACCACGGGGCCGGTGAGGGAGCGCCCTGGATCGCCTACGAGTACCTCGAGGGGGGCAGCCTCCGGGACCGGCTGGGCCAGGGCGAGCTGAGCCTCCGCGAGACCCTCGCGGTCGGGACGCAGGCGGCCGCGGCGCTGCAGCAGGCGCACCGGCAGGGCATCCTGCACCGGGACATCAAGCCCGAGAACCTCCTCCTGGCGCAGCCTGGACACTGGAAGGTGACCGACTTCGGCATCGCGAAGTGGTCCCGCCCGGGCGGAGTGAAGACCCAGTCGGGGCTGCTGATCGGAACGCCGACGTACCTGTCGCCCGAGCAGATCCGGACGCAGGCGCCCGAGCCGGCCAGCGATCTCTACGCGCTCGGCGTCGTGCTCTACGAGTGTCTGACGGGCCATCCTCCCTTCGAACTGGAGGACGTGGGCGAACTCCTGCGGGCCCATCTGGAAGCGACGCCCCCGCGACCCGGCCTTAGCCGGCCGGATGTTCCGCCGGCCCTCGAGAGGCTCGTGCTGCGATGCCTGGAGAAGGAACCCTCCCGGCGCTTCTCCTCCGCGGCCGCGCTCGAGGAGGCCTTGGCGGCCTGTGGCGGACTGGACGGGCCGGCCGCGCGGAGTAGGCCGGCAGAGGCGCGCTCGGCCCGCTCGGCCGCCACCGTGACGGCGCGTGCCGGGAGCGAGCCGGGAGAGTTCGGCCCGACCCGCCAGGCTGGCGCCACGGCCGTCTCCCGGCCCGCGGCGCAAACGCCGGGCCCGTCGAAGGGCCTGCCGTGGTGGCTTCCGCTGGCGGCAGCGGCGGCCGTGCTCGGGGCCGCCGGGTGGATGCTGGGCGCGCGCGAGGCCAGCCCGGCAGCCGTGAAGGCGGTGGCACGCGACGAGGCGCCACCGGGCGAGCCGATCCGCCTGGAGAGGCCAGACCTGGGGACCTTCCGCAAGCTCTCGGTCCAGGTGCGGGGGCCCGTCACCGCGCCGATCGAGATCTGCGTCCGGTGCGACTCCGGATGGGAAACGAGCACGAAGGCCACCGCCGCGACGACGGTGGTCGCGTTCGGCCCGATGAACTGGGCCGATCGCTGCACGCTGCAACCGGTCGGCGCGGACCGGCGCCCGCTGGGCCCCTCGCTGGTCGTGACGACGCCCCCCTTGCTGGTACTGGCCGAACTGTTCGTGGTCCCGGCCGACGAGCTGGTGGTGCTGGCCGGGCTGGCGCTGCCGCCCTCGGAGGTGGAGTTCACCGTGGAATCGATGACTCCCCCGGCCCAGGGCTTCACGAGGCGCGCCCGCTCGAACCCCAGGGGCTTCTTCCGGGAGGTGACGAGCGGATTGCGCCCCGGCACGAACTACCGCATCCGCTGGCGGCCCGCGACCGGCTGGGTGCCCTCGGGTGACCTGAGCTTCCGGACCCTGGGGGCCGAACACGGCCGGCTGGTGAGGGCGGCGTTGCAGCGCGTGGCCCAGGCGAAGGGGGACGAAACGGCGCTGCTCGGCCTGCTGATCCAGGCCAACATCTCGCCGGATCCGCGGATGACGCCCAGCCTCCTGGATGCGTTGAGACCCGCGACGATGGCCACCTCGGTCGTCCTGGGGCGGTTCGCGGGCGTCGCGAGGAAGCTACGGGATCCGGCCCTTGCCGGCCGGTTGATCGAGCTGGCGCCCGCGGTGCCCGAGAGAACCGTGCTCATGGACATCCTGAACGGGGCGACCGCCATGGGGCTTCCCACGGCCGACTCCTTCGCGCTCCGGGTCTTGCGGGAGGCCAGGGGGCCGGAGGAGTTGCAGGCCTGCGCCGAGTTCGTGGGCCGCGCCCGCACCTCCGAGGCATGCGAGCAGGTGGTCCGGCGAGTGGAGCAGTTCAAGCCCTTCCCGTACGTGCCCACGGTCGTGAAGGTCATGCTCGCCTGCGACCGGGAGCGTGCGCGCCGGCACCTCGAACGCTGGTTGCGAGAATCCTCGGGGGTCGACTCGTTCAAGTCGGCGCTGGCGATCCTCGGACTGCGGCTGATCGGTGACGAACGCGCCGTGGAGCAGCTCGGGCGGGCGGCGCTCCAGGAGACGCACGCGTGGCACCGCGTGGAGGCGGCCGATGCGCTGGGACATTGCACGGTTGCCGCGGCCCGTGCCGTCGGAGCGAGAATCCTGGCCTCCGAGCCGGATAACCAGCCGTTCGAGTGGATGTGCGTGCGGCTGGGAGTCCCCGAGGCGCTGCCCTCGCTGCGGCCGATGTTCGGCGACGACCACGGGGAAGACGACCGCCGGCGCGCCGCACTGCTGACGGGCGCCCTGGGGAGCCAGGCGCAGGCTCCGGCCGTCCGGGCGTTGCTCTCGCATCCGGCGCCGCTCCTGGCCGGGGCCGCGGCGCTCGCGGCGGCTCGCCTGGAGGGGGAGGCGGCCGGACCGGAGCTGCTCCGGATGTTGGCGAGCGGCCGAGATCCGCGGGGGCTGGTCTCGCTGGCCCTCGGCACGACTCGCCACGCGCCGGCCGAGAAGGCGTTGTTCGCGCGCCTGGACGCAGCGCTCGCAAGCAGGTCGACCGGGCATCTGGGCATCGCCGCCTCGGTGCTCTGCGGCCTGGGAGCGCTGGGAACGTCCGGCGTGACGCGGGGCCTGGCCCGGCGTCTCGACGGTCCGGGAGTTCCCGACGAGCTGCGCCCGCTGGCCCGCGCCGCCTCCGGCGCCGAGGAGGCGTACCGGGACGGAGCGCGCGTCTTCGCGGTCTCTCCCCAGGACGTGCTGCTGCGCACCGGGCTGCGCGTGGCCTACGGCGAGCACTTCCAGCTCGGCGCCGAGGGACTGATGGAGCTGGCCGGCACCCGCGAAGCCGGTGTGGGCTCGCCGAACAGACCGCTCTCGGTGCCGGGAATCGGGAGGACGATCCGGGCGGGGGCGTCGGCCTTCCTGGGCAGCCAGGCATTGAGAGTGCAGCCGGGGGCCCGCGCCGAGGTCTGCGAGCAGGAGGCAGAGCTGTTGCTCAGCCCGTACGACGACGACATAACGCTGCTGTCGAACGAACTGCCGCAAGAGCAGCTCTACGGAGGTCTCCTGTTCGTGGTGCGCCGGTGACGAGTCGTCAGGCCGGCCGGGCGGGGGCGGATGCCCCGGCGACGACGGGGCAGGCGACGAAGCGCTCGGGGGCGACCTCGACCAGCGGGGGCAGTTGCTCGGCGCAGCTCTTGACGGCGACGGGGCAGCGCGTGCGGAAGGGGCACCCGGAGGGCTTGGCGAGAGGGCTCGGGACCTCGCCCTGGAGACGCTGGCGGTCGGGCCGCGTCACCTGCGGATCGGGCAGCGGGACAGCCGAGATGAGCGCCTTGGTGTACGGGTGGATCGGCTTGGCGTAGACCTCGTGGGCCGGGCCGATCTCGACCATGTTGCCCAGGTACATCACGGCGATGCGGTGGCTGATGTGCTCGACCACCGACAGGCCGTGGGCGATGAAGATGTAGCCGAGGCCGAACTCCTGCTGCAGGTCCTGCATCAGGTTGATGACCTGGGCCTGGATCGAGACGTCGAGGGCCGAGACCGGCTCGTCGGCGACCAGGAGGCGGGGGGCGGTGGCGAGGGCACGGGCGATGCCGACGCGCTGGCGCTGGCCGCCGGAGAACTCGTGGGGATAGCGGTAGGCCTGCTCTCCGCGGAGGCCGACCTTCTCGAGGAGCCAGGCGACCTTGTCGTCGCGCTCTTTCTGGGAGAGGTGCGCCATGTGCACGCCGAGCGGTTCGGAGATGATGTCTCCCACGGACCAGCGCGGGTTGAGCGACGAGAAGGGGTCCTGGTAGATCATCTGGATCTCGGCGCGCAGCGGCCGCATCCGACCTCGATCGAGCGGCACCAGGTCGACGGTGGGGCCCGCCTTGGTGGTGAAGCGGACCGCGCCGGAGGTGACGTCGATGAGACGCATGATGCCCTTGCCGACTGTGGTCTTGCCGCAGCCGGACTCGCCGACCAGCCCGAGCGTCTCACCCTCCTTCACCGAGAACGAGACGCCGTCGACCGCCTTCACGTCGCCGACCTTGCGCAGGAAGACGCCGGCGTGGACGGGGTAGTAGATCTTGAGGTCCTGGACCTCCAGGAGCTTGCCGCGGTCCTTGGCCTGAGCTTCGGTCATCGCCGGCTCCCCTTTCGGTCGCCCACGTTCGAGAGTTCTCGCGTCATTTGGACAGTCCTGCTGGAGCCAGGCTTGGGACTTGAGGCTCGAGTCTTGAGGCCAGTACCGGGGCGAATCGCCTGGTGGCCTGCCTTCCGTGCCCTTGGATTGTGGAGTCTTGTTCGTCATCTCGGACCTGCGGCTCGGGTTCTCTCGCGGCTAGCAAGGCGTTTCCAGATCAACATGCCAAAGGCTGAACCATGGAGACACAAAGGCACGAAGGGCGGCACAAGAGGGTTTCACCTTTCCTCTTGGTGCTTCTCTTCGCGTCTTCGGGTCTTGGTGGTTCATCTCGCATTTGCCGGCTTGCAGAGGTGGCAGCGGCACAGGTGGTCGGGCTCGACCTCGATCAGCTCGGGCTCGACCTGCTCGCAGACCTCCATCTTCTCGGGGCAGCGCGTCCAGAACTTGCAGCCCTTGGGGAAGTCGAGGATGCTCGGGACGATGCCCGGAATGGTCTGGAGCCGGGCCTGCTTGGCCCGATCGGGGCGCGGCAGCGAAGCGAGGAGGCCCCGCGTGTAGGGGTGGGCCGGGTTCGAGAAGAGCCGCTCGACCCGGGCGACCTCCTGGATCTTGCCTCCGTACATCACGGCGACGCGCTGGCACGTCTCGGCGATCACGGCCAGGTCGTGGGTGATGAGCAGGATGGCCGAGTCGCC
>CAZSVK010000405.1:0-5480 GCA_964610245.1 uncultured bacterium
GTTCGTCCTGAGCTTGTCGAAGGATGGACGGAGGGGGCCGCCATACAGTCTGGACCCCCCGATGGCTGGAGTGAGTCTTGCGTTCGTTCGCAGCCCGGAGTCTTCAGGAGTGTCTACCAGGCCTCGATTTGCCGGGTCCAGGGTGGGGCTCTCACCCTGGCAGGGGTTCGGGGACGGCGTCCCCGACAGGCGAACTCGGTTCCACTTGGTCAGAGTCGCTTACCGCCCGGCCCAGTCCGAAGGTCCGTTGGTGTCCCGGAAGCCGTCCCGGGTGAGCGAGACCCCTCGAGCGGCGTCGCAGAACAGCTCCTCGGTCAGTTCCCGGTCGTCCGGGCCGAGCCAGCTCTTGCCGGCCACCAGCAACTCCAGGAAGCGGCTTGCCGCCTTCGTCAGAGTGCCGTTGCCGTTGGCCCAGGCGACCGCGTCGCGCTGTCGGCCGAAGCGGTCGAGCAGCAGGATGGCGCCATCCGCGGCAGAAGGGAGCTCCTTGACGGCATAGACTGCCGAGGCGCCGTCGGTCTCGACCCGTCCGTCACCCTCGGCGACGAGGACGCGCTGGCCTCCGGAGAAGCGCACGCCGGCAGGGAAGCGGAGCAGTTCCTTGCCGCCGGCGACCAGGCTCCAGCGCGAGATGTCGGCCTGACCGTCGGCGCCCTCCGAACCGGCGTTGCGGAGTTCGATGAAGCGGGGGCGGGCCTTGGTCTCGATCGCCGTGATCAGCACTCGCGGCATCGCGGGTTCGGCGGGGGCGGCCACGGTCGGCGGCTGGAACGATTCGTGCCAGCGGTTGCGGAACTCGTCGACATAGGCGGCGGCCATCGTGCTCGAGTGCACCACCAGCGAGTTTTCGTCGTTGAGCGTGTCGGCGCCCTTGGTCCAGTTGTGGGAGCCGGTAACGACGAGGGGATCGCTCGAGGTGCCGGCGTCGATGACCGCGAACTTGTGGTGCATCAGCTTCGAGGAGGTGTCCATCTTGAAGCCGATGTCGTGGGCCACGAGGTAGTCGCTGACCTTGAGCTTCAGGTCGGGCCGATCGGGATCGAGCGGCTCTTTCTGGCTCGCGCCCAGCTTGTCCGTGACGACCTTCACGTCGAGGCCCTGTTCGCGCTTCTGCCTCAGGGCGTTGATGAGCGGGATGTCGGTGAGGGTGAACATCGCCACGTAGATCGAGCTGTCGGCGGTCTGGATGGCGTTGATGAGACGCTGGTTGGTGCTGTTGGCCGGCGAGAAGTAGAGTTCGACCCGCGCGCCGTCGACCGTGTATTCGTGGGGGAGGTAGCTGTCCTTCCGGTCGCCGAACCGGTTCTCGACGAACTCCTCGTCGAACTCGTGCAGGTAGGCCCGGGCGAGGTCGCGAGAGCGAACGAGGATCGCGTTGTTGTTCTGGGCATTCGCCGCCTGGGGGGTGGTGTTGTAGGAGCCCGTCCAGACGCGCTCGCCGTCGACCACCACGAACTTGTTGTGCGATTGTCCGCGGTTGCCGTTGCCGGCCGAATTGGTGTCGGCGGCGATGCGGATTCCGGCGGCCTGTAGCAGCCCGTAGGCCTGTTCGTACCGCTCGGCGCCGGCCGAGCCTTCCTTCACGTCTTCCTCGGAGCTGGCGTTCTTCCTGGAGGCGTGGACCTGGCGGTAGTGGAGATAGTCGTACTCGGTCACGAACCGGACGTTGGCTGGGCCGAGCCGGCGGGCCGTGTCGGCCAGGGCGGTGGCGATCTTCAGGTCGCTGAGCTGGTAGATGTGGGCCGACACGTTCTGCCGGGCCGAAGCGAGCAGCGCGACGAGCGCGTCGTCAATGCCGCCGGTCGAGGGCGGGGCGGTGAACCAGACCGAAATCGAGGGCGAGATGACGCGGGCCCCGGCGGAGGGCGGGGCCGCCGTTTCGGCCGGGGGGCTCGAGCCGGTGGGGCCGTCCGTCTGGCCGGGATGGGGCTCCTCGGCTGGAGGAGTGGGCAGCGGTCCAGGCTCGGGCTCGGCCGGCGGCCTGGGTGGGGCGGCGGGTGCGGGCTGGACGGCCTCTGCCTGCGCCGCGTAGCCGGAGATGGCCTGCACCAAGGCCGTCAGTCGCCCGCGGGCGGCGGCGAAGTGATCGCTGCGCCGGCTCTGCCTCCACCACCCGACCGGATTGAACCCCGAGTAGCCCACGGTGGAGTTGGCGAACATCCCGGTCAGCTCGGTCCTGAGACTCGCGGTCGTCTGGAGGAGCTGCCGGGCCCGATCGGCGGCTCCGTCCTCGAGGGCGACCGTCCGGATTGCATCTTCGAGCCGAGCGAGGCAGACCAGGATCTCGTCGCGGTCGGAATCGGCCTCGTCGGTTCTCGCCAGGAGGTGCTGGAGTTGGCCGGCCGTCTCGCCGGCGACGCGCCAGCTGCTCTTGGGGGTCTCCGGCTGCCGGCCGGTGTCGGCTTCGGAGCCGGCCGGCGGGGCGACTTGCCGCGATCGGTTCGATGCGCTCTTCGAGCGGTTGCCGTCGCCGGTTTGCCCGCTCGCCTCCGACGCCGTCGCGGACGTGGCGGAGGCGGTCGGCGCGCCGGCAGTGGCGGCGCCCGTGTAGATCAGATCAGAGTCGTCGAGCCCGTCCCCTTGAGCCTGGATGGGGGAGCAGGCCATGAACAGCACGGCCGCGAGAATCAGAGAGACACGAAGATACACGAGGAGCCTCCTCGTAGTATTCATTCGAGAGCCGGACCCGATTTGTTGCCCCGGGCCGGTCCGAGACTCGGCACAGCGTGCTCCCGATTCCCGGATCGTGGTTGACCCGGGCCCTGTCATCACCTAAACTCTCCGCCCCTATGTCGAATGAATGGTCCGAGATCGTCGCTCAGCTGGAACCGGGGCCGGGCCCTGGCCTGTACTGCCCGAGCCTGTCGCGCTCGGTGGCGGGAATCCTGCCATCTGCCCTGGAGTTGCTGGGGCTCGATGCGGGCCCGCACTGTTCGCGGCTGCCGCGGATCCCCGCCGGGGCGCGAAGCCGGCGGTTCGACAAGCTGCTGTTCTTCCTGGTCGATTCGCTGGGGCTCGACGACCTGCTCCCGCGGGACGGGTTGCTGACGCGCTGGTATCGTTCCCACGGAGACTGGCTGACGACGGTCTTCCCGAGCATCACGAGCACCGCGATCACGTCCATCACGCATGGGGTTCAGCCGGCCGCCCACGGGATCGCCGGCCACAGGGTGTGGGATTCGCACGTGGGCAACGTGGTCGACATGCTCACGCTGCACCTCGAGGGGGCCGGCATAGCCCTGCCCGACGCGGGGGTCGACGTGAGCGGCTGGACGGCGACCCGGCCGGTCTTCAGCGCCACTAACGTCGGCGATATCCCGTGTTTTCACCTCACCCACTCGGCCCTTCTCGGGTCGGGCCTGTCGAACTTCGTGTTGCCGTCCAACATGGTCCGCATCGGCTACAAGGTGTTCGCCGAGGGGCTGTCGAAGACGCGCCAGTTGCTGGAACGCGACGGGCCTGCAATCGTCAGCGTTTACTTCAGCGCCATCGACTACATCAGCCACTGCTGCGGTAAGCGCTCACCCGAGTTCGGCCACCAGCTCGACGAGCTGGAGCTGGGGCTGGGTTGGCTGGTGAAGATGTTGCCGCCGGCGGTGCGGGAGAGAACGCTGTTCGCTCTGGCGTCGGACCACGGGCAGTGCATGTTCGACCCCGCGAGGGCCATCCCGATGACCAACCGGCGGCAGGAACTCTACCGTTCCTGGGGTCCGCACCACGGGCTGGGGAACTCGGGCCGCGTGATGCACCTGTACGGCGAGGGCGAGCCTCCCACCGCCCTGCGCGAGGCTCTGGCGGAAGACCTGGACGGCCGGGGCGTGCTGCTGGAATCGGGCGAGGCTTGCCGCCTGGCCGGCGCGCCGCGCGGTGGCGGTTGTCCCGGGCTGGGAGCCCGCGTGGCGGTGCTGCGGGAGGGGGCCTACTTCCACTTCGAGCAGACGCCGGAGCGGATGGCGGCCAACACGCGCAACCTGGATCGGTTCGTGGCCAACCACGGCAGCCTGACTGCCGAGGAGTTGCTGGTGCCGACGGTGCTGGCGGGGATGGATGAACTGAAGGCTTGAGGCTCGAGGCTCGAGGCTCGAGGCTCGAGGCGTCAGGTTCCCGCGCCGGGCGACGGTTGCGAGGCGGGATCGTCGCTGGAGTCAACGGGCCGTTTGTCTCTCCTAACCCCTAACCCCTAACCCCTAACCCCTACGTCTGGTGCGGGATCGCCAGCTTCAGGCCCCCGATGAACTCGCGGATGTGCGAGTCGCCCGGGATGAGCGATTCGAAGTCGGCGGGTGGCTCGGCGATGGCGTCGAGGATCCTCCGGCCTTCCAGCGCGCGCAGATAGGCGTCGAGGCTGGCCCCGGCCGGCAGCTTCTCCGAGCCCGGGAAGGCCTCCCCGATGAAGTGGCGCAGGACGGGCAGATCGAACGCGAGGCCGCCGTTGACGAAGGCATTCGCCGTTCGCAGGAACGGCAGCATGTCGGTCAGCTCGCCGTCGCGAACGTAGTGCCAGTGGCCGAGGATGCTGCGGAGATCCTTGTTGCGGTGCTTGCTGTCACGCAGCATCCGCCGGAACATGTTGACCACGGTGAACGGGATGGGGCGCCCCTGGCCTCGCAGCTTCTCCCAGACCCTGTTGGCGTTGAAGAGGAAGACCTTGAACTTCAAGTCGTCGGGGATGGCGTGGGTGATGTACGGGAACAGGCCGTGCAGGCAGTCGATGATGAGGACCTGGTTCTTCTGCAGCTTCAGGGGCAGAGTGTCGGTCCGGCAGCCTGCCTTGAAGTCGAAGATGGGAGTGTCGACGGTCTTGCCGTCGAGCAGGTCCTGGATGTGGCCGCGCATCAGCGGGATCTCGTAGGCCCGCGCGCGCTCGTAGTCGCGATCGCCCGACTGATCGGTGGGGTGCTGGTCGACGCTGTAGAAGTAGTTGTCGGCGCTGAAGACGACGAACTCCACGCCGGTCTTCTCGCGGATGAGCTGGGTGATCTTGTGGGTCGTGGTGGTCTTTCCCGCCGAGGACGGACCGGTGACCATGAAGATGCGGATGCCCTTGCAGGCCAGGAACTTCTCGGCCGCCGCGTGGAGCTGGCTCTCGTACTCGGCGATCGAGGCGTCGATCAGCTCCTTCATCCTGCCGGAGCGCACCCAGCCGTTGATGCCCTCGAGGGTGTCGGTGTTCATCCGGCGGTTCCAGGCGTCCGCCGCCTCGACCAGCCCGGCCGGGTAGGGATGCTGCGAGAAGGTCTCGGGCCGCAGCGCGCCGCGGCGCACCCACATTCGCCCGGCGCTGTAGAACTGGTACTCGTCGGCGACGGTGCGCAGGCCCCAGAACCGCAGGGTAACGATGACGTTACGGTGGACCTCGTCGAGGGGGGCGGGCGAGTTCGGCGTCAGGTATAGAGGATTCGAGTTCAGCCGGCCCAGCACATCGTGGGCGAGGAACTCGGCCAGGTCGTTCAGCAGTCGCGGGTGGTCGGGACAGAGCG
>CAZSVK010000406.1:0-5467 GCA_964610245.1 uncultured bacterium
CCTAACCCCTAACCCCTAACCCCTTACCCCTGTTCTACCTGCACAAAGCCACGGCCATCTCGCCCAGGTCCAGCGCGGCCTCGGCGGCGCCCAGTTCCAGCATCAACCGAGGCAGGTCCGGCACGATCGCCCCGCGATCCGATTGGGCGTAGGTCTCGCCGCCAACCGCTCGAAGCCGGTCGAGGCCCTTGGCGCCTCCTACCTGCAGGCTGCCCGAGAGCACCATCGCCAGCGTCGCCCCCGCGGTGGTCGCCACCGCGCTGTCCAGCAGCACCTCCGCGCGGGTCCGGGTCGGGTGAGTTGTTCCTGTCGCAGCCAGCTCGGCCGCCATCACCTCGTCGGCCAAGCTGACCCCTTCGGGCAAGTCCACCGAGTGGTCCGGCTCGGGCTCCGGTTCGGCCTCCAGCAGCACCAGCCCGCCGTCGGCCGAGGCGAGCCGCAGCACCGGCCCGTCGTCGGGCAGCAGGTAGCCGACACCGGGAATCAGCCTCTCTCCCTTCGCTGCTGCCTGGAAGGGCACCTTTCCGCCCTTCCCGAACTGGGCGGCGTGGAGACGCGCGGCGAAGCTCGGGATCTGTAGCAGCACGACCAGCGGACAGCGAGGCGCCTTGGCCATCGCGCCGGCGATCTGCTGCATCCCCTGGATCGCGCCCGCCCCACCGATCACCAGCGCCAGCTCCGTCGGCCGGCTGAGAGTCTTCGATATCCGCAACGCCTGGGAGTCCTGAGGGTCGGCCAGCGAGCAGAGCTGGTCAGTCGAGAGCAGGCAGTGTACGCGTCGGGCCAGATCGCGCATCTGGATCGGCTTGACCGCATAGTCATCCGCGCCTGCGGCGAGCCCCACTTCGACCGCGGCCCGCTCGCTGCGCGTCGTCAGCATCAGGATCGGGATGTGGGCCGTCGCCTTGTTGCCCTTCAGGATCTTGCAGACCGTGAAGCCGTCGGCCAGCGGCATGACCACGTCGAGCAGGATCAGATCCGGCAAGAGCCCCTGGGCCAGCTTCGTCCCCTCCACGCCGTTGCCGGCCTCGTGCACCTCGTGGCCCTCGTCCTCGAGGATGAGCCGCAGCAAGCTCCGGATGTCGGGATCGTCGTCGACGCAGAGAACTCTCTTCACGGGAACTCCTTACCGGAAGGGCGGACTCCTCGGGCCGGGCACACGACCGGACGGGAATCAGCAGGCAGCGAGGGCGGGGACCAGCGAGGCACCGGGGGCCGAACTCCATCGACGGCACGCGACCGTCGGCGGCGGCGCCGTCCCGGCACCGACCTCCATCCTAGCGGCCGAAAGCCCAGCCGTCCAGAACGCTGCGCGCCAGCCGGAATCCCGGATGCGCCGCGAGCGAACCCTGCAGATGCCGGCGCGCGACTTCCCGCTCCCCCTTCGCCCAGGCCAGCAGGCCGAGGTTGTACTCGAGATAGGCTCGGCTCCTGGAACCGGCCTCCGCGCCGCGCAGGAGTTCATCCCACAGGGACCGCGCCCCCTCGAACTCACCGGACTTCGCGCGCACGGCAGCCAGGGCGTTGGTCGCCGCCCCACGCACCGCGGGCGGGCAGCCCTTGACGAGCCCTTCGAGATTCCTCGCCGCCTCCGCCACATGCCCGCCGTCGAGCTGCGCCAGCGCCGACCCGTACCCGGCCAGCGCCCGCTCCTCCTCGGACTGCGGCGCACCGGCGACGCCACGGCCGAAATCCTCCAGCACATAGCCACCCGCCGCTCCCGCCGCCGGAGCCGCGAAACGGCGCCAGAAGCTGCCCGGCAACCCCTCCCCGCCGTCGCGTTCGTCGGCCGTCAGGAACAACGTCCGGCTCACCACGACCTCTTCGCCGGCCACCAGCCCGGCCTCGCGAAACCGGACGGCCAGCTTCAGCTCCGCCCCGTCGACCGCCTGGAGGAGCTTCACGCTGGCGTTCAGCTCCACCGACTCGCAAGCCGCCAGTACGGAACGGATGAGCTGCGCCGGCGCCACCAGCCGCATCACCGCCGGCGGCTCGAGCACCACTCTCACCCGCTTCAGCGCCATCAGCGCCTTTACCCGGCCCACCACCCGGAACTCCCGACCCACCTCGAGCGGCGACGCCAGCACCAGCTCGGCCTCGACCTTCGGCTTCGGACGGTAGCCCAGCTCGGCCAAGGCCGGGCCTGCCAAGAGAAACAGGGCGAGAAACAGGACAACAAGAGAGGCCAGTGACGCAGAGGTTCGACACAAAGGCGATCTCCCGGGGACGCTGTCCCCGGACCCCTGCCAGGAGGGGTGCCCCCCCCTGGACCCGGCAATGAGAACAGGAATCGAGACCCGATCGGCGCTTTCGAGGACTCGGGCTTGCGGGCGAAGGCAAGACTCCCTCCAGTCATCGGGGGGTCCAGGGGCGAACCCTTCGACACGTTCCCCTTCGACAGGCTCGGGAGGACTGCTCAGGACATGCTTCGCCCTTGGTGGGGGTTCGGGAGCGAAGCCCCTGAGAGGCACTCCGATCCTCCCCTTCACCGCGACTCCATGCCATCGAAGGTGACGGTCTCCTCGGCGATCCGCCGGGTGATGCCGTCGGGGCGCGTGGAACTGACGGTGTCCTGGCTGGCGGCGGGCGGGCCGGCGGTCTCGAGCGATGTGGCGAGGGGATCCTGGCCGGGTCGCAATTCGGGCAGCAGGGCGTAGGAGATCGATTCGGCCGGGAAGGCGTCGGGGCGGACGGTGGCGGCGTTGCGGCCTGGCACCTTGCCGTTGCGATCGAGGTCGAGTTCGAGGGCGGGGTTGGCCTCGACGAGCTGCACCTGAGCGTCGGTGACGAGGATCTGGTCGGACGAGCGGCTCAGCGAGCGGTAGAGCGCCACCCGGCGGTCGGGCCTGGCGTGGGCGTAGGCCTCGAGCAGCTCGGCCAGCGAGGTGCAACGGCCGGCCGACATGGTCTTGACCAGGTCGGTATAGACCGCGGTGCCCAGATCCTCGCTGAGCTGGAAGAACACGATGCTCACGGAGGCCTCGCTCGACAGGAAGTCGTGACGCAGCTTCTTCTGGCCCTTGTTGGCCTGGAGATCCTCGAGGTACTCCATGCGGCGGAACGACTTCTGCAGGCCGGCATCCTTCAACCACGCGGCCTCGATGCGCGCCGTCTCGTCAGCCGGCATCCCCTTGGCGGCGGCGGCCTCGCGGACCTTCGCTCGGAACTCGGCGGGCGGCAGCTCCATCGGCGAGGGAGCGTCGATGGCGAGGGTCTCGTTGGGTCCGAGCTTGCCCGCCTTGCGCAGGCGTGAGACGACCTCTCCGGCGAACAGCCCGTTGAGGTACTGGCGCAGCACCTTGACCGAGGCGGAGTAATCGATCCGCGTGGCGACGTCGCGAGCCGGACCGGGCGACTGCCGGCCATAGGTGAAGGCCATCGCCTCGGCCCAGCCCTCGGCCAGCGCGAAGGGTGGATTGGAGAGCGTGGTGATGCTGTGGGAGCCGCGATTGATGGGGTCGCCGCTGTCGACCGAGTTGCCGGTGTCGCCGCGAGTGGCCTCGAAGTGGATCATGTGCGCCAGTTCGTGGGTGAGCGCCTCGTTGATGCCGGCCATCGCGGCCCGGCGCTGCAGCCTGCCCGCGGCGTCGCGGGCCTTCGACTTCTGGTAGAACGCCTCCCAGCTCAGCCGAGCCGGATCGGCCTTGCGGCGCTGCAGGTCGTCCTGCATCAGCCGGGCGACCGTCTCGCGGAACTGGCTGTGGGGCATCCCGTCGGCATAGACCTCCAGACCGCCGGTCTTGCCTCCGTAGGTGAACTGGAACGAACTCTTCATCACGCCGGTGAAGGAGACCTGCGTGGGCAGGTTGGCTGTCTTGAACTCCTCGACCCAGGAGTCGAAGTCGTCGAGCGAGACGCCCTTGGCCGCCAGTTGAGCCTGCTTCTCGGCCAGCGCGCTCTTGACCGAGGCGGCGAAGAGATCGAACGGGTCGTTCGAGACGCTCAGCGACGAGATGACCCACTTGGTCTTCTTCAGCACGAACCGGGCGAAGTCGCCGTTGTTCCAGGTCTTCAGGTTCTCGGTGTAGTAGGAATCCATCTCGGTGAGGAGTTCGCGATTGGCCGCCACGTCGTCGGACGTGGTTCCGGTGACGCGGTTCGAGTAGTCGAACTGCTCGCCCAGGTGGATGTAGCCGATCGACATCATCTTGACCTGGCCGTCGGGATAGCGCAGGCGAAACGAGTGTCCCCAGGCGGCGTAGGCCCAGTTCTCGTTGGGGTCGAGCAGGATGTGCAGCGGGACGGCGGCGCCGCCGGACCCGAGCCGGGCCTTCTGAGCGGTCTCGTAGAGCGAGACCTCGGCGCGCAGGTTGGCGAGGTTGAACTCGCGGGTCTCCTCACCGTTGACGCCGGCCATCGACACACGCCCGAGCGTGTTCTCGTTGCCCGCGTAGTCGAAGTTGCTGACGCCGGTCTTGGAGGCAACCCCACGCATCATCGCGATGCGATCGGCGGCCGAGACAGAGGTGACGCCCAGGCAGGCGACCAGCCCGCAGAGCAACAGGAGCTTCGAGGTTCGAACTGCCATGACATGCCTTCCTTGGAAGTGATTCCGGGAACGCGACAACCTTGCACACCGCGAGTTGCCGGCATGCAGTTACTACGGCCGATCGACCGAAATGTTCGCGCGGGCGTCGCGCGCGCGGGTCGTGCTAGGCTGATCGCCCTCCATGCCCGTGCTGCTCAAATACCTGCTGCTGCCGGTGGCGATGGCCGCGACCATCGGGCTGACCCTGGCCGCCTACCTGGCCCTGGGCCGGCGCGGCCTTCGGGGGCTGCCTCTGCTGCGGGCGACGCTGGTCGCCGCGGTGGCGGTGCTGCTCTTCTTCCCGTCCTGGACGCGCCAGAGCCGCGAGGTCTACCGCCCCGCCGTGGCCGTCCTCCTCGACACCAGTGCCAGCATGCAGGTGATCGAGACGGCCGGCGGCCGCGCGCGTTACACGCGGGCGCTCGAGGCGCTGGCCGCCATCCGCCAGCGCTTCCAGGGCGAGTTCGACATCAACCTCTATGCCTTCGACCGGAAGGCGCGCCGCGTCACCCAGGCCCCGCCTGCGCCGGAGGGCAAGGAGACCGACCTGGCCGCCGCGCTGGCCGAGGTGCTCAACCACGAAGACAAGAGCCTCACCCGCGGGCTGTTCGTCATCGGAGACGGCCGTTCGACCGCGGCCGACTCACCCGCGCCCTGGGCCCGGACCTCGGCCATCCCCATCTACCCGGTGGCGATCGGCAACGCCGAGTTCCCCTATCGCGACCTGGAGATCGCGAGCGTCGAGGCCCCCGACCACATGTTCAAGGACAGCCTCGGCCAGGTGCAGGTGCGCGTCCGGGCTCACGGGCTGGAAGACGGCCTGGTGGCGCTCGAGCAGGGCGGGCGCCGCATCGATCAGAAACCGTTCAGCCTCAAGGACGGCGGCCAGGCCAGCTTCGAGCTACGGCCCTCCGGCAGCGGCCTGACGCTCTACACCGT
>CAZSVK010000407.1:0-5459 GCA_964610245.1 uncultured bacterium
CGACTACTTCTCTGTGTCTCTGTGCCTCTGTGCCTCTGTGATACCTGTCCTGGTTGGCGGGCCAGGCCCGCGCTGAGACTCTCAGGCCGGTCACGAGCCGGCGCCCTCGTGCGATTTCTCCCCCTCATCTGGAAAAACCTGCGCCGCAATCCGCGCCGGACAGCGATCACCTTGCTGTCGGTCGCAGCCAGCCTCGGCCTGCTGACGTTGCTGCTGACGGTGGAGGACGGGATGCTGGCGGCGGAACGGCAGGCGGGTCAGTCGCCGCGCGTCTCGGTGCGCCACAAGTCGAGCTTCTCGATCCTGCTGCCGATCGCCTATCAGCGCAAGCTGGAGGCCATCGCCGGGGTGACGGCGGTGAACCCCTTCGCCTGGTACGGCGGCAACGTGGGCACCGAACGGACGATCATGCCTTCGATCTCGTGCGTGGCCGACACGCTCCAGACGCTCTGGGGGGATAGGCTGGAAGCCGAACCGGACGAGTGGGCGCGCTTCCGCAAGGACCGGATGGGCGCCCTGATCGGGCCGTTGCTGGCGAACCGCCACGACTGGAAGGCCGGGGACACGGTCACGCTCAAGGGCAACGTGATACCGGTCGACATGACGTTCCACATCAGCGGCGTGCTGAGCAAGTCGTTCGATCCGCAGATCTTCTTCCTGCACCGGGAGTACCTGGAGGAGGTCCAGGGCAACCCCGGCCTGGTGGGCAACTACTGGCTGAGAATCGACCGGGTAGAGAACGTCCCCCGGGTCATCGCCGCCATCACGGAGATGTTCGCCAACTCGAAGGATCCGGTCATCGCGGAGACCGAGAAGGGCCTGATGGACGTGTTCATCGGCTTGATGACGATGTTTCGCCTGGTCATCATGGCCGTCGGCTCGGCGGTGGTGGCGAGCGTGATGCTCGTGACGGCCAACACCATCGCCATGAGCGTGCGGGAACGGATGGCCGAGGTCGGCGTGCTCCGCGCCATCGGGTTCCGCCGCCGTCACATCCTCGGGTTCCTGCTCGGCGAGACCTGCCTCATCTCGGTTCTCGGCGGCCTGATCGGTTCGACCCTGGCCTGGGCGGCGTGCAAGCTGGGGGCGCCGTACGTGCCGGCGGGCCCGGTCGCCGTGCTCCTGTCGCAGGCGCGGCCGCATCTGATCGGCTACGGCGTCGCCATCTCGATGGCGGTCGGGCTGGCCGGGGGGCTGGTTCCGGCGCTCGGCGCGCTGCGCGTGCCAGTCAGCCGGGCGCTGAGGCAGGTGGCGTGAACATGTTGCACATTCCCCTCCGCTACAACGCGAGAAGCCTGATCAGGCGATGGCTGACGACCTTGCTGACGGTCTCGGGCGTGGCGCTGGTGGTGGCGACCTTCGTGGCGCTGATGGCCCTGGCCTCCGGGCTGGCGAGCGCCATCGCGGGCGGTACGGAGCCGGCCAACGTGGTGCTGCTCTATCGCGGAGGCATCTCGGAAGCGCTGAGCCGGGTGACGGTGAACCAGTTCCAGACGCTGCGGTTCCTTCCCCAGATCGCCCGCAATGCGCGGGGAGAGCCGCTGGCGAGCCTCGAGGCGCTGATCAACATCAACTGCGAGAGGCCCTGGGGCGGTACGACGCTCGTGCTGTTTCGCGGACTCAGGCCGATCGGGTTCCAGGTCCACCGGCGAGTGAAGCTGACGGCAGGCCGGTGGTTCACGCCGAGTTCGGACGAGTGCGTGGTGGGCGGGGGATTGGCCCAGCGCGCGACGGGAATGTCGCTGGGCGAGCGGATCGTGGTGGGGCGGCGGGCGTTCCGGATCGTGGGGGTCCTGGGGGCGGAGGGCACGGCCTTCGAGTCGGAGCTGTGGGCCGACCTGGACGACGTCGTGGGGGCGGCGCAGCGCGACTGGTACAACTCGGTGTCAGTGACGCTCCGCGAGCCCTCGGAGTTTGCCGCTTTCGAGTCCGCCATCAAGAACGACCCGCGGATCGAGCTGGGGGCCCGAACGGAAGCCGCCTACTACGAGGAGCAGGCCGAGAGCGCGGAGGGCTTCCGCGTGATCGGGCTGATCGTCGCTTTCTTCATGGCCGTGGGGGCGGCCCTGGCCGAGATGAACACGATGTTCTCGGCGATCGCGTCGCGCACACGCGAGATCGGCACGCTGAGGGCGCTGGGGTTCCGGCGCCGGGACGTGCTGGCGAGCTTCCTCGCGGAGGCTGTGCTGCTGGCGGTGCCGGGGGGAGTGCTCGGATGCCTTGCGGGCACGTGGATCGATGGGCGCAGCATGTCGGTGCTGAGCATGGCCACGCTCTCGGAAGTGGTGTTCCGTTTCCGGGTGACGCCGGAGATCCTGGCCCTGGCCTTCGCCTCCAGCCTGGTCCTCGGGCTGGTGGGCGGCATGCTGCCGGCGCTGCAGGCCGCAAGGCTGCCGGTGCTGGACGCCCTGCGCCGCGTGTGATTTTCGCGGCGAGACAGAACATCCGAGGGGGTTCGCCCGTAGTGGGAGTGGAGGGGCCAGCCTGGCCCTTGCGTGCGGTATTTTCCGGTCGTCATGCCAGCGCGTGCCGACCGGCCCCCTGAGGAATCGGAGAAAGCCGTGGAGACAAGAAGCATCCGAATCGTCCTGACAGCGATCTTGCTGGCGGCGGCCCTGGTCGCGCCGGTCATGCCGGTGGCCGCGGCCGAGGTGACGTCGAAGGTGTCGGTGCACTTCGCGCCGAAACCCGCGGGCGACCCCGACGGCATCGACACGCACATCGTGAATTTCTTCGGCAAGGCGACGAAGACGCTGCACGGAGCGTTCTTCGAGATCCGCGAGCAGAAGTTCGTGGATGCGCTGGTAGCGGCCGCGAAGCGCGGCGTGGAAGTGAAGATCCTGACCGACAACGCCAGCTACTTCTTCAAGAACGAAGACGGCACGCTGGCCGCGCGCAAGCTCAACCTGTTCATCCAGCAACTGGTCGACGCCGGGGTACAGGTCAAGCGCGACCAGAACCGCGCGGCGCTGATGCACAACAAGTTCTGCATCATCGACGGCCGCTACGTCTGGAGCGGTTCGGTGAACCTCACCGACACCTACGCCACCAACTGCAACAACGGGGTCGAGATGGAGAGCCCCGAGATGGCGGTCATCTACGAGCGCGAGTTCGACAAGAAGTTCAAGAAGCAGCTCTTCGGCAAGAGGGCGCCCTCGTACGCCGACCAGCAGAAGGCCAAGGTCGACGGCATCCCGATGGAGACCTGGTTCGCGCCGGAAGACGACCCGATGTCGCGAATCCTGGTGCTTCTCAACGGCGCCAAGAAGTCAGTGCATTTCATGCAGTTCGCCTTCACCGACGAAGGGGTGACCACCATCCTGCTGACCAAGTTCAAGGCCGGCGTCGAGGTGGGCGGCATCTTCGATCGGCGGCTCTATCGCAGCACCGGCCCCTACGGCGACTTCTCGACGCTCACGCAGGCCGGCGTCCCGGTCCAGCTCTACGCGGGGAAGGGCCTGTTCCACCACAAGGTCTTCATCATCGACGCGGGCACCCCCCACGCCGTGGTCATCACCGGCTCGCAGAACGCCAGCTCCAACGGCAACAACAACAACGACGAGAACGTGCTGATCATGCACGACCAGCGCATCGGCGACCTGTACATGGCCGAGTACGACCGAGTCCACACCGAGTCGAGCGAGGTGGAGTGCCAGGCGGTCTACGACCAGGATCCCCTGGCCGGCAGCATCATCCCGGAAGCGCGGCTGATGTTCTCGTCGAACGGCGTGAAGGTCAAGCGCGTCAAGATCGAGTACCCGGCACGCTGGCCGCTCGAGGCCGACGCCCGGTCCCGCATCACCATCTGGCGGCGCGGCCGCAACGTCGGCTCGAGCGTCGGGCAGGAGTTCTACGGCAAGGGGTTCTACCTGAACACGCCCGAGATGACGCCGACGGGCCCCAACAGCATCCTCGAGGTCCACTTCACGAACATGCGGGTCTCCGAGATCCCCGGGGTCTACAACATGTATGTCTCGGTCTCGCAGGACAACGCCCCCGACGACTTCAAGCCGATCCGCCAGCACCCGACCATCAACGTGCTCCCGGCCAAGGGCGACGTCTCCAAGCACGCCCTGCAGTTGAAGCTGCACGAGGCGACCCACGCGGTTGTACTGCTCAAGCCGGATCAGGAGCAGCCGCGTGACGCCCAACTCCAGGTTGCCCAGCCGGACGCCAAGGTCGACGGGCTGAACGAAGACCTCGCCTCGCAAGTCGAGGCCGGCAACCTCGACGCGGCCTCGACCATCGTCGAGTTCTGCGAAGAAGCAGCCCGCCAGGGCAAGAAGGCGGCAGCGGTCACCGGGCTTCGCGACCTGAAGCGCGCGCTGAAGGGGGTCGACGCCGACGCCGCGCACCACTCCCAGGCACAGGCTCTGCTCAAGCGACTCGAGAGCCTCGCGACGCCCTGATAGCCGGGCTCGGAGCCGGACGCACATGACCCGGGGCCTCGCGCCCCGGTTCCGTCATTCAGCCGGATCTCCCCGGGTCCCATGCCTCGAGCCCCCAGCCTCGAGCCCCCGGCCTCCGTGCTGCAGCGCGTCACATTCATGAAAAAGTCGTTCCGGCCAGATTGACAGCCTTCCCGCCATTCTTATAATTCAAGCGTCCCGAGTGGCCCTTCCCGGCGATCGGAGCCAGCCCCCCTTACACATGAAGCCCGTGGCCAAGAACTTCGACGGAGTGCTGATAGGATTGGTCGCCTGCGTGGCGGTCGCGCTGCTGATGCTGCCGGCCATCACGGTCCATCATGACGCCGAGGCCTCCTGGGCCGGGCTGAGCGGCAAGAAGATCGCCGTGCACATGGCCCCCAAGCCGGCGGGCGATCCCGACGGAATCGACATGCACCTCGTCGAGTACTTCGCCAAGGCGAAGAAGACGCTTCATGGCGCCTTCTACGAGATCCGCGAGCAGAAGTTCGTCGACGCCCTGGTGGCCGCGCGCAAGCGCAAGGTCGACGTGAAGCTCCTGGTCGACAACACCAGCTACTTCTTCCGCAACGAAGACGGCACGCTGGCCCCCCGCAAGCTCAATGTCTTCGTACAGCAGCTGGTCGACGCCGGCATCGAGGTCCGGGAAGACCTGGGGCGCAGCGCGTTGATGCACAACAAGTTCTGCGTGGTCGACGGCCGCTTCGTCTGGAGCGGCTCGGTCAACCTGACCGACACCTATGCGACCAACTGCAACAACGGCGTCGAGCTGGAGAGTCTCAAACTCTCGAAGATCTACGAGCGCGAGTTCGACAAGAAGTTCAACAAGCAGCTCTTCGGCCGCAACGCCCCCTCGTACGTCTCCGAGCAATCGTGCAACGTCGACGGCGTCGACTGCGAGGTCCTGTTCGCCCCCGAAGACGACCCGATGTCGCGGATCCTCGTGCTGCTCAACAGCGCCAAGAAGTCGATCCACTTCATGCAGTTCGCCTTCACCAGCGAGGAAGTCACGACCATCCTGCTGGCCAAGTT
>CAZSVK010000408.1:0-4435 GCA_964610245.1 uncultured bacterium
CGCCGGTGCCGCCGACTCCTCCGACGCCGCCGGTGCCGCCCACGCCGCCGACCCCGCCGACCCCGCCGGTGCCGCCCACGCCCCCCACTCCGCCGGTGCCGCCCACGCCGCCGGTGCCGCCCACGCCCCCCACTCCGCCGGTGCCGCCCACGCCGCCCGATGACATCGGCAACGGCCCGCCGATCGCCCCCGGCCAGGAGTTCGACATCTCCGGTTACTATCCGATCGAAGTGGGTAACATCTGGAAGTACCAGGACATGGCGCTCAACGGTCTCAAGTTCAAGATGGAGATCAAGAAGCGCGTCCCGGTCAACGGCGTGAGCGCGGTCTTCAACGAGCGCGACGACCGCATCGAGACCGACACCTACACCAACGACGCCAACGGCTTCCTGCTGCACTCCCAGGAGCGCACCAACACCGATGGCTCGATCTTCCGGGCCACCTGGACCCCGGGGGTGAAGTTCGTCGACAAGGTCACCAAGATCGGCGCCAAGTACACCACCGTCCCTGGTTTCCTCAATCCCGGCACCGGCAACAAGATGACCTGGGTCTCCACCATCATGGGGGTCCAGGAGGTAACCGTTCCAGCGGACAAGTTCAAGAACTGCGTCAAGCTCAAGCTGCTCGTGACCGACACGGTCCTGGGCGTGAAGCTCTCCGATCTCGAGATGTGGATCGCCAACGGCCTCGGACCGGTGAAGCGCCAGGGCAACTTCTTCGGCGTCTACCTGGTCCAGAACCTGCTCGAGTACAAGATCATCAAGCCGGGCAAGCACTGACGGCCGCCCCACGGGCCCGGGTCGTTCGCGGCGAGTCTTGCCCGCGAGACCCGGGCTTCGTTGTCTCGGGGGACCGTCAGCGCCGCTGCGGAGACCGGCGCCTGGACGCAGTCGCGCCGTGGCAGCTCTGACCGCCCAGTCTCGAAACTGGGCTCTTCCAACCCCGGCCCCCGCGCTCTCTCCTAGGGCCCAGGCGTGACCGGCCTCCGGCGCGGCCAATACCGCAGCAGCCACGCCCGGGCCTGCTCGGCATCGTCGGCCAGTTCGCCGTCCACCAGCGCGTCGATGAGCGCCTGCTTGGCCTGGCCGACGGCCGGCCCGGGAGGCAGGTCGAGCAGCCGCATGATCTCCTGGCCGCTCAGCGGGGACTGCAGCTCGTGGGTCTTCAGTGCAGCTCCCAGTTCTCGCACCTTCTCCTGCAGGCGGTCGAGCTGGCTCGTGTCGGGATCGCGATGGGCCATCCGATCGGCTCGCGCGACCACGAGCAGTTCGTCGAGAAACGGACCCGCCTGCCGCGCCAGGCGCCGGAGCGCGACCAGCCCCGCGCCGGCGGCTTGCTGGGGTCGCATGTGCAATCGCACGAGAGTCTGCAGGCGGAGTGTCAGTTGCTTCGCATCCAGGGCCACCCGGCGGCTGGACGACAGCTTGAGCCTCTCGACCAGGCCAGGGATCATCTTCGCGCCCTCGTGTTCGTGACCGTAGAAGTGGATGTCGCCGTCGGAGCTTGAGGCGGTCGGCGGCTTGCCCACGTCGTGGAGCAGCAGGGCCAGGCGTGTCACCGGATCGTCCGTCAGCTCGACTGCCCGCTCGAAAGCGAGCCTCGAGTGGGCGAAGACGTCCAGATGGTGCCATTTGCCCGGCTGCTCCACGCCCTTCATCGCCGCCAGTTCCGGCAGGATCACCGCCAGAAGGCCCGACGAGTCGAGCAGCGCCAGCCCCCGGCCCGCCGCGCGCGCGCCCAGCAACGCCCATAGTTCGTCGGCGACTCGCTCGCGAGAGACTCGCTCCAGGAGGGGTGCCTTCTCGACCAGCGCGCTCCAGGTTGCCGGTTCCAGTTCGAAATCGAGCTGCGCCGCGAACCGGACGGCCCGCATCAGTCGCAGGTGGTCCTCGTCGAAACGGCGAGCCGGGTCGCCCACACAGCGCAGCAGCCGCGCTTGCAGGTCGGCCCGTCCGCCGAACGGGTCCACGATCTGCCCGGTGAAGGGATCGAGCGCCATCGCGTTGACCGTGAAGTCCCTCCGGGCCAGGTCCTCTTCCAGCGAGGTGGAGGTCTCGACGACGGCGTGGCGGCCATCGCACTCCACGTCGCGACGGTAGGTCGTCACCTCGTATGGCTTCCCGCCGGCGATGACCGTGACCGTGCCATGCTTCTCCCCGGTCGGGATCACGCGACGAAACAGCGGCTTGACCTGTTCCGGGGTGGCGCTGGTGGTGAGGTCGAAGTCCTTCGGCGTCAGACCCAGCTGCAGATCGCGGACGCTGCCGCCCACGAGCCACGCCTCGAACCCGGCGGCCCACAGCCTCTTCAGCAGCCTCTTGGCACCCTTCACGGTCCCCATTATCGCAGGTTGGCCGCGCTCCCTGTATCCATCCGCCGGGGTCTGATATGATCGACGGGCGAGGGCGAGCACCGATGGGCGAAGATACCTTCTATCTGGACGAGCAAGACCGCTACTCACGCCTGCGTCTCATCAGCTGGTGGGAACAGGAACGGCTGGCGCGGGCTCGCGTCATGGTCGTGGGTGCCGGCGCGCTCGGCAACGAGGTCCTGAAGAACCTGGCGCTTCTCGGCGTGGGCCGGGTCTTCGTCCTGGACCTCGACGAGATCGAGAACTCGAATCTCTCTCGCTCGGTGCTCTTCCGCGAGTCGGACGAGGGCCGCCCGAAGGCCGAGGTGGCCGCGCGGGCCGTCCTCGGGATGAATCCCGGGCTCCGCGTCGAGGGGCGCAGGGCCAACGTGATCACCGACATCGGCCTGGGCCTGTTCGCCGAGATGGACCTGGTCATCGGTTGCCTCGACAACCGCGAGGCCCGGCTCTGGGTGAACCGTTGCTGCTGGAAGGTGGGGGTGCCCTGGATCGACGGCGCCATCCAGGAGATCGCCGGCGTGGTGAAGGTCTTCGTGCCGCCGGACAGCTCCTGCTACGAGTGCGCGATGACCGAGGCCGACTACCGCCTCATCAACATGCGCTATTCCTGCCCCCTGCTGAAGCGGGAAGATCTGCTGCAGGGGAAGGTGCCGACCGCGCCCACGATCGCCTCGATCGTCGCGGGCCTGCAGACCCAGGAAGCGCTCAAGCTGCTGCACGGCTTCCGGGAGTTCGCCGGTAAGGCGCTGGTCCTGAGCGGCATGGTGAACAACTTCTACACGACGGCGTTTCCCCGGCGGGAGGGCTGCCTCTCGCACGAGACCTACCCCGAGGCCGAGCCTCTGCCGCTCACCGCGGGGCAGTCGACCGCCGCCGAGCTGTTCGGCCTTGCGCGCCGCGCCTTCGCCGGAGACAGCGGCGGCGGGTTGCGCCTGGCGCTCGACCGCGACCTGCTGCTGGGGCTGAACTGCCCCGATTGCGGCGTCGATCGGCGCGTGATGCGTCCCCTGGCCCTGGTCTCTCACCGGGAAGGCACCTGCGAGGCGTGCGGCCAGGTGATGCGAACCGAACTGGCCAGCGAGATAGCGGAGGGCTCCCCGGAGAGCCTGCACACCCTGGGGGTCCTGGGGGTTCCCGCCTACGATATCGTTAGAGTGACGAGAGGGAACGAATCTCGTTTCTTCCGTCTGCAGGAGGATCGTGCCCGGGCGCTCGGCGCGGCGGCCTGAGGCCGTACGAGCCTGAGCGTGACCGGAGCCCGGCCACAGTACCAAGGAGGAGCCCACGAGATGGACGAGACTGGCGAGAAGCAAGGCATCCTGGTGACGTTCCTGGACCAGACCGGGGCCAAGAGCGTGCAGGCGAAGATTGCCGAGAAGGTCCGGGTGAAGAAGATCATCCCGAACATCATCACGAAGATGAAGTTGCCGGTCACAAGCCCGGACGGCACGCCCATGAGCTACAGTCTCGATCACAAGGAGGGTGGCAAGCGCCTCCTGGAAGATCAGACCCTGGTCGAGGCCGGCGTGAAGGATGGCGATCACCTGATCGTCTATCCCGAGATCGTAGCCGGGAGCTGGGCCTGACGCAGGCCTCTCTCACTCCACAGCGCTGTCTGCACCCTTTCCGGACAGCCCAACCCACCTGACGGGCCGGCCCCGCGCCGGCCGGCGAGCCATCGAACCATGTACGAATCACCCAGGGATCGCCGTCTGAGGTCCGACCTGCGGGCCATCACGAAGCTGAAGACCCAGAGTTCCATTCTGGACTTCGAGGGGTTCGAGAACCCGCCGCAGAAGTACATCGTCACGTTGCGGGGTCGCGGGCTGATGCAGCCGCCCAACACCGACGAGGTCATCTACGCCGACTTCCACCAGGTGGAGATCAAGCTGGGCAGCGAGTATCCGCGCAAGAAGCCCGACCTGAAGTGGCGGACTCCCATCTTCCATCCGAACATCTCGGCCCTGGGCCAGGTGTGCCTGGGCGGCTACTCGACCAACTGGGTGCCCAGCCTGAACCTCGACGAGCTGTGCGAGATGCTCTGGGACATGGTCCGCTACGCTA
>CAZSVK010000408.1:4510-5442 GCA_964610245.1 uncultured bacterium
TTACGACGTTAAGAGCCCCTACAACTACAAGGCCGCGCGCTGGGTGGAGCGGCAGCGGCTCTACGAGTTCCCCACCGACCATCGCACCCTCAAGGACAAGCTGGCGGCCGGGCTGGTCAGCCCCGATGCGCCGCTGCCCGAGCCGAAGGTGGAGCCTCGCGAAGAGATCATCTTCATGGACGACGATCAAGATGGAGACGACCAGCAACCCGACCTCTTCGTCATCGGCGAAGACCGCTGACGCACCCGAGCGTCACCTGGACGCGACCGAGATGAAGCTCCGGCAGCCCGTCGAGAAGCTCATCCCGACCAAGGACCCGGCCCGCAGAGTGAAGCCGGTGAACCTCCAGTCGGAGAGCGACCTGCCCATCTTCGTCCTCGAGAAGGTGCTCAAGGAGATCATCGCCTACTCCCGCACCGACAAGGACCAGGAGCTGGGTGGGGTCCTGGTGGGCGGATACTACCGCTGGGAGGGACGCGACTACATCGAGATCGACGGCTACCTGGCCGCCCGGCTTGGGCAGGGCCGCTCGGCCTCCTTCACCTTCACCCACGAGGCCTGGCACGACATCCACCAGCGCCTGGGCGACACCGACGAACGACTGCTGGTGGGCTGGCACCACACCCATCCGACCTTTGGCTGCTTCCTCTCGGGCCACGATCGCTTCATCCAGGACAACTTCTTCGACCTGCCCTGGCAGGTCGCGCTCGTCGTCGACCCCTGCCGCAACACGCTGGCGTTCTTCCAGTGGTGCAACGCCGACGTGAAGGACTGCGGGTTCTACATCGTCGTCAAGTAAGAGCCTGTTACAGAATGAGTGGTCCAAACCACTCAGCGGAACAGCCCCAACGACTCCCGTTTGACAGCCTTGCTTTCGATGCACTCCTGCCAGTGCCTGACCCTGCACCCGGCACTGACCGGTGTGAGTCGG
>CAZSVK010000409.1:0-5417 GCA_964610245.1 uncultured bacterium
GTCCCCGGCAGAACTCGAACCGGAGCGGCTCCCCACCTTCTGCGCGCGCACCCCTACACTTCGCGGCGCTTCGTGGCTCGCTGCAGCCAAGCTCTCATTCGAACGACCGGAATCCTTGGAGCACATCCGTCCCATATCCGCGCCGGCCGAGTTTCGCCGGGCCCTCGAGGAGATTCGCGGGGCGTACTATCGCGACCTGCCGGGCTGGCATGCCCCTCCGGCCTGGCTCGAGCTTTCGCGCTTCGATCGCGAGCACGAGCCGTTCTGGCGAACGCACGAGGGCCAGACCTTTGTTTACGAGTCGAACGGCCGGGTCCAGGGGCGCATCACGGCCTTCGTGCCGCGGGCGGCCTCGCAACTCGGGCGCTTCGGCGTGTTCGATTCGGCCGACGATCCGGCCATCGCGAGCGCGCTGGTGCAGGCCGCGGGAGACTGGCTCTCGGCGAGGGGCGCGACCCGGATGGAGGGCCCCTTCTTCTTCTCGATGCACGACGAGGTCGGCCTGTTGACCAGCGGCCACGACACGCCACCCTCGGTGTTGATGCCCTACAACCCGCCCTACTACGCCCGTTTGCTCGAGCAGGCCGGTTTGAAGTCGATCCGCCGCTTCATCACCTACCGCTATCACATCTCGACCGACCTCGAGACGGTCACCTCGTACAAGCTCTCGCTGCCCGGCATCACGGTGCGCGCGTTTCGTCTGGATCGGGCCCAGGAGGAGATCGCTCCGTTGCTGGAGGTCTACAACGCGGCCTTCGCGGGCAACTGGGGATTCACTCCGCTCGGCCGCGAAGAGGGCCGGGTCCTGGTCGCGAACCTGATCAAGCTCGGCCATCCCGAGCTGGTGCGCATCGCCGAGAGCGAGGGCCGGCCGGTGGGGTTCACGCTTTGCATGCCGGACATCAACCGCTACCTGCATTCCATCCGGAACTACCCCGAGTTCTTGAAGACGCCGTTGCTGCTCTGGGCCGTCTTCCGGAAGAAGGCCCGGGAGTGCCGGGTCCTCACGCTGGCCATCCTGGAGGAGTTCCGCGGGCGGGGCCTGTCGCGGGTGTTGATGGATAGTCTGGCCTCGACGGCCGCGCGCCTCGGCTATCGCAATGCCGAACTCTCCTACGTCGACACGGAGAACGAACGGATGCACCGGTTGATGTCCAGCTATCGATTCGACACGGCGAAGGAGTACCATCTTTTCGCTCGGGACCTTCCATGCAGCCCACTCCGGCCCACGCCAATCGCGAACTCGGAACCTTGATGACCCAGCTCGGGATCACCGAGCCGTTCGTCCGCGCCGCCGGGCTCTCGTGCTGGTCGGAAGAGGGGACCGAGTTTCTCGACATGACCGCGAGCTACGGCGCGCTGGCCTTCGGGCACAATCCGCCGTTCCTGGTCGACGCGGTGCGGGCCTTCCTGGACGCGGGCTCGCCCAACCTCTGCAAGGGGAACCCCAGCACGAGCGAGGCCCAGGCCGCCGAACGGCTCTGCTCGGTCTTCGGCGCTCAGCGCGCCATCTTCACCAGCGGCGGCGCCGAGACGGCCAACCTGGCCATCAAGAGCGCGCGGTTGCTGACCGGGCGCCACAAGGTGCTGTCGTTCTGGAGTTCTTTTCACGGCACCACCGGCGACGCGCTCCGAGCTACCGGCAACCGCCGCTTCCGCGAGGTCTTCGCGACCTCCTACGACGGCGCCTCGGTGCTCTGTGATTACGATGACCTTCCCGCGGTCGAGCGGGCGTTCGCGGAGCATCCGGGCAAGTTTGCCTGCGTCCTCGTCGAGCCGGTGCTGGGCGAAGGGGGCGTGGTGCCCGCCAGCCGCGAGTTCCTGCTCGGACTGCGCGCGCTGTGCCGGCGCGAGGGCACGCTCCTGGTCGTCGATGAGATTCAGACCGGCCTCGGGCGGTGCGGCCATCTTTCGCGGGCGCTCTCGCACGGGGTCGAACCCGACCTGTTGCTGCTCTCGAAGGGGCTGACGGGCGGGCTGATTCCGGCCGGGTGCTGCCTCTTCCGGGGAGTCTGGGAGCCCTCGCTCGGGCTCTACCACAGCTCCACTTTCGGGGGAAACGGCCTGGCGATGACACTCATTCCGAGGGTGCTCGACCGGCTCGACGAGTCGCTGCTCTCCGCGGTGCGCGCGCGCGGGGCGGCCTTGCTGGAAGGGCTGCGCGAGCTGGCGAACCGGTTTCCCGAGCTGGTCGCGGAGGCGCGGGGGGACGGGCTGCTGCTCGGCCTGGAGTTCCAGCCGCAGCCTCCGTCCGGCTCGCGATTCCTGCGCGAGCTGATCCGGATGTTCGGTCTGCTGCCGGCCGCGGTCGCCTATGTCCGGCACGAGCACCACGTCTGTCTCGCGACGACTTTGAATACCCACAACACGCTCCGGGTGACGCCATCGCTGGTCGTGACCGAGGAACAGGCCGGCCGTACCCTCGAGGCGCTGGAGAGTTTCCTGGAGACTTTCAGGGAAGGCAACGTGCCGCGCGTCCTGCGGTACCTGGTCGACAAGACGCTCCGCGTCGATCTGGCCTGGGTACGCAAGCATCAGCTCGAGGAACAGGCCCGGCCTCTCGCCGAACCGGAGAGTCCCACGCCCGTGGTCCAAGAAAGCCCGGCGCCCGTGGCCTTCCTGGTCCATCCGAACTCGGTCGACTATCTGTCGAACTTCGACACGAGCTTCGATTCGCTGGCGCCCGAACAGCGGGAGCACGTCGCCCGGAATCTGCAGGGCGTCATCGGGCCGGTCTCCTGGCACGACTTCCGGGTCGGCCCGCTGCAGGTTCATGTCCTGGCCAGCCCCCTGTTGCCTCAAGAGATGGCGCGGGTGGGACGCGGCATCTGGCTCGACGAGATCCAGACGATGATTCTGCAGGCCCGGGAGCGCGGAGCGCGGCTGGTGGGCCTGGGCGGCTTGCTGTCGGTGGTAGCCCGCGACGGTCTCGCTCTGCCCGAGCTGGGCATCGCCGTCACGACGGGGAACTCGCTGACGGCGTTCGCCGCGTACGAGTCGGTCCTGGAGGCCATCCGGGTCCATCACGGCGGAGAGAAGCCGCCGATCGGCGTGCTGGGCGGCTACGGCAACATCGGGCAGGCGGTCGTCGAGTTGCTGCTGCGAGACGGGTTCGAGGTCACCATCTTCGGCAACCCGGCCAATCCGCTTCGGGCCCAGTTGCTGGCGCGCGCGAGAAGCGAGTTGCTGGCCCGCCCGGGGGTCGCCGGCCAGCTGCTGCTGGGCGACAAGCTGCGGGATTTCGGCGCGAAACCGTCGGTCCTGCTGGCGGCGACCAGCAATCCCGGCTTCAAGCTGGAGCTGTCGGCGCTCTGCCCCGGAACCGTCGTGCTGGACCTGGCGATGCCACCGGCTCTCACGGCGGCGGAGGCGGCCGGACATCCGGGATTGCTGTGCTTCCAGGTCGGCCAGGTATCGACTCCGGTTGTGATTCCACAACTACACTTGCTAGAATTGACGTCATCCATTTACGGTTGCCTGGCTGAAACCATCGTCCTGGGGCTGGACGGACGCCACGAGAATTACTCGCGTGGGTCCCTGGAGACCGCCAAGGTCCTGGCCATAGGCAAGCGCGCCGGCGAACTCGGGTTCTCGAGTGCCAGCGTACGTTTGTAGGGCTGAATCCCCCAGGAATCCCACGCCCACCGATCTCTTCGAAACTGGCCTGTGAACCCGGGAGCCCGAGAGGGAGGAACCATGACACTCAACGTCACCGCACGATCCGTTCTTCTGGTTGTTCTGGCGCTCTGCTTGATCTGCATGGCGTCGCCACCGGCAGCCGCCCAGGACAAGGATGCCGATGAGGCCCAGCCGGCAGTCTCGCAGCGCGCCGGCTACGTCCCCAACGCCTTCACCGACTCCAAGATGGACGCCCCCCTGCTCAAGACGCAGAACGTCTACGACCTGTACGGGGCGGTCGTCGACTACCTGCAGGAGGCCTATCCCAAGGACGCCCCCGCCGGCGCGGCGCTCGAGAAGTTCAAGACTTTCGTGTCGGCCGAGCGTGACAACTATCTGAAGGATCCCGCCAGTGCCCGCCCCTATCGCATGCCGATGTCGATCGACGTGTTGATGAAGCACCTCAACGCCGGCGCCGACAAGGACGGGTCGCCCGTGATGGCGAACCTGGGAGACAACGTCAAGGCCCAGCTCTACGCCTCCGCCCTGCTGCCGCTGGTTCACCTGCGCGGTATCACCTATCGCATCCGCCCGATGGTCGGCGAGTCGTTCGTGCTGCACTCGATGGCCATCAACTCCCTGCGCGGGCTCAAGCAGTCGCTCGACGTGATGTCCGGCGCCAACGGCCGGGCGCTCTTCGATTTCGTCACCTTCCCGATGAGCTACGGCGAGCGCACCCAGGTCGAGTTCGCCAAGGTCAGCGACCTGCAGTCCTGGCTCGTGACCAGCTTCATCCCGACCCTCGACCACAGCATCGCCATCGTCGAGAAGGTCGCCGCCTCCCTGCCCGAGAACTTCCGCGAGAGCCTGAACATGGAGGTCTTCCTGAAGGCCGAGCGCCCCTTCCCCGTCGCCCAGATGGAGAGCGCCTACCGCTGGTTCGGCGCCCCCGAGGTCCATCAGTACCTCGCCTATCTGTACGGGGCCCGGGCCGCGCTGCACGCGGCGTGCGCCTACAACATGGATGACTATTCCGACGCCACCAACGAGCTGAGCAACACCATCATCAAGGGGTTCTTCGCCGAGAAGCTCAGCATGGGCAACAAGCCGCGCGCCGGCACGCCCGCCAGCCAGCGCTTCCAGGTCCTCGAGAAGTACAAGCGGCTCTGGACGCTCAAGTCGGGTGAGCAGTGCGCCCTGGCGCTGGCCGACCTGCGCAAGTCGGTCGAGTGGTACGACAAGGGGATGACCGGCTTCTTCCAGGCCACCGCGGGCGACAACGACAGCCGGATGACGCTGCTGCGCCCGGTGCAGGCCACCTACCGCGAGTACGAGCAGAAGTTCGCGCCGCAGCTGCGCGCCCTGGTCGCCGGCCCGGCCACGCTCACCGATTACGTCGGAGGCGCCTCGATCGACGTCGACCTGCCCGGGTTCCTCAGCAACCCGCCCGCCGACCTGAAGAGCTTCTTCCCCGAGAAGTTCGATAACTCCAGCAAGTACATCGAGCTGCAGTCGGCCGGCGATCTGCTGGTCTATACCAACTACGACTACGGGCGCCCGCTGAGCTGGAAGGCCTCTCGCGCCGCCGACGGCTGGGCCAAGCTGTTCCCGAACATCCGCCGGGCCGTCGACAAGAACGGGTGCTGGAGCGCGCCTCTCACGCTCTACCGCGATGTCTCGCGCACCTACGTCGGCGCCATCGCGGCCCAGCTGCTCGGCCCGGCAATCTTCTGACGCGCCTGGCTTCGAGATCGATCTTCCCCGGGGGGCCACGCGCCCTCCGGGGTTTCACTTTTCCG
>CAZSVK010000410.1:0-3686 GCA_964610245.1 uncultured bacterium
GCTCGCTGGTGACCAGGTTGGTGACGGCCCAGACGTAAGGGCCTTCCTTCCAGCGGCTGCCGATGCGTTCGAGCGTCTCGCCCGCCAGGGCGACCACCGGCTTCGTGCCGCCACTGTTCGAGACGAAGGCGAGCAGCGTGTCGGGTCCGACGTGCGGGCCCTGCATCCGGGCCAGGTTCGACTCCAGCGCCGTGGTGCCGACCGCGTTGAGCCCCTCGAACTGCGCAGCCGCGAAGGCCATCCCGAGCACGTTCCGGCTGGTTCCCTCTCCCAGCCCCACGATCGAGTCGATGCGGCGCAGGAAGCCAAGCAGCTCGGTGTGGGTCAAGTGCCCGTCCTCGAGCCGGAAGAGCGCGGAGGGGCGCAGGGCCAGCTCGGACTGCAGACGACCGTGCGGGTCGAACCGCCCCTCGAAGAGCTGCCGGGTGTTCCGCAGGAGGGTGACGAACGACAGGAGGATCTCGGCGCCGTACTGGTTGTCGACGGCGTAGGAGACCGGCTCCTCCGTGGCGAAGCTCTTGATCTGCTTGCGAAGGATCGGCGTGGGACCGCTGACGATCTCGCCGAGCACCGTGTCGTAGACGATCGCGCGCTCGACGCGCGAGCGGCCGGCAAACTCGCCGGTGGCCTTGAGCGTGGCGGCGCGCTCCTGGCCGCGCAGGCGATAGTCGATGATCGGCGAGCGCACCGGAGCCGGCGACAGGCGCTCGCCGGTGAGCAGGTCGAAGAACCGCAGGACCGGCTCGGAGGGGTTCTCGGGGTCGGCGGTCAGCTCGGCCATCTGCCAGTCCTCGAGCGAGTGATACTCGACCTCGCCCTCGCGGATGGCCACCGTGGCGCCGGTCGTGATGTAGTCGACCGCCATCTGCTCGTGCCGCTCGTCCTGGTAACGGCCGATCTGAGCGCGCAGGTTGGCCAGGCTGCTCGCGAACTTGAGCGGCATGTGCGGGTCGTCGGCGTCGCGATAGAGCACCATCCCGCCGGCCTTCGGGCCCCGCACCAGCGTGGTCACCGGCAGCGGCGAATCCTCCCGATCCCGCACGGCGGTGAGCGTCTCGAAGACGTAGACCGACGTCGGGTCGACGAAGCTGATGAGCCGGGCGGCCAGGGCGCCGGCGACGGTGACGAGCGAGGCGCCGGCCTCGCGCAGGTTGCGGGCCAACTCCAGCAGCGCCTCGCGCTGGGCGCAGGCGGGCCGTTCGACCAGCCGGCCGCGCTCTTCCAGCACCGACTGCTCCTGCAGCACCCGTCCGGCGCACAGATCCTCCAGCAGCCAGGTGAGGCAGCGCTCTCCGCCGAGGATGCGGTCGGCCATCAAGCACTCGAAGAGAATCCGCTGGATGCGCGGGATCTCCTTGGAGTCGCTATCGGCGTCGTTCTGAAACCCCTTTTCGAGGAAGTACCGCTCCCAGCGGATCTTGCTGTTGACGTCACCGTTATGCCCGACGTGGAAGGGGCCGTCGGCGTCGACCACCAGCGGATGGGCCGTTCGAACTCGCGCAAGCTCGGCGGGGGACAGCACCGGGTCGAGGACCTCGCGGGTCATCCGCTCGACGTGCAGGTGGGCGTTGGCCGAGCTGTACATGTTGTCGCCCTGCGTGGCGGCGCGGGTCTGGGCGCCCGCGACGAGCACCAGGCAGGTGCCCTGCTCGAGACCGGGCCTGCGGCGCAGGAGCTGGGCGACGGTGAGATAGCCCCGCTCGTCGATGTCGCCGGAGGTCTTGGCCCCGACGATCTCGACGCGCCCCGTCGGCAGGTCGAGTAACGCCAGCGAGATGCCGTGGGAGTCGTAGCCGGCGGCCGAACCCTCGCTCGTGACGTCGACGACGGCGCGCAGGAAATGGCGGTTGTGCTCGGTCACGCGATCGCGTCCGAGGCGGCCTTCCCGGGGAATGCGGGCTACTCCGCCGCCAACCGAGCAGCCGCTGGGATAGGCGGGGGCCTTCAGCCACTCGTCCCTGCCGCCGGGCCAGGCGAGCAGGTTGTCGAGATCCTGGAAACGAACGCGGGCCAGGGCGGCCGCGGAGCGCACCAGCGCGGAGGCGAGGGCCGGTCCGGCGAGCGACCAGAGCGGATCGGCCCGCAGCCAGTCGTGGGCGCAGGCGAGGGAGACGGGGGCCGGCGCCCGCAATCCAGGACGAGGACTTATCACAGAGGCACAGAGACACAGAGACACGGAGGACCCGCTTGAAAGCAGTTTTCCCTCTGTGCCGCTGTGTCTCTGTGTCTCTGTGATGATCTGCCCGGGCCACAGCGTGAGTTCATCGCGCGATGCCGCAGCCCTGGAGGCAGTAGTAGCTCGGGCGACTTCGTGGCTCATGGCGCCTCCTCGGGGCAGGGGCGGGCCGCGTCGAGCGGCAGCACGTCGAGCGGGCTGGGCCAGCGGCGCACGGACGCGGCAGGCGAACCGCCGGCGGCGCGCCACTCGCGGGGCAGCGCGAAGAAGGCGATGCGGGTCACGCGCGGCCAGGCGCGAGCTGTCTCGACCTCGGGAGCCATCATCAGCTGCAAGGGACCGGAACCGCCGGCGACGGAGTAGACGGGAGCGGGCAGCTCGAGCCTCGGGTCGTCGAGGTCGAGCCGGTACATGACCTGATTGTAGTCGTAGCGGGGCGTGCGGTCGGGATTGCCGGAGAAGGTGTTGACGTAGGTGCCTTCGAAGTAGATGCGGCGGCCGTCTTCCTCGTCGAAGAACGGATGGTGCGCGGGGTTGTAGAACGAATAGCGATCGTGCGTCACGATCTTGCGCGCGAAGACCCACGGTCCGGTGGGCGTGTCGGCCTCGCAGAACCAGATCTCACCCAGGGCAGAGGTCCCTCCGGCCTCCTCGACGATCATCACCCAGCGGCGCCGGTGGGCGTTCCAGTGGACGGAGCCGGAGTGGCCCTTGAACGGCTTCCCGGTCTCGACGTCACGGAGCTGCCAGGCAGCCTCGTCAGGCCGGACGCGGCCCGCGGCGACCAGCTCTTCGAGTTCCACCCGGCCGACGGGCGAGGTGTCGCGCTTCCAGCCGTAGCGGAGGCGGCCGGCGGCGTCGCGATCGAGGCGGGTCGAGGCGCCCTCGTAGCGGGCACCCTGGGCAAGACAGGTGAAGGCCTCGTAATGCGAAGGTTCAGTCGCATCCTCCCACGTGTCGAGCACACGCACCACCGGGAAGGGCATCGCAAAGTAAAGATAGCGTTTGCCATCCACCTCGGCCCGGAAGGCATGGGAGAGAGCGTAGTTCTTCGTGAACAGGTTCGTCGGTTTGCGAAACCGGCGCACCGGCAGGAAGGTCTCGAGCCGATCGTCGAACGCGACGAGGCCCCGTTCGCAGTCGTCCTCGAGCGCGCGCGGGCGCATGTAGCGCGCGAGCAAGTGCTCGCGACCGGAGCGGTCTCGGACCGAGGCCAGGCCGTCGAGCCAGACCACGAGGTTGCCCGGCATCGGGCACATCCGGCGAGAGAAACCGCTGGAGGCGGTGAAGTAGTCGAGGTCGATCCCTGCGGACGGGGCCAGGCCGCCGAGGCCCGGCCGCTCGGAGGTGGCGGCGGAGACGGCGAAATTGCCGAGCGGGAAGGATTGCCGGTTGGTGTCGCCCCAGACCCAGAAGAGGCGCCCCTGGTAGGGCGCGACCTGCACGGAATCTTGACCGGTAACTTGCGCGTCGAGCAGCGGCTGGCGCAGCGGCACGGGGCGGCCGGCCA
>CAZSVK010000410.1:3696-5410 GCA_964610245.1 uncultured bacterium
GCGTAGGCGCAGGAGGACTTCGGGGTCAGCGGGAGCGGCGCGCAGAGGCCGCGGCGGTAGATCCCGACGAGCGTGGTCAGGGTCCGCACAGCTTCCTCCGGGGTGGGCGGCACCAGGCCGGCCATCACCGAGTCGCGGTAGATCCCCTCCCCCGTCACCCGGTAGAGCCGCTCGGCGACCTGCAGGCGCTCCAGGTGCAGGCGGGTGGTCCCACCGGGCACCGGTCGCACGGCGGCCCCGCGGAACCCGTAGCTCTCGAGCGGAAAGCGATAGCCGTGGGACCGCACCTCGAGCCAGACCTCGCGCCCCATCAGCTCAGGCTCGGAAAGCGCCACCAAACCGGCGCTGTCGGTCACGAAGCGGACGCCGGAGACGGTTGTCAGCTCGACCAGGGGCACCCCGCGGCCGGTCACCGCGTCGACCACCTCGACGGTGTGAACCTGCGTCTTGGAGCCTGTCCAAGAACCCCGGCCTACTGCGGCCGGCTGCAGGGCCTCGTCACGGCCAGAGTTCTTGGATAGGCTCTCGGGCGCGGCGGCCGACAGGACAGGGACCGCCAGCGCAACGAGGGCGCAGACCAGCAATCGGCGCGACACGACGCGAGCGTTCAAAACATCATCCGGCGGGCGGCTTCGATGTCCTCGGGCATGATGGTCTTGCGGCCGTGGCCGCGGGCGATGCTCCCGGCCCTCTCTCCGAGCTTGCCGAGAAACTCCTCGGCCGTCTCGATGGCGTGCAACACCGCCTCGGCGGAGACGCGGATGTCGCCCGCCTTCTCGGTCAAGAGTCGCTTCACATTGCTCACTGGAAGATTTGCCATGACGGGTCGGTTCTCCTTGCGGGATCGGTCCAGACGTGGGCGGTGGACACCGCCGGGTCGAACCCCGACAGTATACGGGATCGCACCGGGCGATGCGGCGGGCATGCCGCGCGCGAGGACGGCTATCCGCTCGCAAGCGCCGGTGTTACAATGGATGGGAGCACGGCGCCCTCCGGCGCCGGCCTTCGCACGATACAAACAGAGTGGTGATTCGCATGACACGTCCTGCCCTGCTGGCCGTTTCGCTTTTCCTCGTCGCGTTGTCGATGGCGCCCGGGCTGCTGCTGGCCCAGGCCGATCCGTACCGAGACCTGGAGCGCAGGGATGCCCCTCGCCCCGCCGCCTCGGCAGTTCCGCAGCCCGGCATCGACTATCCGCTGCTCGAACTGGACAGCAACTTCCGCCTCATCGGCGCCCGCACGACGATGTGGCTGACCGAGAGCGGCAAACGCCAGATGCTCGGCGTCCTGACCCAGGGCGCCATCCAGTCGCTGGGCGGCGTCTACTCCTTCCGCAAGGCTGACGGGGGCCCCGAACTGGAAAGACCTCACGCTCGATGTGGCCGGCAAGATCATCTACCAGCAGGGCAACGAGACCGGTCCCGAGCTGGGCCGCGTGCGGCAGCGCACGATCCTCACGATCGGCACCGGTCTGGACGTCTACCGCAAGGGCGAGAAGCCCGTGGGCTACGTCGACGAGAAGGCCGGCAAGCATCTGGAGAACCTGTTCATCCCCGCGGTGCTCTCGCAGAAGTACTACTCGTTCGAGAACCTCTCGTACCGTGACGTCCGGGTGATCAAGAAGCCCCTGTTCGGCAAGCAGCGCGAGGTTACCGAGACGCAGACCGATCGCGCCGAAGCGTTCCGGTTCCTCGGCGGTAAGATGAAGGCTCTC
>CAZSVK010000411.1:0-1282 GCA_964610245.1 uncultured bacterium
GCAGGCCGGCCGCCCTTGGGCCCTGGCCCGTCTTGCGATACAGCTCCGCCAGCTCGACCCTCAGTCCGGGCTCCCGGGAGCCGAGTTTGAGGGCCTGTTCGAGATACTCCGCCGCCTCGGACGGCTGACCCTCGCGCGCCCTCACGCGCCCCAGGGCGACCCAGCCGCGCGGCTCGGTGGGCTGTCGCCGCAGCGCCGCGGCGAGCTGCGCGGCGGAGCCTTGGCCGGCGTCGGCGCGCGGGGCAGGCTCGGCTGCTGCCGCGGAAACGAGGAAGAGAGAGGCCACGGCCAGCAGCACGACCGGAATCCGGAGGGCCCGCACACTCCGTCGTCGCCCGCTCATCCCTTGACGCATCCCACCGGCCGTAGCCGGGCGACCTTCATGCTGACGCCGGCGTCGTGCATCACGTCCACCACCTGCGTCACATCCTTGTAAGCCTCGGGCATCTCCTCGGCGAGGGTGCTGTAGGCGCGCGCCATCACCTGCACCCCCTTGGCCGCCAGTTCGCGCACGATGGAGCGGCCACGCGCTTCCTTGACCGCCTGGTTGCGGCTCTTGACGCGGCCGGCCCCGTGACAGCTCGAGCCGAAGGTCTCCTCCAGCGCGCGGCTGCCGCCCAGGCAGACGTAGCTGGCCCGGCCCATGTCGCCCGGCACCAGCACAGGCTGGCCCAGGTCGCGATAGGCCTCGGGCACCAGCGGGTGGCCCGCCGGCAGCGAGCGCGTCGCTCCCTTGCGGTGAACGCACAGCTCGCGGGTCTGGCCGTCCACGACGTGCGTCTCCATCTTGGCGACGTTATGACACACGTCGTAGACCAGCCGGAAACCCAGCTCGGAAGGGCTGATTCCCAGCGTCCGCTGGAGCGTGTCGCGGGCGAGGACCATCATGGTCTGCCGGTTCGCCCAGGCGTAATTGGCCGCCGCCGACATCGCGGCGAGATAGTCCTGACCCTCGGGCGACTCGATGGGGGCGCAGGCGAGCTGCCGGTCGGGAAGGGGGATGTGATACTTGCGCAGCGCCGAGTCCATCGTGTGCAGGTAGTCGTCGCAGACCTGATAACCCAGCCCGCGCGAGCCGCTGTGGATCGTCAGCGCCAGCGTGCCGGTCTCCAGGCCGAGCCGCCTGGCCGCGGGCGGATCGAAGACCTGATCCACCACCTCCAGCTCGATGAAGTGATTGCCGCTGCCGAGCGTGCCCAGCTGATCGGCGCCTCGCTCCTTCGCGCGGTCGCTCCCCTTGCAGGGGTCGGCCAGCGCGCGCGCCCCGGCTTCTTCCGTGGAG
>CAZSVK010000411.1:1292-5383 GCA_964610245.1 uncultured bacterium
ACACGCACGCACGGCATCCACATAGGCTGGAAGGACGGCAAGATCGGAGGGAGTCGGGAACCGCGAGGCAAGTTCGCGGCGCGAAACGAGCGTCTGCTGTCTGGCGAGTCGATCCAGCGCCCCGTTCTCTTCCGTGAAGTCCAGATCCTCCGGTGTCGCCAGCCCCTTCTTCACGAGCCAGCGGCAGCCGGTGCCGAGCACCTCGTCCAGGTCGCGGCGCGAGAGCTTCTTGACCGCGCCCGAGGAGCCGACGCCGGCCGGGATGGTCTGGTAGAGGGCGGTGACCAGATCCTTGAGGCGATGCGAGATGTCCCGGAAGAGCAGGTTGGTGGTCGCCAGCCGCACCCCGCAGTTGATGTCGTAGCCCACCCCGCCCGGAGAGACGACGCCCCCTTCGAGCGGGTCGGTGGCCGCCACGCCGCCGATCGGAAAGCCGTAGCCCCAGTGGATGTCCGGGAGCGCGAGCGAGTACTTCACGATGCCCCGCAGGTGGGCGACGTTGGCCACCTGGAGCAGAGCGGCGTCGCTCTTGAGCGTCTCCATCATCGCGTCACTGGCGAAGACCCTCCCGGGCACGCGCATCTCGCCGACCTGCTCGATTTCCCAGCAGCAGGGCGTCAGCCGGGTCAGCTTCAGTTCGTGCAGTTCCATCGGTCTCCTCTCCGGGTACGGGTTCGCGGGCGGGCGGCGCCTCCGCTACAGATCGACGATGAAGAAGGCCCTCCAGCCGCGCGGGGTCGGCTCGACCTTCAGGCGGTGATAGGTCACCGCCTTGACCTCGCACTTGAAGTGGTGACGCCCGGCGTCGAACTCCTCGCCCGAGATCGTGGCCTCCAGGCCGGCCGGGTCGGGACAGGATATCGCGAAGCCGGCGCCCAGGAAGTGGCGGGTCTCGAAGAGGTAGAGCAGTTCCGTCAGCCAGCGCACGAGCAGACGTTCGGGCGAATCCTCCCGCAGACTCACGACGAGAGAGCGCTCCCCGCGCACCTCCCGGGCGTCGACCATCAGATCGGTCAACGCGAAGGCGGCATCCGCCAGCGCGTCGGCGAGCGTCGGGCCGTGGACCAGCACTCCCATGTCGGCGGTGTGCTCGATCAGCCGGTATCTGTGGCGGGCCGTGTTCATCGGGTTCTCCAGCCCGATCCTACTGCCCGCGACGGGCCCGGTGCCAGCGGTCCCGGCGCCCCCGGGCTCCGCTCCTTCCGGGTGTAGACTCGGGGCGACCTCGCGCTCCCCCCGCTTTCGATGACCCCGCCCGACGTTCCTCCGCCCGCCCCCGCCGGTCTGCCCCAGTTTCCGCCGGAGCTGGCCGAGCGCTACGAGATCGTGCGCCTGCTGGGCAGCGGGGCGATGGGACACGTCTACGAGGCGCTCCAGCGCGCGCTGAACCGGCGGGTGGCGGTCAAGGTGATGCGCCCCAGCGCCTTCCGCAACCTCGACGCGGCGCGACGCTTCCAGGAGGAGGCGCGCATCATGTCCCGGCTGTCGCACGTCAACGTGGTCACGCTCTTCGACGCCGGCATGGCCGGGGCGGTGCCCTACATAGCGACCGAGTACGTCGACGGCGAGACGCTGGCCGAGGTCCGCAAGAAGCGCGACCCGCGGCCGGCGGAGGCGGTTCAGTATGTCCTCCAACTTCTCGACGGGCTCGACTACCTGCACGCCAACGGCGTCGTCCATCGCGATCTGAAACCGGAGAACATCTTCCTCGTCGGCGGACGGCGGGTGAAGCTCATCGACTTCGGCCTGGCCAAGTCCACCGCCCACGACCTGTCGCTCACCGCCGAGGGATTCACCGTCGGAACGCCGGTGTTCATGTCGCCCGAGCAGCTCGAGGGCCAGCCGGTGTCCCCCGAGTGGGACATCTACGCCGCCGGGGTCGTGCTCTTCTACCTGCTCACGGGCAAGTTCCCGTTCGCGACGCGCTCCGGCGAGGAGCTGATCCGCCAGAAGCTCTACGTCGGCCCGGACACCCTCGAATCGGTCATGCCCGAGGCGCCCGGCTACCTGCGTTCGGCGGTCAACGGATGCCTGGCCCACCGCGCCGACGCTCGCATCGTCACGAGCCAGGCGCTGCGCGAGGCGTTGCAGCCGGGCCGCACCTCGCGGGCCGGGATGCCCTCGCAACGGCTGTCGCCGTCCGAGACCCCCTCGGGACGTCAGCGCGCGCAGGCCCGGCGGCCGTGGAAACGCTGGCTCGCGGGGGCCGTGTTCGGCGCCGTGCTGATCGCCGGAGGCCTGGTGGCGATGCGAGGCACCGGCGAGGGCCGGCCGTGCAACCTGCGGGAAGATCACGCCCCGTTAGACCTGCGGGCCGACGTGGCCACCGGCGGCAACACCATCCTGTGGGAGAGCCTGGCGGCCTATCGGTCGACCGTCGTCGTCGGCGCGCGCTCCTGCGGCGGGGGCGAACCGACCACGCGCCACGCCGTCGAGGTCGACGGACTGGAGGAGGGGGCGCGAGTGCCGGTGCGAGTGGCCTTTCCGGATGGGACGCTCTCCGACGAGACGGCGCTGACTGTGCCCCGTTTCCGCACCGTCGTCGCCCGGGTGGCTCAGGGGCTGACGACCTGCACGGTGAGCTTCTCGTGCGACGTGCCCTGCTCGGGCCAGGTGGTGATGTGTTACGCCGACGGCCGTCGCGAGCCGCCGCGAACGTTGCAGTTACGCCGGGACCATCGGCTCGACTTCTCGAACCTCGACCCGATGACGACCTACGCGCTCGAGCTGACGCTGACCGCCGGGAAGGCCGCCTGCAAGCTGCCGCCCGTCCTGCTCGCCTCGACCTTGAGCGTGTTCGGAGGGCTCGACCGTTCGCTCAGCTCGCTCGAGCTGGACAAGCTGCCGGACCAGATCTTCTACTTGGAGCCCTACACGCGACGGCCGAAGGAGACGGCGGCGATGGTCGCGAACAAGCTCGAGCGGATCGGCTACCGCAAGCAGCTCGCCGCGGTCGTGCGAATGCTCGGCACCGCCTCGGCCAGGGAGCGCGGCATGCTGGGGCGCGTCACGGAGGGCGTCAAGGATCTGCTCGAGCTCGAGCAGTTCTGCCAGGTCCTCGAGATCCCGTTCCGCAGCGGATTGGAGCAGCTTCTGGTTTCCCCCTTCCTGGTCGCGGAGCGGTCGTCGCTGCCGGGTGGCTTCCGGGAGGTTCCCGTTCCGGTGGGGCCCGGCGAGGCCGAGTTCAAGGACAAGGCGATCGAGCGGTTCGCGCCGTTGGACGGTCCCTGCGTGCAGAAGCGGAAGTTCAAGTTCAGCCTCTCGCGCGAGGATTTCGGGAACTTGGCCGAGGTGGCGCTGTACTGCCCGACGCTCCTGCCCGGGGCCTTCCTCGAGGTGGACGTGAATCCCAGGACCGACCTCGGCCGATGCCTCTTCTACCGGCGCCCCGGCGCTCCCGCGGGGGATGGCTGGCTCTATCATCCTCTCGATCCGCTCGCGTTGAAGGATGGGAAGAACGACGTCGTCTGCCGGTTCGACGTCGTGGTACCCGAGCTGCAGCGGTTATCGGCCCGGATCGAGAAACTGGTCGTCCGGACGGCCCTGGTCCGTTGACCCGCTACTTGCCCGCCGGCAGCGACGAGAGCAGCGCCTTCTGCTTCTCGGGCAGCTTCTCCATCTCGTTGCGGTAGGCTTCGAGCGCGGCGGGCGAGGGGAGCGTCTGTCGAGGAGAGGTGCCGACCCGGCCGTACTCCCACGACTTCTGGGCGAGGACGGGACGCGAGGGGCTGAAGAAGCTGCTGCGCGCAGGCTTGACCGGGGCCGCGACCGTCGCCGGCCGCTGCTCCTGGACCGGCGGGGCGCGCAGGAACACCGCCACCGTCACCGCGGCCAGCACGCCGACGCCGGCCAGCCCCGGGACGAGCCAGCGGCGGCGCTCGTGCGGATCGGGGGGGCCGACCGCGGGCATGACCTGCGTGACCATCCGGGAGCGCGCGGTGGTGCCCGGCCGGGCGACCGGAGGCAGCGGTTCGGAGGGATCGAGGGTGCCGAAGACCCGCGGCGGCGGCGGACGGCCCGAGATGTGGTAACTGGGCACGAGTGAAAGATAGGCCCGGGGAAGAGGCTTGTCAACGCGGCCCGGTCGGCCG
>CAZSVK010000412.1:0-5367 GCA_964610245.1 uncultured bacterium
TACTCGGTGTCGACGTGCAGGATGAAGGTGCGCTCGTTGGAGAGGTTGCCGGCCTCGTCGACCAGGAGCGAGCGCACGAGCCGTTCGGAGCCGCCGGGTTTCGCCCAGCTCTGCGCGAGGTTGAAGGACGAGACGGGCGGCGTCTCGACGCGATTGTCGGGGAGCAGGCCGGGAAGCCCGGTGTTGAGCGTGTAGCTGAAGCCGCGGACGTGTTCGGTGTCGCCCAGACACTTGATGACGGTGTCGGAGCCGGTGAGGCGATAGATGAAGACGTTGGTGGCGAGCCAGGTGTTCTCCAGGCTCGTGATGTCCTGCCCGGCCGCGGGCAGGTCGGGCCGCAGCACCAGAATGGGGTTCTGCACCGGCAAGATGGTGTCGAGCGAGATGCTGAAGACGAGCTTGAAGGGGCCGAGATTGGTGAGCTTGTCGCGGCCCGCCAGTTCGAGCGAGGCGCACTGCACGCCCTGCGGCAGCGGCAGGAACAGGCTCGGCGTGGAGGTGGCCACCGGGGTCGCCGCGCCGTCGAGGTTCCACCGGTAGCTCCAGCGGCCGAGCTGGGTGTCGGAGGTGCCGACGCCGGCGCCGTCGCTGAGCGCCTGTCCGATATCGGCGAAGTTGATCTGGATGCCGAAGGCGTTGGTGGGCGAGAGCGTCTCGCCCAGGCTCACGAGCGCCCGCGGACGCCCGAGCGAGCCGGGCCGGCGGCCGCTGGCGGTGGCAACGAACGTCGAAGCGCCGCCGCCCCTCACGTCCTGCATCTCGTAACGCAGTTCGTCGGCCTCGAAGGCCGGCGCGACGGCGAGCCTGAGCTTGCCGCCCTGCACCAGGCGCTGGCCGGCAAAGCCCCTGATGGAGACCCCGGAGGTCACCGGGTTGATGTTCTGCGTGGTCTGGATGACCCACTGCACCTTGTCGGCCTCCACCCTGGGCACGGCGAAGCGGTAGGCTCCGGGGCCCGCCAGGTCGCAGGTGCTCTCGTGCAGCGCTTTATCGCCGGAGTCGAGCAGCCGCACCGCCTTGAGCCGTGGGTCGCCCGAGGTGAGCGTGACATCCAGGCTCTCGACCAGCAGCGTGTCGGCCAGGTCGACGGTGATGGTGGCCGCGGTGTCATTGATGCCGCGCTTGTCGTAGACGGGGCGCGTCACCGCCGTGAGCGCGGGCACGAGCGGCACGGCCTGTTCGACTCCGCCCTTGGCCAGCCTCACCTTGCGCACCGCCGTGGCCTTGCTCGTCGCCTCGAACAGCACACTGCTGGTGTAGAGCGCGGGCGCGATCGAGAGCGTGCGGGCCGACCAGTGGCCGTCGTCGCTGCCGGTCTGCGTGCCGGGCAGATTGACGTAGGCGCCGTTGTCGAAGCGGATGACGCCGGCGAAGTCGGCGGTGGTCTTCCATCGAGGGCCGCTCGTGTCGAGCATGAACGAGGTGGTGTTGGCGGTGCCGGGGATGCTCGCGAGCGCCACATGGTCGACCACGCGCACCGTCAGGCCCTTGGGTCCGTCGGCGCCGAGCGCCGGCACGGGGGGCGAACTCGCGCCCGAGAGCACGAAGGTCGATTCGAGGGGCCCGAGCGTTCCCTCGGGGCCGGCGACGACGATCGCGCCGGTCGTGACGAGCACCGCGGTGGAGGTCGAAGCCGGCGGCGGAGCGAGCGAATCGGAGAGCAGGAAGTTCGCGCCGAGCACGCCGGAACCGGCCACGGCCGGGTCGACCACGGCTGAGCGGCGGGCGGGGTCGCGGCCGAGCCAGGTGAACGTCGGCGTTGTCTCATTGGTCCACTCCAGGCCGCTTGCCGGCACCGTCGTCAGCCGGCTGATGGCCGTCCCCTCGGGCGTGCCATCCAGGCGCGTCGGGCTGGCCAGGCGCCACCGGAGCCCTTCGGCCACCGGCTCGGTCGTGTCGTAGCGCACCGCCTCGGTGGTGTTGCCGGTGGGGCGCTCGTTACCGGGCAGGTCGACGGCGTGCACGCTGAACCAGTAGGTGCCGTCGGCGCGGCCGTCGGTGGCGAGCGAGGTGGCGGAGTGGTGCGGGAGCGTGCCGCGATAGACGTTGACGGCAGAGGCGGGGGCCTGGTCGGTGGTGGCGACGAGCGAGCCCAGGCTCCCGGCGGTGGTGGAGCGGTAGACGCGGTAGAGACCCGGGCCGGAGGGGTCGGGGCCGGCGCCGTCGGCGGGGTCGAGGTCGAAGACGGTGGGCCAGGCGACCTGGACGAAGCTCGTGGGGCTCAACTTGTCGAGGGCGGTGATGGCGCTCGGGAGGATGGTGTCGACGAAGACGGCGACGGTGGTGGAGAGGGTGTGGTTGCCGGCCTGGTCGGTGGCGCTCGCCACGAGGGTGAGCGGCACGGAGTTCAGGGCCGGGTCGACCCAGATGTGGAACCAGGGCTGATGGGTGCCCTGGCCGCGGGGGCTGCCGCCCAGGCCGGTGACGCGAGCGAAGCTCGAGCCGCTCGTGGCGGAGAGACGCAGGTCGGCCGGAGTGGGCTGCGGATCGGCGGCCGCGTCGAGGGTCGAGACGGTCTCGGTGAAGAAGCCGTCGACCTGGAGGGCGGGCGGAGAGCCGGTGAAGTGGGTCGAGAGCAGCGTGTGGCGGGCCGAGACGACGTGCGTGGCGAAGAGCGTGCGGGGGCTCGAGGAGAGGTCGAACGCAATGGGGGGCGGGGTGATGGAGGAGGCCGGAAGCTCGGTATCGACGTTGACCGTGAACTGGCGTTCGGGACTGGGGTTGCCGGCGCGGTCGACGAGCAGCACTCGGAAGACGCGGCCCTGGCCACCGTCGCGCGACCAGGAGGTGGAGACGGCGGCGGAGCCGGCGGAATGACCGCCGGGTGGGACGACCGGGTCGTTCGAGAGGTCCGGCGGCACGTCCACATCGGGATCGCCATCGGTCTCGGCAAAGGAGTAGCTGAAGCCCTGCAACTGAACGCCGGCGAAGGTGCCGCAACTGATGGAGGTGTCGGTGCCGGCGAACTGGTAGCGGACCCGGTTGGTCGAGATCCAGGTGCCGTCGAGCGAGGTGATGTCGGTCTCGCGGCCGCCGGCATCGACGCGGAAGACCGAGAGGTCGGTCAGCACCGGCGGGACGTTGTCGAGCGAGAGGCCGAAGAGGTAGTCGTAGGGGCCGAGGTTGGTGAGCTTGTCGCGGCCGGCCAGGTAGAAGAGGTTGCAGGTGGCGGTCAGCGGCAGCGGGAGGTCGACCTGGTCGGCCGAGAGGTCCTGCGGCTGATTGCCGGCCGTCGAGTTCCACGTGTAGCTGAAGCGGCCGGCCTGAGCGCTCTCGAGACCCACGCCCGCGCCGTCGACGTAGGCGGTCTGGAGCGGGTTCCAGTAGGCCCGCAGGGCCAGGGCGCTGGTGGGCGGCAGGTTCGCGCCGACGCTGACCGCGCTGCCGCCGGGCGGGGTGAAGATGGGGGCGACGACCGAGGAGCCGACGAGCCGGAAGGCGGGCCGCTGGTTGGCGGCGGTGTTGTTCTGTACGTCGTAGTAGAGCTGGTCGGCCCAGACGCCGGTGGGGGTGATGGCCATCGGGAGAGCCGTGTAGGCCCCCGGGGTCGCGGTGTAGTTGACGCTGCCGTTGGCGGCCAGCCGCAGGCGCAGGTTCTTCACCTTCACGCTGGAGTTACCGCTGACCTGCACGCTGTCGACCACCATCCCGGGGAAGGAGACCAGTTGGCCGGTGGCGGTGGCGCCGGAGCCGATGACCGGCACGTTGGCCGGATCGAGGACGACGGCGCCCGCGGAGAGACCCTGGTCGAGGTTGCCCCTCACGAAGAGCGTGTAGGAGGCGGCGGGGCTGGCGTAGGGGGCGCGGTGGCGATAGTCGATGCGGTCGGCCTGGATGATGGTGCGCGTGGTGTAGAGGGCCCGGTCGGCCGACCAGTGGCCGTAGTGGGTGCCCTTGACCTGCACGGTGTAATCGGTGTCGCAGTTGGAGCAGCGCAGGCCGAAGACCTGGTCTTGCCGCTCGTAGACGAGCCAGGCGGCCTCGGCCTGGGCGACTGAGAACTTGGTCTCGGGAGCGTCGGCCGTGAGCCGGAACTCGCCGGCCGAAAGCACCGTGTCGGCGCCGCCGCCGACGGGCCGCAGCGCCACGTTTCGAATCTTGATATCGGACGGGTTGCCGCTGGTCTTGGCGAGCGCGAAACTGACCGCCGTCACGTCGTAGGTGCCCGAGAGCGGCGTCGTCACGCTCTGCCAGACGAGGTCGGTGACATCCGGCATCCCCTCGTCGGTCTCGGTGAGCGTGAAGGTGGTCTTGTCGGTCAGGTCGCCCAGGTCGGCCACGAGCGCTCCCCCGCGGTAGAGCTTGAAGCCCTCCAGGTCCCCGACCCCGCTGGTCTTGCCGAAGACGGCCCGCACATCGTTGACCCCGAGGACGCGCGGCAGCGCCCGCGACACCTCCACCCAGGCCGCGCTCCCGGTCGACATCGACTGCTTGAAGGTCGTCGGCGTCCCGTTGAAGTACCCGACCGATAGCCCGAGCGCGCCGGCCACGAGCGTCGGCCCCGTGACGTCGAGGTAGAACTGCGTCGTCACCTGCGCGCCCGCGAAGGAGAGCCGGTCGATGGCCCGCGTCGCGAAGCTCTTCGGACCGTCACGGTCGAGCGGTGCGGGCGCCCGTACCGGTAACTGCAGCGTGAAGTCGGAAGTGGCCGGCCCCTGCCAGCCGTACGGGAAGGGGTTGACCGGCCCGGTCGCCAACTGCACGGCGGGCCCGGCGGACGGGGTCTGGGGCACCAGGCCGTTGACGAGCGTGTAGTTGGCGCCGCGCACGCCGGCGCCGGCCGAACCGGGCGAGACGGTCGAATCGACGGCGAGATCGGTCGCGCGCCAGGAGAAGCGGGGCGCGGGCTCGTTGGTCCAGGTGACGCCGCCGGTGGCGGTGGTGAGCCGGCGGGTCGGGAGGGTCCCCAGCGGCGGGGCGCTGACGACTTTCCAGTCGAGGCGGCTCTCGCCCGGGGGGGTGGTATCGAACAGTACGGCGACGGTGGTGTTGCCGGCGGTCTGTTCGTTCCCGATCTTGTCGACGGGCTGAACGCGGTAGTAGTAGAGCCCGTCGTCCAGCCGGGTCTTCGGGTCGGTCAGGCCGGCGAGCGCCGAGACCGCGGACGAAGGCGGGCGGGTGCCGCGGTAGAGGTTGACGCCGGTGGCCCAGGGGGAGGTCGCGCGCGTCGTGGCGACGAGGCGCGGGCTCGAGAAGCCGAGGCACGCGGGGCAGGGGTCGAGCGGGAAGCGGTAGAGACGGGGGGAGCCGAGCACGGTGCCGGCGGCGCCGTTGTCGCGGATGTTGTTCCAGGTGGCGACGACGCTCGCGGTGGGTGAAGGGATGCCAAGCGCGAGCAGCGGGTCCGGAGGCTGGTTGTCGCGGTCG
>CAZSVK010000413.1:0-4160 GCA_964610245.1 uncultured bacterium
CGCCCCGTCCGCCGTAGCCGTCGGAGGTCAGGACGTCCAGCAGCCGGCCCTCCACGCTCATCCGGGGCAAGAACGCCAGGTGGTGCGCGTTGGCCGGCTGGTCGGAGTAGTAGGCCAGCAGCGTCGTGCGAACGTTGTCGGGCGCGGGCGCCGTCTTCGGGGTCGCGACGGCATAGACGACACGTTTCGTCTGGCCGGGCTTCAGCAGGAACGAGGCATCGGTCAGGCTGCGGTGCCAGCCGCGCGGCATCTCGACCGAGGCGTACTGCAGGCGCACCTCCCTGGGGCGGTTGCCGGCGTGTCTGAAGACCATCGGATACTCGACCAGCCCGCCCGACTCGGTCAGTCCCGCCGAGCGCTCGGCGCGCACCTGGAGGTCGATCGGGTAGTCCGGCACCTCGTTCTCGAAGTCCGGCAGCGCCAGCTTCTCCAGGTCCTTCACCGGGCCCAGGCCGGTCTCGGCCGCGCTGGCCAGGACCGTCACGCGGTACCGCTCGGCCTTCAGGTAGTAGTAGAGCCCCTGGTAGACGGCGCGCACCAGTTCGGCCGTGCGGCGCCGGTTGCCCGGGGCCTTCGCCGGCAAGTGCTTGCGATAAAGCTCGCTTTCTTCGAGCTTCTTCCAGGCCTTGGCCTTGTAGTCGCGGCCGAGCCGCTTCTCCAGGGCGCCCCCCAGCGCGGTGATGCCCTTGCGTTCGTCGGCCAGCGCCTGGCCGTAGCGGGAGAGCACCGTCGCCAGTTCCACGGCCGACTGAACCATCCAGAGTTGCTGGAGCGAACGAGTCTCACGGGCCGCCGTCTCCGAGAGCGCCTCGAGGCCCTCGTCCAGGCGGATCGCCGCGGCCATCCCGTTGAAGGCCTGGAGGCAGGCCAGCCGCGGCACGTCGGTCGTGGCCAGCTCGCGGGCGCGCGAAGAGAGTTCGCGCGCGACTGACGTGTAGTCTCCGCTGCCCGGCGGCGTCTTCATCTTCGGGCTGCCCTTGTCGAGCGTGCTCGTCAGCTTGCGGGATTCGTCGACCAGGCTCTGGGCCACCTGCCGCAGCTCGGGGTCGGGAATCTGGCGGCTGCCGGGCCGCGCCAGCCGCTCCAGCACCGAGCTGACGCGGGAACCGTCGAACTTCTCGGCCGAGTCGGGAGACAGTCCGGCGCGCCGGGCCTCCTCGACATACTCCTGCCAGGCCCGAAGTCCGCGGATGCGGCCGAATCCCAGCAGCAAGGCGCGGATGAGCGAGTCGGTCTGGTGGCGGCTCTCCTTCCATTTGGGCCGCAGCGCGACGAAGAAGGTGCGCTCGACGGTCGTCTCCTCGGCCTGCGAGGGTTTCACGAGCAGCACGGAGGAGAGCTGGTTGCGGGCCTCGAGGCGGGCCTCGACGCGGTAGCGCCGGATCGGCGTCGCGTAGTGGACGGGCAGCGGCAGCTGGAAGGCGCCCGAGCGGTCGAAGGCGGTCTGGCCGATGCCGTCCTTGCCTTCCGCCACGAAGGAGACGTGGTCCTCCCACTCCAGCACCCATTTCTCGTCGGGGCTGGTCGGAAAGCCGGCGTCGCGGTAGACGCGCACCGTGTACTGGATCTGGGCGCGCGACTTGGTTCCGTGGACCGCCGTGCGCCAGGGCATCGACAGTACCGGGTTGGGCTGTTCGGCCAGGAGCACGCCCTCGGGCTCCACCTTCCACTCCGCCGAGGCCAGGACGTTCGGAAGGCTATAGGAGCTGGCCTCCAGCCTGCACGGGACCAGGGTCTCGGCCCGTGCCGCAACCGGCGGAAGGACCGTCGCCAGGCAAGCGGCCAGGAGCAGTGCGGCGAGCCAGGAGCGCTGTGGTTTCACGGGAAGAGTGAGAAGCGAACGGGAGGCGCGGACGCGGTCCTCCGGTACTGCTATCGACAAATCCCGGCCTTCGAGGTTAGGAGATGGAGCGTCGCGGGCCTCTCCCCCGGGCTCGGCACTCCGAAAACCGCGCTGTCGCGGCCGCTCATCGCGTATCATCGCCGCGTGCAGCCCCTCCGTTCGATGTGCGCCCTGCTGGTCGCTCTGCTCCTGGCCTGGCCGCTGCCGGCCGCCGATCTGTACCGTGTCTGGCTCGACGGCGACCCCGTGGCGTACGGGCGCGTGGTCGGCGGTCACCGGACGATCCTGGCCGTGAAGGACAAGTTCGCCGACCTGCTCATTGACGAGAGCGAGGCGGCCAGCCTGCGTGGGCAGGGCCTGCGGGTCGAGTTCGTGCAGAAGGATCCGGAGGGTTTCGTTCGCAGCCTCAGGACGGGCGCGGCGCAGGCCGGCTATCACCGGTACGACGCGATGGTCGAGGCCTTGAGGGAGCTTCAGCGGGCGCACCCCGAGCTGGTGCGGCTCGAGGACTGCGGCGACAGCTGGGAGAAGGGCGAGGCGGTCCAGGCCGCGGAGCAAGGGCCGCAGGGGCCAAGTCTGATCGGCGCTGCAGCGGAAACCAGTGCGCGAGCGGGGGACTTCCGTGACAGCGCTGGCCAGCCCAATCTCAAAGCCGAGCTTCTCCAACCCCGGGCCCCCCGCCCTCGCCCACGGCTCGGTCCATCCCCGGCGGCCGCCGGCCACGACATCTGGGCGGTGCGCATCCACTCCGAGCGCGCCGAGAGGCTCTCGAAGCCCGCGCTGCTGCTGCTGGGCGGGATCCACGCACGCGAGCTAGCCTCCACCGAGGCTGTGTTGAGGGTGATTCGCTGGCTGGCCGAGAGCTACGAGAAGGACCCGGAGGTGCAGGCGCTGCTCGAGACGCGCCGGGTATGGGCGATCCCTCTGCTGAATCCGGATGGCCGCGAGTACGTCTTCGAGACCGACCCGTGGTGGCGCAAGAACCGGCATCGGCACCCCGGTGTCGGCAACATCGGGGTCGACCTCAACCGGAACTTCCCTTTCTTCTGGTCGAGCGAGCTGGGGGCGAGCACCGTGCCCTCGAGCGCCGTCTATCACGGCATGATGCCGCTGAGCGAGCCGGAGACCCAGGCCCTCGTGGCGCTGATCGACCGGGTCCACCCCGCCGCCAGTCTCAGCTTCCACTCCTACGGGCAGTACGCGCTGGTCCCGTTCGGATATCCGGTGCGGCTGCCCGACGATTCCGGGGTGATCCGGATGCTGGGCGCGATGCTGGGAGAGAGCACCGGCTACCAGGTCGGCACCGTCGGCCAGCTGCTCGGATACTGGTCCTCAGGCCGGCACGATGACTGGATGTACGGCTCTCGGGGAATCATGGCCTTCGAGCTGGAGCTGGGCCGCACGTTCTTTCCCGAGCGGGCGGAACTGGAGGAACTCGGGTCGATTGCCGGTCGTGCGACCAGTCTGCTCGCTCGCGCGTGCGGCTCCTGGCCCGAGGCGACCCTGGAGATGCGGATTCCGCACTCACCCTCTGCCGAGGAGGCGCAGCTTCCGCAGCCTGTCCAGGGGCGACCGGACGGAGACCTCCGACTGGCGGAGGTCGACCTCGTGTTCCGGAACCGGGCAGTTGACGACGCCGTACAGGTCCGATGGGAGCTGGATGGGCAGGGGGCGGGCGGTGTGGCCCGCCCGGCGTCGGGTGTCGTGGCTCTGGTGCCCGGGCTGCGTCGAGCCCGCCAGGAGCCGGTGCGTGTGCCGCTGCGGCTTTCGACGGCGCGTGAGACGGTGCGCGGAGAACTGCGGCTCACGCTTCTCCATGACGGCTGCACGCGGCGGATGTCGCTCGCAATGCCATCCGGTGCGCAGCCGACCGAGTGAGACCGCGTGGCGGCGGTCACTTGAGCGAATCGGTGCACCCCGACGTTGCAGACTGCGGCGTCCGGGTGCAAGGAACCGGTCCGGGTGCGCACCTGGCTTGAAATGGCCTGGCTGGCACGATCGTTGCGTAGGCCTCGGGCAGCCGCCGTCGGGATGGACGGCGAACCAACCAGGAGCGTCAACCATGAAGCGCATCGACCTCGACAGACGACCTTGGGCCAACCAGGCCCCGGACGGCCGGAAACCCCTGCGCGGCCAGAGCGCGAGTCAGGAGACGGCCACCGGCGAGGTGTCGCAGGAGATCCGGAGCGCACTCAGACAGGTGGCGTCGAACTTCCGTCGGATCGTGGCGCGACTGCAGGCGCTGTCGGCACCCATCGAGCCCGAACACGTGCCGGTGCTGGTGCTGGACGAGCCGTTCTCGTCGCTGCCGTCTTTC
>CAZSVK010000413.1:4170-5366 GCA_964610245.1 uncultured bacterium
CTTTCGGTCGGCGCAAGCCGTAACGCAAGGCCTCACGGTCGCCAAGAAAGAACCCCGGGCTCGCACTCGTGCCCGGGGTTCGTGCCGTCCGGGGCTGTCAGCCGATCAGGTACGGCAGGGTGGCGACGAACTTCGCGCCGGGCCGGTGGGCCGGGTCGACCTTGAGGTCGCCGCGATGGTCTTCGAGGATTCGCTTGGCGATCGAGAGGCCCAGTCCGGAACTCTGCGCACCCTTCGTGCTGAAGAAGGGCAAGAAGACCTTCTCGGCCTGGTCGGCGGGGATGCCGGGGCCGGAATCGGCGAGGCTGATCTCGATGTTCTGGGCGGACGAGGCGACCGTGATATCGATCTGGCCGGTCTCCTTCATCGCATCGCAGGCGTTCTCGATGAGCGAGCCGAACGCCCTCTCGAGCAGCTCGGCGTCGGCGGGCACCTCGATGCCTTCGGAGTGGCCCATGAGCTGGAAACGCACGTCCTTGTGCAGGCCCTGGTGGTAGTCGATCAGCTTGCGCAGGAAGTCGCCGATCCGGAGTTGCTGGATGTTGGGCCGGACCTGCTCCGAGAAGGTGACGACTTCCTTGAGGACCTCGAGCAGCCTGAGCGCCTGAGGCTTGGCCTCGCGGACCAGTTCACCGACCTTGGCGGCGTCGTCTCGGGCGCCCTCGATCGCATCGAGCCGCTTGACCAGGTTCTCTGCCGGGGCCATCAACTCGCTGGTGAGCGTCGCGGCCACGGCGCCGGTGAGGGCGAGCCGCTCCTTCCTGCTGAGATCGGCCGCCTGCTGTTCGACCTTGTTCTTCAGCTCCTTGCGCTCCTTGGAGACTCGGTCGAGCACCGACTTGAGTTCGAGGTTGAGCCGCTGCTTACCGAGCGCATTGCCCATCGCTACCAGCAGCTTGCGCGACTCGACCGGCTTCTCGATGTAGTCGAAGGCATTGCACTGCAGGGCCTGGACCGCCGTCTCGAGCGAGCTCTTGCCGGTGAGCATGATGACTTCGATGTCAGGATCGAAGTTCTTGATGTTGTTCAGCAGGTCGATGCCGTTCATCTTCGGCATGTTGATGTCGCTGATGACGAGATTGAATCTCTCTCCCTTGATCTTCTCGAAGGCAAGCGCCCCGTCGGTCGCAATGTCGACCTCGTAGTTGGCCTTCTTGCTGATCATCAGCTTGAGGTACTGGCACAGATCTTCCTCG
>CAZSVK010000414.1:0-5344 GCA_964610245.1 uncultured bacterium
AGATGAAGAGCAACATGACCTTCACGATGCCGGACGGCAAGAAGGAAGAGAAGTCCATGACCAGCTCGATGGATCTGGCCCAGGAGCTGATCGAGGCGAAGGCCGACGGCAGCTACCGCGTGTCGGTCACCATCGAGAATGCCAAGCAGGTCGAGAACGGCCAGGAGAAGCCGTTCCCCGCGATGCCTGGCCCCCAGCTGATGACGATGCTGCCGAGCGGCAAGGTCATCGACGCCCAGGGCCCCGAGCCCGGGCCTGCCGGCCAGACCCAGATGGTGTTCCCTTCCAAGCCCATCAATGAGGGCGAGAGCTGGGAACAGGTCGGCCGCATCCAGCAGTCGATTCCGATGGAGACCACCACCAAGTACACCCTCGACAAGGCCTCCACTGCCTTCCCGGGCGGCGGCAAGTCTTCCCTGATCCGGAGCGACATGGCCATCAACTCCAAGAAGGGTGAGGGCGGCGAGCAGGTCAGCAGCAGCACCAAGGGCGAGCTGTGGTTCGACTCCGAGAAGGGCCGCATGCTTCGCAGCAAGGCGGTCTCGAACTTCAAGTTCGATCTGCCCATCCAGGTGCCGGGCATGCCCACCGCTCAGGTGGTCCGAGCCAACCTCGACCTGGATCTCAACATCGAGTTCGTCAAGGGCAAGTGAGGCCAGGGGTCGGTGTCCGCCGGCCAGGAGGTACAGTTACAACCATGAAGCCGACGATTTTTTGGCTCGTTCGACATACCCTGCCGGTGCTCTTCCTGTGCAGCACGGTGATGGCGGCGCAGCCCGTCCTTCTCCAGTACAAGTTCGGGAAGGACTCTCCCCTGAAGTACAAGCTGGTGATGAAGAGCCGGGCCAGCTTCTCGATGCCGGATGGGGCCGTCGAGAACCAGAACATGACGAGCGCGATGGAACTCGAGCAAGAACTGATCGAGAAGAACGCCGATGGCAACTACCGCCTCAGCGTCTCCATCCTCAATGCCAGCCAGACCGTCAACGGCCAGGCCCGGCAGATTCCGGTTGCCGCCGGCCACACCCAGGTCATCACGATGAAGCCGAGCGGCGAGGTCATCGACGACCCCAAGTCCGCCCCCGCTGCGACCACGCAGCTCCAGATGGTCTTCCCCACGAAGGCTGTCGCCGAAGGCGAATCCTGGGAACAGAAGAGCCACATCTCGGAGCCCATCCCTCTCGAGACCGCGACCCGCTATACCCTCGACAAGCTCGAGGCGACCTACCCGGGCTACGGCAAGACGACCCTCATCCGTTCCTCCATGGGTATCGAAAACGAGAAGATCCCAACGGGCGAACGGGTCAACTCCACCACCAAGGGCAACCTGTGGTTCGACAACGCCAAGGGCTGCATCGTCCGCAGCAAGGCCGCGTCCAGCTTCAAGTTCGACCTGCCCGTCAATATCCCCGGCGTGATCAACTCGACCGTCAAGGTCAACCTCGACCTCGACATCGAGATCCAGCTCGCTACCCTGGGTGCTCCCCAGGAGCCCGAGCCCGCCCAGGACAAGGGCAAGCCCGAACAGAAGTAAGCTTCTCCGGATATCTCCTTTCACGGGCAGGTCAGCTCCTCGCGGGCGACCTGCCCGTGTTGTCGTCTGCGCCAGGAGGCTCCAGCTTCCCGGTGTTTCTGGTGTAATCTGATGGCAGCGATGGCCCGTTTCAGTGCCAGAACCTCGCGGCGCCGGGGGGCGCGGTTCCCCAGCGGCGGGTTCAGCATTGTCGAGATCTTAATGGCGGTGACCATCTTCTCGTTCGCCATCCTGCCCCTCGCGCTCTTCATGCGCACCGGTTCGAAGACGGTCGAGGGCACCCGCGACCTGGCGGGCGCCGTCTTCCTCGCTCAGAAGACGGTCGAGCAGTGCCGCAGCTATCCCTACGAGCTGCTCCACCGCGAGCCGAGCGAGCCGGCCGGCGAGGAGACCGCCGAGCAGGCCATCCAGCGCGAGAACACCTTCAAGCTGGGCCGCATCACCTACACGCGCCAGATCGCCATCCGGCCGGTGGCCGCGGGAGTCGGCTTCGAGGGCCGCCTCCTCCACCTCAAGATCACCTGGCAGCCCAGACCCGACGACAAACCCCTGGAGTACGAGACTTGGACCGTCCTCGCCCCCGCAAAGTAGGCCCGGTTTCCCGGGCGCGCTCGCTCGACGGTTTCACCGTGATCGAGATCTCGGTCGCGGGCTTCATCCTCGCGCTCATCTTCCTGATGGGGTTCACCTTCTTCGGCGGCGAGCAGCGGCAGCTGGCCAACCTCACCGAAGCGCTCGACATCAACGCGACGATCGAGTCGGCGTTCACCCAGCTCTCCCGCGATGTCCGGGCCTCTTCCGAGGTCGTCCAGCCCGGCCTCATCGAGGTCAAGGACGCGCCTCCGCCCTTCGAGTACGAGAAGAACAGCGGCTGCCTGCTCGTCCAGGCGGTGATGGACTACAAGACCCAGCCCGCCACCAAGCTCACCTCCCACGTTCGCTATTACCTCGACGATCCGGTCGAGGTGGCCGATCTCGACGGCGGCGAAAAGGCGGTCACCTACAGTCTCTACCGCCAGGTCAACGGCCAGCCACCCGAGGCCGAGAACAAGCCCTTGCTCTCAGGCATCCAGGAACTGACGTTCTACCGCACCAAGCAGGTGCCGGGAGCGCCGCCGCCCAACGGCACCGGCTACTACGTGCTCCACCTGCGGATGAAGGTCTGCGCGATCCGGCGCAGCGGCAGCCGCACCGCCTTCCGCGGCTACGCGGCCGAGATGGACACGATGGTCAAGTTGAGGGGCAGTCTGTGACGGAGGCTCGGCGGACACCCGGCCGCACTCGAGACCGGAACTCCCGGCGGGGGATCGCCTTGCCGATCATCGTGGCGATCGTCTTCCTCCTGGCGACCCTCATCATGGCGTTCAGCCAGTACTCGGCGTCCCGCATGCGCGCGACGGGCGCCGTCCTCAACGGCTTCAGCGCCCTGGCCGCGGCGGAGGCCGGCCTCAACTGCGTGCTGATGGAGATGCGCAACAGTCAAGGTTGGCTCACTCACGAGATGGAACTCAGCTCGGCCGGCGAGCTGGAGTGGAAGGATGAACTGACTCGCCCCGTGAGGCTCTCCGGCGACAGCGACATCTCGGTCGAGAACACCCCCAGGGGCACCTATCGCGGTAGTCTCGGCAGCGGTGTCTTCGCCACCGAGTTCCGCGTCAGAGTCGGTCGCGTGCCCCTGCAGGACGACCCCGGCACCCCCTCGGTCGACGAGGCCAGCCGCTATGTCCGCATCGAGAGCATCGGCAAGAAGAAGGACCCGACCGGCAAGCTCGATCGCTACACCAAGATCGCCGTCATCGCCGAGGTGTCCAACTTCACCGAGTACGTGACGTGGGACGGCGAGAAGGTCGTGCTCGGGATGGGCTCCCACAACGACGCCCACCACTCCAACGTCTTCGCCGACGGCCGCCTCTACGGTCACCAGGCCGTGAACCTGGGGAACATCGAGAGGAACGGCACTCTCCAGAAGTTCGTCAATCTCGACTGCATCCGCACGGCCGGCACCCTGGAGTTCAAGGACGCCTATCAGGTGACCTTCCAGAAACCCAAGGCGACGGCCGGCACGCCGGTCGGCATCGATTCTTCGAACGACTCCGACGGGCCGTCGGCCCTGGTCACCGCCTCGGGCAACGTCCTCGACGGCGCGCACGGGGGGGGGCTCTCGATTCCCCGGCTCGACCAGAAGTTCTATCGAAAGCAGGCCGACGTCGCCGGCATCGACGTCAGCGCGTTGCCCGTCGCCAAGGAGACCCTCCCGCTCTACCCGGGCGAGCTGCCCGCCGACGTCATCCAGCTCGACTTCGGCCGGGGTGGCTACGACGGCAGCGACGTGCCTCCCGACGACGACCGGGCCCTCGGCAAGGCCTATCCGGCCGACTTCAACGGCCTCGTCTACTCGTCGAAGCCGCTCTCGATCTGGGGCAATCCCGACCGGGACGTCACGATCTTCTGCGAGGGCGACATCTTCATCAGCGGCGACTTCAACATCGCCGCGGGCCATCGCCAGAATTACAAGCCCAAGTTCGAGACGCCCGACGGCACCCCGATCGACGGCACCCCGTTCTACCAGTACCAGCAGGCCGATGCCGAGAAGTGGCTCGATACGACCACCGGCGAGGTGGTCGACGCCAAGGAGCGGGAGCGCGCCGCCGTGGGGCTCATCTCGCAGGGGCGCATCTGGTTCGATTACCGGCATCCAGCCCGGTTCCTGGCCAACGAGTTCAAGGGCCTCATCAAGTTCGAGATGCTCTCGCGCATCCTGGGCGACGAGACCAAGGCGTACGACTGGGTCCGCTACACCGACGCCTCGACGCCCCCGGTCTGCACGCCGCTCGCGGCCTCGGACGTGGTCGCGCCCGGCGCCTCCGGCCAGGACGACCTGGTGACCGGTCTACAGCTCTACTTCGGCAAGGGAGGCGTGGGCAGCGCGGCGAGCAACCTGCTGGTGACCACCGAGTCCTACGACCTCATCCGCAAAGCCCTGGTCGACGCCGCCACCGACGGACAGGTCACCCGGGCCGAGCTGGACGGCACCCCCGTCGCGACCGGTGTGCTCGACGTCATCACCGCCCGCCTGGCCGCCGACGAATCGAAGTGGGCCAACTTCTTCCCGACGTCACCCGATCCCGACTTGAAGGATCTGACTCCGCCCGAGTTGGGCGCTTTCACCGCCCCTCAGCGCCTCTACAACCTGGTCTACGACGAGCGCACCGCCTCTCTGGCCTCGCACCCGCCCACCGGCAAGTACTCGGACCAGGAGGGGCAGAAGCGGGAGATGATGGAGGACGAGCTGTACATGCCCCAGATGAGCATGTACGCGATGCTCTTCATCGCCGCCAAGCGCAACGACGACCCCGCCGAGGGGTCGACCGACGACCCCCAGAGCATGAACCGCCGCTTCGACGACCTGGGCAACGCCCGAGGCCGGAAGGTGCACTACCTGACCAGCATCGCCGGTCTGGAGGAGATGAAACGCGGGAGCATCACCAACATCATCACGCCGCTCGTGCAGCGGTTCGTGGGCAGCGAGATCCGGATGGGGCTCGTCGCCAACCACCCGCCGGCCCTGAAGACCGGCAACTACTGGCCGCACCTGCGCCGGCGCATCTACGACCGCACGCTCGCCGCCCACCCGCCTCCGATGATCCCGCAGGCGGTGGAGATCCGCACCTGGGAGCAGACTGGCGCCACGAAGCAGGACTTCGAGAGCTTCTGAGCCGAAGATGAGGGGCCTCTCCGGGGACGCTGTCCCCGGACCCCTGCTGGAGCTCCGCTCCAGACCTCGCCAGGGTGGGAGCCCCACCCTGGACC
>CAZSVK010000415.1:0-5288 GCA_964610245.1 uncultured bacterium
GCTGCCCGGCTGACCTGGCGAGAATCGATCGAGACCTTCCGGCGGGTTCTCCAGGGCGGAAAACCCGCGCCTGAGCTGCGTCCTCTCCTGCACGACATGCAGGAACTGGTCGACCGAATCCGCTCCGAGGAAGAGACCGACTCCGGTGGGCTATGGACTCCGCAGAGGCTCAAGCAAGTCCTGCACTCGAAACTTCAGGGTGAGAGGGTGCTCATCGTCGCCAACCGGGAACCGTACATCCATCAAAGGGAACCCGGCGGAGCGGTCGTGGTGCAACACCCGGCGAGCGGCCTGGTGACTGCTCTGGAGCCGGTGATGCGGGCTTGCTCGGGCACCTGGATCGGACACGGCAGCGGCTCGGCCGACCGTGAGACCTGCGACGCCGGCGCGCGCCTGCGCGTGCCGCCCGGCGAGGAGTCCTACTTCATCCGCCGGGTCTGGCTCACGGCCGAGGAAGAGAAGGGCTACTACTACGGGTTCTCCAACGAGGGCTTGTGGCCGCTGTGCCATGTGGCCCATCAGCGTCCCACCTTCCGCAGCGAAGATTGGCAGTTCTATCAATCGGTCAATCTCAAGTTCGCGAAGGTCGTCCTGGAAGAGGCCGACTCCGACAGCCCCGTCGTACTCGTGCAGGACTATCACTTCGCCCTCGCACCCCGGTTCATCCGCCAGCGTCTCCCGAAGGCCACCCTCCTCACCTTCTGGCACATCCCGTGGCCCGACGCGGAACGGATCGGCATCTGTCCCTGGCGCCGGGAACTGCTGGAAGGGATGTTGGGGAGCAGCATCCTCGGGTTCCACACCCGCGCTCACTGCAACAACTTCCTCGACGCGGTCGATCGCTATCTGGAAGCCCGCATCGATCGCGAGGAGATCGCCGTCGTTTACCAGGGACACACCACGGCGGTTCGACCCTACCCCATCTCCATCGAATGGCCCAGCCACTGGGCCCGCTCGACCCCGCCTGCCCGGGAGTGTCGGGCGTCGATCGTTGCCGACCTGAAACTGGCGCCCGACGTCTTGCTGGGAGTGGGCGTTGACCGGCTGGACTACACCAAGGGCATCGAGGAACGGTTGCTGGCCGTGGGCCGTCTGCTGGAGCGCCATCCGGAGATGCGGGGGCGGTTCACCTTCATCCAGCTCGCCGCTCCGAGCCGCACCTTCATCGATGCCTACCGGCTTCTGGGCGAGCGGGTGGAGGCTCTGGCCCAGCAACTCAACGAGAAGTTCGGCCAGCCCGGATACCGGCCCGTGGTGCTGGCCAGGTCCCACCACGAACCGGCGGCGGTGTTCCGGTACTATCGCGCGGCCGACCTCTGTTACGTGAGCAGCCTGCACGACGGCATGAACCTGGTTGCCAAGGAGTTCGCGGCCGCTCGGGACGACGAGCGGGGCGTGCTGCTCCTCAGTCAGTTCACCGGCGCCTCGCGAGAGATGACGGGCGCGCTGGTCGTGAACCCCTACGACCTGGACGAGGCCAGCGACGCCATGTTCGCCGCGCTGACGATGGACCCTGCCGAGCAACGGGCCCGGATGCGTTCGATGCGTCTGTTCCTCTCGGAGTTCAACGTCTATCGCTGGGCCGGACGGATGCTGGTCGACGCCGCGCGGTTGCGGCGGCGCGAGCGGCTTGCCGGGCGTCTCGACGAGCACTCGGCCTGGGAGGCGAAGAGGCTCGCATGATGCACGTGCTCTCGACCTCGGGCCTGGAGATGCTGGGGCGCCTTGCCGGTTCCCCGGTCGTGCTGGGCTTCTCCCACGCTCGGCGGACGCCCGCCGGGCGCCGACAGGAGGACTGAACGGAGATGTTCATGGAACCAGGATGCCCGCCCCGGCCGGATGCGCTTGGCGACTGTCCCTCGCCCATGACTTCGAAGACAGCCCTGCTGGCCGCCGCTCTTCTGTTCTGGTCAGGCGCCGCGCTCGCAGCAGATAGCCCCGCGCCGGTGCCCCAGGAGTTCGCGATCGGAGACCTCCAGGTGGAAATGGGCCGTCCCCTGCGACTTCGCCTCAACCTGCAGGATGCGCTTCCGCTCTGGAACTGCGCCACCTCCGTCGCTCGCGCGATGGCCCCGGCGGCCTCCTCGTCCCCGGTCACTTCGGCCGCTCGACCCATCGAGGCCGTCGTGCTCTGGAATGACCCCGCGGTCGGCGAACGGACCCTTCCCGTTTCCGAGAGCATAGCCGTGCTTTCGAGCCCCGCCGGCCCCCCGAGGACGGCGGTCTTTTGCGTGGTCTGGAAGGCCGATGATGGAAGCTTCGAGTTGCGGGTTCCCGCCTCCCCTGGCTGGTTCAGGGCCCAGCTCATCCGCCCCCAGCCCGCCGTCGTGGTCGAGGCCACCGGCAGCGCCGAGGGCGTGTTGCTGGGGGATCGCTTTCCCGTCCGGGTCCGGGTGACCGATCGGGAGGGTCTGAAGAGTCTGCATCTCTTCTACCGATCGACCTCGCAGGAAGTCAGCAGTACCGCAACTCCGAACTACACCTCCGCCCCCATGGTCTGTGCCGAGCCGGGCCCCGGAGGGGGACTGTGGACCGGCACGATTCCAAGATCCTCCGAGGGCGAATCGACCGTAGACTACTACGTCGAAATCGTGGACACGGCGGGGCGCAAGTCGAGCTACGGCACCTCGACGGCGCCGCATCGCATCCGGCTCCGGGCCCCGGAACCTCCCAGCGCTCGGTGATTCTCATGAAGACCTCGAGACTACCTCCCTTCTCGATCTGCCTGCTACTGGCGTTACTCTTCCTGCTCTTGCCCTCGGCGTTGACGGGGGCGCCTTCCGGCAGCCACGACGATCCGGTCGCGTCGCTGGGTCTGTCCCTCGTTCTGATCCTGGCCTTCGCCAGGCTTGGCGGAGATCTGGCCGTGCGCTTGGGGCAGCCCGCCGTCCTGGGAGAGCTGGTGGTCGGTGTCCTCATCGGCAACCTCTCGCTGGCCGGTTTCGGCGGCCTGGAGTACCTGAAGACCGAGCCCATGCTCGACATGCTCGCCCGGCTGGGGGTCCTGCTGCTTCTCTTCGAGGTCGGGCTCGAATCCACCGTCGCGCAGATGCTGGCGGTCGGTTGGTCCTCCCTGCTGGTGGCCATTCTCGGGGTTGCGGCCCCCTTCGGCCTGGGTTGGGCGGTCGGGGCCTGGCTGTTGCCCGACGCGAGCGTTTACATGCACGCCTTCCTGGGCGCGACGCTCACGGCGACCAGCGTGGGCATCACGGCCCGAGTGCTCAAGGACCTGGGCGAAACTCAGTCGGCCGAGGCGCGCATCATCCTCGGGGCCGCGGTCATCGACGACGTCCTCGGGCTCGTCATCCTGGCCGTGGTGGGCGGTGTCATCTCGGCCGCCAATGCCGGTCAGACGATGGCCCTGGGACACGTGGCCGCGATCGTCGGCAAGGCCGTCCTGTTCCTGGTCGGCTCGCTTGGCCTGGGCCTCTACCTCTCTCCCCGCATGTTCCATCTGGCCTCGAAGCTCCAGAGCCAGGGCGTGCTTCTCTCGGCCGGCCTGTCCTGTTGTTTCCTGCTGGCCTGGCTGGCCAACGCGATCGGCCTGGCGCCGATCGTCGGGGCCTTCGCGGCGGGGCTCGTTCTCGAGAACGTTCACTTCAGAGACTTCACCGATCGCGGCGAGCACGGGCTAGAGGAACTCCTGGCCCCCCTCTGCTCGGTCCTCGTGCCGATCTTCTTCGTGTTGATGGGCATGCGGACTGAGCTGGCCTCCTTCGCGCAACCCGGAGTGCTGGGGTTGGCGGCGGCCCTCACGGTGGCAGCGGTGATTGGCAAGCAGGTCTGCGGGCTGGGGGTGCTCGCCCCCGGCGTCGACCGGCTCACGGTGGGGCTGGGGATGATTCCTCGCGGCGAAGTCGGCCTCATCTTCGCCAATCTCGGGCTGACCCTGGAATTCGCGGGCCGGCGGATCGTCGATCCCGCCGTGTTTTCCGCGATTGTTGTCATGGTCATCCTGACGACGCTGGCAACGCCTCCGGCGCTCAAGTGGAGTCTTCGGCGCGCCCGGGTCGCTGCTGCCGAGACCGCGGGAGGCCAGAATGTCTGAATCCGGCGGCGAGTTGCTCTGGTACAAGGACGCGGTCATCTACGAGGTCCGGATCCGCTCGTTCTTCGACTCGCTCGGCGACGGCATGGGCGACTTCCCCGGACTGACGAAGAAGCTCGACTACCTGCAGGACCTGGGCGTCACCGCTCTGTGGGTGTTGCCGTTCTATCCGTCGCCTCTCCGGGATGACGGCTACGACATCGCCGACTACCAGGCGGTCCACCCCGATTGCGGCACGCTGCAGCACTTCCGCCGGTTTGTCCGGATGGCCCACGACAGGGGGCTGCGGGTCATCACCGAACTGGTCCTCAATCACACCTCGGATCAGCACCCGTGGTTCCAGAAGGCTCGCCAGCCAGGCCCTCGCAATCCCTGGCGCGATTTCTACGTGTGGAGCCCGACGTCCGACCGCTATCGCGACGCCCGCATCATCTTCAAGGACTTCGAGCCCTCCAACTGGACCTGGGACCCTCTCGCGGGCGCCTACTACTGGCATCGCTTCTTCTCCCATCAGCCCGATCTCAACTACGACAACCCTCGCGTGCGCCGGGCCATGCTCCGCGTCGTCGACTTCTGGTTGCGCATGGGCGTCGACGGGCTCCGGCTAGACGCCGTACCCTACCTCTTCGAGCGGGAGGGAACCGGGTGCGAGAACCTGCCCGAGACCCACGGCTTCCTCAAGGAACTGCGGGCCCACATCGACGCCCGATTCCCGGGCCGGATGTTGCTCGCCGAGGCAAACCAGTGGCCGGAAGACGCCATCGCCTACTTCGGCGCCGGCGACGAGTGCCAGATGTGCTTTCACTTCCCGATCATGCCGCGGCTCTTCTCGGCGCTGCAGATGGAGGATCGCTTCCCGGTCATCGACATCCTGGCCCAGACGCCCGCCATCCCAGCGAACTGCCAGTGGGCGCTGTTCCTGCGAAACCACGACGAGCTGACGCTCGAGATGGTCACCGACGAGGAGCGCGACTACATGTACCGCTTCTACGCGCAGGACCCTCACATGCGCGTTAACCTCGGCATCCGGCGGCGACTGGCGCCGCTGCTGGGCAACAACCGGCGCAAGCTCGAGCTGATGAACGCGCTGCTCTTCTCGTTGCCCGGCACGCCGGTCATCTACTACGGCGACGAGATCGGGATGGGGGACAATTTCTTCCTCGGCGATCGCAACGGCGTCCGCACTCCGATGCAGTGGAACGGCGACCGTAACGCCGGCTTTTCCAGGGCCAACCCTCAG
>CAZSVK010000416.1:0-5235 GCA_964610245.1 uncultured bacterium
GTCCGAGGACTTGCTGACTGGCCCGGTGCGACCCGGCAAGGTCACTGGCTCCGTTCATCGGTAATCGTGGGCATGGGAGGTCAGGAATGAAGTTCGGAAAGCTGCTCCGCAACAGGGACGAAGAGGGGCAAGGTCTGGTCGAGTACGGCCTGATCTTGGGTCTCATCGCCGTCGTCGCCATCGCCGCCTTGAACGCGACGGGTACTAACGTCAACGATATGTTGCAGCGCGTGGCCAACACGCTCGACACCGTCAGCTGAAGCTACGGTTCTGGTCGTTGAATCTCCGGGGCCGGCCTCGCAAGAGGTCGGCCCCGGGTCCATTCCGGCGGCCTGGCCGGAACGAGGTCGTGGTGACTGTACCGCGCCGCGGTGGGGGGCAGGTCGTCCGGCCGTCCGGATCGCGGTCCCATTGCCTCGGGCGGGCCAGGAGTCTGCTGGACGCGAGGGCCTGAACCTCTTCCGGATCCGGCGAGAGTCCTCGCTCCGCGAGCCCGTCGTTCCGGAGCCGAGAGGTCTGGAATCCTCTGTTGATCGGGATCGAGCGGCTCGGTCCCGCGGGGCGGACGATCGGCGCGCCGACTTCTGGCACACATCTGGCTTAAGTCGACGGCACCATCGACCGAGAACAGTGTGGACAGGAGGTTCGCAATGCAGAAGATCGTCAAGATGATTCGCCGGCGCAACGAAGAGGGCCAGGGCCTCGTGGAGTACGGCCTGATCCTGGGTCTCATCGCCGTGGTCGCCATCGCCGCTCTGAACGCGACTGGCACCAACGTCAACTCGATGCTCCAGCGCGTGGCCAACACGCTCGACACCGTCAGCTGACGCGTCAAGGCTAACTGCCACAAGCAGGCGAAGCCGGCCCCTCGGGGCCGGCTTCGTGTTTCGGAGCGCGGGCCGATGACGCGATGCGGCAGTCGGATTCGGAGGTTGCGAAGAAGATGCCTGAGCGTCAATCTTCAGGACTCTGAGCTGCTAGCGCAAGCAAGGCTCTCTTCAGTCACCGGGGGGTCCAGGGGCGAACTTCGCCCTTGGCGAGGGTTCGGGAGCGGAGCTCCCGAGAGGGCTTCCGAGTTCTGCCCGGCCGCTCAGCCCTCTTGCCCCGCCGGGATGCCGTAGCTCTTCAGCTTCTCGTAGAGCGTGTTGCGGCTGATGCCCAGGATCTCGGCGGCCTGTTTCTTGTTGCCCCGGGTCTGCTCGAGGACGGCGGTGATGTGGAGCCGCTGGATCTCGTCGAGCGAGAGCGGGCCGGTGGCCGGGGCGGCCGCCGGGTTGGGCGCGGCGGCGGCGGGCGCGGGAAAGTCGAGCAGGATCGCCTCGGCGGGAACCACCTGCTGGGTCGTGAGGATGATCGCGCGTTCGAGCACGTGCTCCAGTTCGCGCACGTTGCCGGGCCAGTGGTAGGCCAGCAGCCGGGCCATGGCCTCCTGGCCGAGCGTGGGCACCGGCTTGCGGTTGCGAGCGGCGAAGCGATCGAGGAATCGGGCCGCCAGCGTGGGAAGGTCCTCGCGGCGTTCGCGCAGCGAGGGCAGGCGGATCGGGATCACGTTGAGGCGGTAGTAGAGGTCCCTGCGGAACCGGTTCTCGGCGACGGCTCTCTCCAGTTCGACGTTGGTGGCAGCGATGATCCGGACATCGACCTTGAGGGTGCGATCGCCGCCGACCCGCTCGAACTCCGAATCCTGCACGACGCGCAGGAGTTTCGACTGCAACTCGAGCGGCAGTTCGCCGATCTCGTCGAGGAAGATGGTGCCGCCGTGAGCACGCTCGAAGCGGCCCTCGCGCGTCTTGACCGCGCCGGTGAAGGAGCCCTTCTCATGGCCGAACAGCTCGCTCTCGAGCAGGGAGCCTGTCAGGACCGAGCAGTCGACCTTGACGAACGGGGCCGCCTTGCGGGGCCCCATCCGGTGGATGGTCTCGGCCAGCAGGCCTTTTCCGGTGCCGGTCTCGCCGGTGATGAGCAGGTGGGCCTCGGTGTCGGCCACGGTTTGCACCAGCTTCATCACCGAGAGCATCCGGGGCGAGCCGGCGACGAGGTCGGGCGGCTCACCCTTCTCGGCGAGCTTCTGGCTGAGGTCCCGGACCTCGCTCTCGAGGCGGGCCTTCTCGATGCCCTCGGCGACGAGCCGGTCCTGGAGTTCGCGCATGCGCAGGATGGCCTTGACCCGGGCGAGCAGCTCGGCGATGTCGTAGGGCTTGACGATGTAGTCGTCGGCGCCGAGTTCCAGACCGAAGACCTTGTCCTTCACGTCCTTGTAGCAGGCCGTGATGAAGACGATCGGGATGGCGCGGGTGCGGACGTCCTGCTTGAGTTGCCGGCAGACGTCGAAGCCCGACAGGGCCGGCATCATCACGTCGAGCAGGACCAGATCGGGTTTCTCGGCCACGACGGTGTCGAAGATCCGCACCGCCTGCTGCACGGTGAGGACGCGATAGCTCGAACTCTGCAGCACGTCGGATGCGAGATCGAGCTGGCCGGCGTCGTCGTCGGCGACCAGGATGGTCCACGGGTCTGTCATGAGGTCTCCGGCCGCATTGTACTACCGCGCGGCCACGGCCGGCTCGCGCTTCGTCGCTGTGGTATAACAGGAGAGGTGTTCGACGCCGGGCCACAGAGGTTTTTCGCCGCCGGCGGCCGCCGGGTGCGAGCCGTCCTCTTGCTGATGTTGCTGATGGGGCAGGCGGCCGGTCTCGCGGACGCGGCCGAGCCGTCCCGGCCGGCGCGGATAGGCCTGGTGCTCTCGGTGGGCGGCCTGGGCGACAAGTCGTTCAACGACGGTGCCTACGAGGGGCTGCGCCTGGCGTCCGAGAAGCTCGCGATCGTCCCCTACGACGGCGAGCCCACGATGGTTGCGGAGGACGAACGCTATCTTCGGCGTTATGCCGCCGAGGGGTTCGACCTCGTCATCGGCATCGGCTTCCTGATGCAGTCGGCCGTGCAGGCCGTGGCGCGCGAGTTCCCGGGCAGCCACTTCGCCATCGTCGACGCCCTGGTCGACGAGCCCAACGTGGCGTCGATCGTGTTCCGAGAGCACGAGGGCTCGTTCCTGGTGGGCGCGGCTGCCGCGATGGCCAGCAAGAGCGGCGTCGTGGGGTTCGTCGGGGGGATGGAGATCCCGCTGATCCACAAGTTCCGCGTCGGCTACGGCGAGGGGGCGCGCCACGTGAACCCCAAGGTGACGGTGCTCGAGAAGTTCGCGGGCTCGGGCCCGGAGGCCTTCGCCGATCCGTTCAAGGGCAAGCAGCTCGCCGAGACGATGATTGCCCAGAAAGCCGACGTTATCTTCCATGCCTCGGGGTCGACCGGCAACGGCGTCATCGAGGCCTGCAAGCAGCACGGGGTGCTGGCGATCGGGGTCGACGCCAACCAGGACTACATGGCCAAGGGGTTCGTGCTGACCAGCATGGTGAAGCGCGTCGACGTGGCCATCTTCAACATCATCAAGGAGGTCAAGGAGGGCCGCTTCCGGCCGGGAGCCCACTCCTTCGGCCTGGCCGAGAACGGGGTCGATACGACCGACTTCCGCTACACGAAGCGGAAGATGCCCGCCGGGTTCGAGGCGCGCCTCGACGAGATCCGCAAGAAGATCGTGGCGGGCCAGCTCCAGGTCACCGATTACCAGGCAACGCACTGAACGGCAGGGGTCAGGGTCGGGGGGCGGGGACAAAGCAACGGGATGGCGAAGATTCGTAAACAGACGGCTAGAGGCGGCAAGGGGCTGAAAGGTCCGGAGGCGCTCGCGGCGCCGCGACCTGCCGTGCAGGCCCCTTCGCCCGCTCCCGCGCCGGCCCCGGTCGTTCCCGCCACGCCGGCTGTTCCGGCGGCCGGGGCCCCCTCGCCCGCTCCCGCTCCCGCGGCGACTTCTCTCGCCCCGGCCCCCTCGCCCGCTCCCGCGCCGGCCGCGGTCGCTGCCCGGCCGGCCTCCCCGGCAAGCGCCGAGTTTGCCTTCGAGATGCGGGGGATCACGAAACGGTTCGGTGGGCTGGTCGCCAACCGCAACGTCGAGCTGGCGGTGCGGCGCGGGGAAGTCCACGCCCTGGTCGGTGAGAACGGCGCCGGCAAGTCGACCCTGATGAACGTGCTCTACGGGCTGTACGAGCCCGACGAGGGCGAGCTGCGGATCGGCCGGCGCAAGCTCGAGAAGCTCACACCGGCCCGCGCGGTCGGCCTGGGCCTGGGCATGGTGCACCAGCACTTCATGCTCATTCCGACGTTTACAGTCCTCGAGAACATCGTCCTCGGCATCGAGGAGGTCTCCGGGGGCCTGCTCGACCTGGAGACGCCCCGCCGCCGTCTGGAAGAGGTCATCGCAACCTACGAGCTGAAGGTCGAGCCGGACAGGCTGGTCGGGGAACTCTCGGTCGGGATGCGGCAGCGGGTCGAGATCCTCAAGGTCCTGATGCGCGGGGCCGAGATCCTGCTCCTGGACGAGCCCACGGCGGTCCTGACCCCGCAGGAGGTCGAGGAGCTGTTCAAGATCGTCCACCTGCTCCGCTCCGAGGGCAAGACGATCGTCTTCATCACCCACAAGCTGCGCGAGGTCAAGGCGATCAGCGATCGCCTCACCGTGATGCGCGGCGGCCAGGTGGTCGGCACCCACGACACCGCGTCGGTCTCCGAGGCCGATATCGCCGAGTTGATGGTCGGGCGCAAGGTCCTGCTCGACGTCCGGAAGCCCGAGGCGACCCCGGGCGAGATCCGCCTCCAGGTCTCGGGGCTGTGTCTGGCGGGCCTCGAATCGAAGCCGCTGCTCGATCACGTGAGCCTCGAGGTCAGGTCGGGCGAGATCCTCGGCCTGTGCGGTGTGGTGGGGAACGGCCAGACCGAATTGATCGAGGTGCTGGCCGGCTTCCGCTCGCCCGCCGAGGGCCGCCTGCTGCTCGACGGGAAGGACCTGGAGAGCATGGGCGTCCTGGACCGCTACCACGCGGGGCTGGCCCACATCCCCGAGGACCGGCACCGCCACGGGATGATCTCCGACCTCGATGTCCGGGCCAATTTCCTGCTGGGCAAGCAGCGCGACGAGCCGTTCTGCCGCCGGGGCTTCCTCGACGACTCCGTGGCCCAGGCCGAGGCCGAGGAGCGCATCCGCGAGTTCGACGTGCGGCCCACCGAGCCGGCGGCCCGCGCGGGCGATCTCTCCGGCGGGAACCAGCAGAAGGTCGTCATCGCCCGCGAGGTCGCGCGCAAACCCCGCGTCCTGATCGCGGCCATGCCGACCCGCGGCGTCGC
>CAZSVK010000417.1:0-5209 GCA_964610245.1 uncultured bacterium
GTGTAGCCCTTCATCTCGGGGGTCTCGGTCGCCGCCTTGATCAGGTTGGTCGACCAGGGCATCAGCACCGAGCGCTTCTTCTCCTTGAGAGGATCGACGATGTCGTGGGCGAGGAACTCGGGTTGCGGGATGATCGGCGTGCCGCCGAACAGCGGGTGCAGGTAGCGGGCCGGGTCGAGCACCAGGTTCCGCGACGACTCGATGCCGTGCTTCTTGAGCAGGTCGCGCAGCGGCTGCGGCGTGTCGGAATCGACCATGAACATGATGCTGCGGCCGTCGGCGACGTACTTGTCGAGTACGCCGAGTTCCCTGGGGTCGAAGTTCTTCTTGGGACCGCCGACGACCAGGACGCTGCAGTCGGCGGGGATCTCGGGCTTGGTCAGCAGGTTGAGCTTCTCGATGCGGTACTGGTCGCGGAGCAGGTATTCCTTCATCGCCGCCAGGCCGCCGCGGTCCTCACCCTCGGGGCTGCGCTCGCCGTGGCCCTCGAGGAAGTACACCGTGCGGACGGTGCCGCTGGTGACGTCGAGGATGGCGCTCGTGAGCACCTGCTCGCCGTTGAACGTCTGCAACCGCTGGCTGAAAGGGTTGCGGCTGTACTCGAACATCTTGTCGGGCTCGATTCGGACGTCGCGGTTCTGGGCCTTCAGGAGGGTCGTGCCGTTGAAGGTGATGTTGTACTGCTTGGTCAGCATCGGCTCCTTCTCGGGATCGATCATCTTGAACTTGAACTTCGGGCTGGCCTTCCCGTAGCGCTCGAGCAGGTTCTTGACCATCGTGCGCTCCTGGCCGGCCCGCTGTCCGCGCTGGTCGTCCGGGCTACCCTCGATGAAGAAGGCGGTCACCTCGAGGGTTTCCTTGAGGTTGCCGAGGAGCTTCAGCGTCTGGTCGGACAGGCTGAACTTGCGGTCCTTGGTGTAGTCGTACTGGGCGTTGTGGCGATAGGCGATGACGTTGACCAGGCCCAGGATGCCGGTCACGGCGAGGATGAGCACCAGGTTGTTGATGCCCAGGGCGAAGCGCTTGTGGAAGAAGGTGCGCTCGACCCACTTGTAGTTCACCGTCAGGGAGTAGCCGAGGGCGATGGCGCCGGCGGCGCCGATGCCCCAGGCCCAGCCGGCGAGGTCCTCACCCGCGGTGGCCAGCGCCACGGCGACGAACAGCAGGAAGATGCCGGCGGGCATCGCGGCCGAGTTGGCCGGAGTGCCGACACCGGTACGAGACTTGGAAATTGCGCGGTTATTGCTCATGTCAGGTTCTCCTCCCCTATCGCCACCGGTTGGCTTCCAGCATCCGGATGGACGCGAATACGGTGAGGATCATGAAGCTCACGTAGAAGACGATGTCCTTCGAGTTGAGCAGGCCCTGCAGCAGATCCTGCTGAGGCCGGTAGATGGAGACGTACTCGACGACCGGCGTGAGCCAGTCGGGGAACCAGCTCTTGGCCATCTCCATCAGGTAGAGCATCAGGATCATGCCGACGCCGAGCACCCCGGCGATGACCGCTTCGGAGCAGACGCTGCTCGCGAAGAGCCCGACGCCGACGTAGCAGCCGGCCAGCAGCACCAGCCCGGCGAACCCGCTCTTCACCGGCCCCAGGTCGAGGGGGCCGAACTTCGAGAGGATCCACGGGTAGATCAACGTGACCGACAGCATCAGGGCCACGAACACGTAGCAGGCCAGGAACTTCCCGACGACGATGCTCGTGTTGGAGATCGGCGAGGTGAACAGGAGCGCCATCGTCTGACGCTTCTTCTCCTCGGCCAGCAGACGCATCGTCAGGAACGGCACGATGAACAGGAGATAAACGCCCATGTTACCGTAGGCCGGCGACAGGAGCGCGTAGCGGTACTGGATCAGGGCGTTGAAGATCAGGCCCGAGAGCACCAGGAACGCGCCAGCCACCACATAGGCGATGGGCGAGATGAAGTAGGTCTTCAGCTCTTTCTTGAAGATGTACCAGGTCTTGAACATGGTCGACTCCTTACGGCTCGCGGTCCTTGTTGGTGGGGGCGGCGTCCCGGTCCTCGAGGAACTGGGCCACGGGACCCAGACGCGGCCGGTAGGCTGACGAGCCGCCCGCGTCCGAGACGTCGTCGCCGGGCCCGTCGGCCAGCTCGGGATGATGGGTCAGAGCGCCCAGCCGCCGCGTCTCTTCCTCGCCGGCGGTGAGCTTGATGAACACCTGCTCGAGGCTGACCTCGGGCGGACGCAGTTCGAGCAGCGGCCACCTCTTCTCGGCCAGCAGCCCGAAGATCGCCTCGCGCGGATCGCGCTCCGGCTCGGACTCGACGACCAGGCTGCACAGAGGGCCGTCGCCGTCATCGATCGAACGGACCTTGCGCACCCCGGTGATCTTCGCAAGCGCGTCGCTCACCGCCTCGCGGGGACCGCGCACCTGCACCTGGTAGTGGTCGGCTCCCAGCACGGTGCGCGAGAGTTCGGCCTCCGTGCCTGCCCCGACGATGCGGCCCTCATGGATGACCAGGATCTTCCGGCAGGTCATGTGGACCTCGGGGAGGATGTGGGTCGAGAGGATGACCGTGCGGTCCTGGCCCAGGCTCTTGATCAGCTCGCGGATCTCGATGATCTGTTTCGGATCCAGCCCCACCGTGGGCTCGTCGAGGATCAGCAGCTTGGGGTCGTGGACCAGGGCCTGCGCCAGCCCCACGCGCTGCTGATAGCCGCGCGACAGGTGCGCGATCAGACGGCCGCGAACGTCCCAGGTGCCCGTCTCTTCCAGGGCGCGGCGCACCTTCTTGGAACGATCCCGGCCCGGCACTTCCTTGAGTTCGGCCACGAACTCGAGGTAGCTCTGAACCGTCATCTCGGAGTACAGCGGCGGCACCTCGGGCAGGTAGCCGATGAGGCGCTTGACCGCCATCGGCTCCTCGAAGATGTCGTGGCCTCCGATCCAGGCCCGGCCGAAGGTGGCGGGCATGAAGCAGGTCAGGATCTTCATCGTGGTGGTCTTGCCGGCCCCGTTCGGTCCGAGCAAGCCGACGATCTCGCCGTCGCTGACGTCGAAGGTCAGACGGTCGATCGCCTTCATGTCCCCGTAGAGCTTCGTCAGATTCTCTACTTTGATCATCGTTGTCATCTTCGCGACATCCTCTCAGCGTTTCACCGGGGGAAGCGGCCAGGAAAGAATCCCAGGTTACAGCAACTCAGAAATGGCTCCAAGGGAAACCCCGACGGTGCCGGGTGCATTGCACCAGCTTCGCTCGTGGCCAAGAGTCACCTCGCAGGCAGCGAGGCGCCCCCGGGCATGCAGCATGCGGCTTGTGCGAATTCAATCCAGTACCGCCTTCTCTCCATCCGGCCGCGGACTCTTCCGGCCCCTGAGAAGGAGAACGGCCGAACGATTAGCACTCTTGTATCATCGCTGCTAAACGATGTCAACCCGGTTTCCGCGAGGGCAGCGCAGGCCCAATCCGGTCGTGCCGGAACTCAGGAGGATTCCCTTCGATGCAGGGCTCGTACCGGGCCCTCTGATGTCGGGACTTGCCGCTTGCCGGTTGCTGCGATACATGAGGGGACGCGGATGCCTCGTTCACATCGCTTGCGGCTAGGGCTGGTCCGGACGATGTCATGGTCGCTCCTGGCGGTTGCTCTGGCCGGCATCTTCCCCGTCCACGCGGCCCCGCCCGGGACCCTTTCCAAGGTCCAGCAGTTGCTCTCGCTCTACCGCCTGGCAGAGGCCGAGGCAGCCGTGCAGCCGCTACTCGACGGGCCGCAGGCGAGCGAGGAGGTCTTCCTCGCCGCCGGCCGCATCAAGGAGGAGATCGGCGATCTCCCGGAGGCCCGGCGCTTCTTCGAGAGCGCCGTCGGCGCCAACCCGGACAGCGTGGCCGCCCACTGTTTCCTGGCCAGAGTGCTGCTCGGCTCCAAGGACCTCCGGGGGGCGGCCCGCCAGCTCCGCGCGGCACTCAAGCTGGCGCCGGATTCGGTCCTGCCGCTGGCCATGGGGGGGCTGTACTACCTGCAGAAGGGCAACTACTCCATGTGCCAGAGATATCTGGACAAGGCTCTCGCGGCCGACCCGGGCTCGAAAGAGGCGCTCCTGGCGCAGGCGGATCTGCAGTTCCTGAAGCGCGATCTCGACGGGGCCCAGCGGACGATGCAGGGGCTCCTGCGCTCCCACCCGGCCGACCCCGACGGGCTCTACATGCTGGGGATCGTCCTCTTCAACCAGAAGGACTACAAGGGCGCCCAGGGTTGCCTGGAACGGGCGACCTCGATCCACCGATACGCGGCCAACTTCCTCAAGGATCTCGCCCAGGTCTACGCCCAGAACGAGCGGCTCGAGCAGGCCATCGCCAGCCTGGATCGCGTGCTCCTGCTGGCGCCAGGCGACGAGTCGGCCCTCTCGCTTCGCAGCAACCTGAAGGAACGCCAGGCCCTCCTGGCGACCGGGGTGCGGCGCGCCGTCGGCCCCTTCCGTTTCGTCCACCCGAGGGGCCTGCCGGAGTCCACCTTCCTGGCAATCCTCCAGGTCTTCCAGTCGGCGTACGAGTCGATCTGCCGGGAGACCGGATACCACCCGCCTCAGGTGCAGGTCTGGATCTTCGAGAAGACCGGCGCCCTGCTCCCCGCGTTCTACAGCCACGTCAGCGACGAGATCATCATCTCCAGCTCCTACTTCTCGTCGATCGATACCGAGGAGAAGCGCAGGTTGGGCCGCCACCTGATCTTCCACGAGTTCTCCCACCTGGTGCTCTACCAGTCGCTGGGACGGCCCTCCTTCTCGCCGATGGCGCTCTGGTTGATGGAGGGCCTGGCCGAAAAGCAGGCCGGCGGCTACGACTACACGTCGGTCGATTACGACAAGACCTTCGGCGCGGGCCTGCTCGACCTGCCCGAGCTGGCCGACTACCTACCGGTCTCTGCCATCGGAACCGGCGAGAAGCGCGAGAAGGCCTACATCCAGGCCTATCTGATGGCCGACTTCCTCCTGCGGCGCTCCGACGGGCTCGCGCTCATCAAGAAGATGATCCTCGCCTACGCCGGCGGCCAATCCGACCAGGAGGTGCTCGAAGGCTCGCTGGGAATCACCCCTGCCGACTTCCTGGAGCAGGTCGGTCAGTTCATTCGGGGCAGCTACATCGACTGATACTTCAGGCTGGAGTCCGATCCGGGGACGCTGTCCCCGGACCCCTGCCAGGACCCGAGCCGGGCCCTGGACCCGGCAATGAGAAGACGAATCGAG
>CAZSVK010000418.1:0-5201 GCA_964610245.1 uncultured bacterium
TGCGGGCGGCAGTCTAACACAGAACCGCAGTTCATTGCCACTGCCAGAACGGTGGGCTATGATGCTCGATGGCGTTCCCCGCCTCGGTGAACGCGAACTCGTCCCTGTTCCAGGACTTCACGGAGGTTTCTTCATGGCCGACGCTCGACCTTCCGGACTGGCTGCTCGCCTCAAGAGCATGGTCAGCAAGCCCGAAGCCGCACCCGCACCGAGCCCTCAGGCACCCCCTCCCCCGAAGCCCGCCGCAGCCGCGCCCCCTCCGCAGGCCAGGCCCCTGGCAGCGCCGGCGGCGATGCCGCCGAGGCCCGCGCCACCCGCGCCTCAGGCCGCACCCGCGGCGCCGCCTGCCCCGGCACCCGCCGCGGTGTCGTCGGCCCCCTCGACGACGACGCTCGGCGATCCCTACGGCCCGGCCCACCCGCGCCAGGCCGAGTTCCTGAACTTCACCTACGAGGTGCGCGATCGGCTCTCGATGGAGGTCAACGCCAACGAACTGGAGGGGATGAGCGAGACCGACCGCCACAATTTCCTGCGAAACATCATCGATCAGCTCATCGATCAGGTGCAGGCCGAGAAGCAACTGGCCGCAACTACCGACGAGAAGAAGGTGATCGCCAGCGACGTGCTCGACGAGATCCTGGGCCTGGGTCCGATCGAGGTGTTGATCCGGGACCGCGACGTCGACGAAGTGATGGTCAACGGACCTCGACAGCTCTTCGTGGAACGTAAGGGCAAGCTGACCCTGACCAACCGCCTGTTCCGCAACGACGAGCATGTGATGCACATCGTGCACAAGATCGTCGCCCCCCTCGGCAAGCATGTCGACGAGATGGCGCCCATCTGCGACTGCCGTCTCGCCGACGGCTCGCGCGTCAACGTCATCATCCCGCCCCTGGCAATCGACGGCCCCTCGATCACCATCCGAAAGTTCAAGAAGGAGAGGCTGGGAATCGCCGATCTGGTGAGATTCGGAACGCTCTCCCAGGAGATGGCCGACTTCCTCGACGCCTGCGTGAAGTCACGCCTGAACGTCGTGGTGTCCGGCGGTACCGGCTCGGGCAAGACGACCACGCTCAACATCCTGTCGAATTTCATCCAGGACGACGAGCGCATCGTGACCTGCGAGGACGCCGCCGAACTCCAGCTCCGGAAGGTCCACGTCGTGCGGCTGGAATCGCGGCCCAAGAACCTGGAAGGCAAGGGCGAGATCTCGATCCGCGAGCTGGTGAAGAACTGCTTGAGAATGAGACCCGAGCGCATCATCGTCGGTGAGATCCGCGGTGGCGAGTGTCTCGACATGCTCCAGGCCATGAACACCGGTCACGACGGCTCTCTCACCACCGGCCACGCCAACACGCCTCGCGACATGATCCGCCGTCTGGAAACGATGGCGATGATGAGCGGGATGGACCTGCCGCTGAAAGCCATCCGCGAACAGATCGCCAGCGCCGTCCACCTGATCATCCAGCAGAGCCGCCTCCAGGACGGCAGCCGGCGCATCACCCACATCACCGAGATTCAGGGTATGGAAGGCGACGTCATCACCCTCTCCGATATCTTCCTCTTCGAGCAGCGAGGCGTCGACGAATCGGGCAAGATCATCGGCCGGCTGAAAGCCACCGGTCTGCGGCCCAAGTTCATCAACAAGCTCGAGGCCCATGGCGTGCACCTCCCCGCCAGCATCTTCATGGCCAAGGACGGCGACGGAGGGTTCTAGCCCAGGCCATGGGCTGAGAGGTTCTTGACAAGAGCAATGACCCTGTCGGGAACTTCGCTCACGAACCCTCGCCAGGGGCGAAGTTCTGGACCCCCCGATGACTGGAGCGACTCTTGCCTTCGCTTGCAGGCAAGAGTCCACAAATGTGCCGCTCAGGCCACGTTCTCTGCAATCATTGCCGGGTCCAGGGCCCGGCTCGGATCCTGGCAGTGAGCCCCGGCAGCAGTGCCGAGGGCGAACGCCATCTTGCGCACGCATCAGCGTGCATGTGCAAGATGGCCGGGGGACAGCGTCCCCGGCTAGAACGACGCTTCGTTTCCTCTGGTCAACAACCTCTGAGCCCTACAACTTCCTCGCGACCGACTTCGCCTGCGTGAATTGCAGCAGGTAGTCCGGGCCGCCGGCCTTGCTGTCGGTGCCGGACATGTTGAAGCCACCGAAGGGATGGCATCCCACCAGAGCGCCGGTGCACTTGCGATTGAGGTAGAGGTTGCCCACATGGAACTCACGGGCGGCCTGGTCGAGCCGCCTGGCATCCTTCGAGAAGACCGCGCCGGTCAGCCCGAAGCGGGTGCCGTTGGCGATGCGCAGCGCGTCATCGAAGTCGGCGGCCTTGATGATGGCCAGCACCGGGCCGAAGATCTCTTCCTGGGCGATGCGGGCGTCGGGCTTCACATCGGCGAAGACGGTGGGCTGGATGAAGTAGCCGTTGCCGGGGGCCTTCTCGCCGCCGGCGATCAGGCGCGCCTCCTTCTTGCCGACCTCGACGTACTCGAGGATCGAGGAGTAGGCGCTCTTGCTGATCACGGGGCCCATGTTGGCGTCGGCCTGCTCGGCGGGCGCCACCTTCAGGGCGCGGACGGCCGCGCCCACCTTCTCGACGAAGGCGTCATAGACCGGCGCCATGACGATGGCGCGGGAGCTGGCCGAGCACTTCTGGCCCTGGTAGCCGAAGGCGGCGGTGACGACGCCCTGCACGGCCGCCTCGAGGTCGGCGTCATCGCAAACGATGGTTCCGTTCTTGCCGCCCATCTCGGCAACGACCCTCTTGAGCCAGAGCTGGCCTGGCGCGACCTTGGCCGCCTCGACGTTGATGCCGCAGCCGACCTCCATCGAGCCGGTGAAGGCGACGAAGCGTGTCCTGGGATGCTTGACCAGATAGTCGCCGAGGACCGAGCCGGAGCCCGTGACCATGTTGACGACGCCTCGAGGGAGGCCCGCCTCCTCGAGGATCTTCATGAACTGCAAGCCGATGACGGAGGAACAGACCGACGGCTTGACGATGACCGTGTTTCCGGCGATGGCCGCCGCTACCGTCATGCCGGCCAGGATGGCGCAGGGGAAGTTCCACGGGGGGATGACGACGCCGACGCCCAGCGGGATGTAGGCCAGCCGGTCTTCCTCGCCGGGGTTCTGGGGCAGCGGCGCGGGATTGTCGAGCCGCAGCATCTGGCGCGCGTAGTAGTTGAGGAAGTCGATCGCCTCGGCGGTGTCGCCGTCGGCCTCCGCCCAGGTCTTGCCCGCCTCGAGGACCATCCAGGCCGACATCTCGTGACGTTTCCTGCGCAGGATCTCGTAGGCCTCGAGGAAGTAGGCGACCCGCTCGGGCGCCGGCGTGCGGCTCCAGCTCTCGTAGGTGCGGAGCGCGACCTGCTGGGCCCGCTCGGCCAGGGCCACGTCACCCTTCTGGATCACGCCGATGACCTCGGAGAGGTTCGAGGGGTTGACCGAGTTGAACGTCTGCGGACCCTTCACCCACTCCCCATCGACGCAGCAGAGGTACTCCTTGCCGAGTTGCGCGCGCGCCTGCTTCAGGGCTGCCTCGAAGGCCGAGCGGTTCTCCGGGCGCGAGAAGTCGGTCAAGGGCTCGTTGACAAAGGGCGGGAGTTGCTCCTCGCGAGTGATCTGGGCGGACATGGGACACCTCCGTGGGCGGTCGAGAAGGGTGGTTTGTCCTCCGGTCGGGAGGGGGCGCATGATAGCACCGGCGCGCCCGGGACTCAACGCGGGGATGGCCGGCGGCAGTCCCTATCACTGGCGCACTCCCTCCGGGTCCGAGGTCGACTTCATGAGCTACGGTAGGAGCGGCTTCCGGGCCGTCGAGGTCAACTGCATCCTGCTCGAGCGGATGCTCGAGAGCATGCGCCGCCAGGCGAAGTGACGCCGGCAGCCGGCCCCTGCTGTCCCGGGGCCTCGGCGGCAGAGGCCCGTCTCATCCGGCCGGCGGGTGCATCCGGACGCTCGCGTAGAGGATCGCGGCGTAGGCGAGCAACAGCATCAGGCCGTGCTCGCGCGTGACCTTTCGTCCGTTCACCATGAAGAGGATCGCGAAGGTGAGCGCCACCATGGCGGGCACGTCGAAGCCCAGCGTCGCCGAGGCCACCGGCACCGGCGCCAGCGCAGCGGTGAGGCCCAGCACGGCGTAGATGTTCAAGATGTTGGAGCCGAAAACGTTCCCGATCGCCATGCCGCTGTTTCCCCGGTAGGCCGCGGCCACCGAGGTGGCCAGCTCCGGAAGGCTGGTTCCGAGAGCAACGACGGTGAGGCCGATGAGCCACTCCGGAATCGCGCTGGCACGAGCCAGGTCGCTCGCGCCGTCGACGAGCGCCTTGGCCCCGAGCGTGAAGCCGGCCATCCCGCAGACCAGTCGCCATCCGATTCCGGCGGCGCCAAGGCTCGAGGACGCGTCCGGAGCGTCGTCCGCGCCCTCCGCGGGCTCGTCGCGCTGACGCACGAGACTGACGGTGTAGACGAGTCCGAGCAGGAGCAGCAGGGCGCCCTCGGCGCGATCGATTCGCCCATCGGCCGCGGTGACGGCGAGCAGGAAGGCCGACACGAGCAGGTGCGGCGCGTCTGAAACGAAGACGTCCCGGTCGAGCAGCATCGGGCACAGCGCGGCGGCCAACCCGACGACGATGCCCACGTTGACCAGGTTCGATCCCACCACGTTGGCCAGCGCGATGTCGGGGCGGCCGGCCAGGCTCGCATAGACCGAGGTGACGAGTTCCGGCAGGCTGGTGCCGAAGGCCACCAGAGTCGCGCCAATGACGTACTGGGGAATGCGGAGGCGCCGGGCGACGGCGACCGAGCCGTCGACGAACCAGTCGGCCCCCTTGGTCAGCAGGCCGAATCCAATGAGGACCCTGAAGAGGTTCCAGGCCACTCGTACTCCTTTGCGAACTCGGGTCGGCGTGTCACGCGACGCGACAGTGTACGCCATCGCCCGGACCCCTTGGGCAGGAAGAGAGCGCCAATTGGGCGCGTCGCCGGTCGAACGGAATCCTGCGACGGGAGGGTTCGTTGCCATTGATGGCAAGACACTTCGAGGCTCCAGCGCGTCCAGTGGCAAGCCGGTCCATCCGCTCGTGGCGCTGCCGGGAAGCGAGCACTGCACGACGCCAAGCGTGCAGTCCGCCCGAGGTGTCGCCTGGGGTGCGCGCGCGGTTCGTGGGGAAACTGGGAGGATCTCGACTTGCCTCTCGGG
>CAZSVK010000419.1:0-4097 GCA_964610245.1 uncultured bacterium
CCGGCGAGGGCAACACCCTGGTGATGAACTTCTCCAAGGGCATGCAGGAGCGGCTGGGCGTGGCCCAGGCGCTCATCAGCGACCCCAAGTTGCTGATCTTCGACGAGCCGGCCACCGGCCTCGATCCCTTCGGCCGCCGCTTCATCAAGGAACTCATCCTGCATTTGCGGGCGCAGGGCAAGACGGTCTTCTTCAGCTCGCATCAGTTGCTCGACGTGCAGGAAGTGTGCGACCGCGTCGGCATCATCCATCGGGGCGGTCTGATCCGCCAGGATACGGTGGCCGCCATCCTCGACGGCGGGAACAACCTCGAGGAGAAGTTCGTGAACATGATTCGCCAGATGGGCGAGCGCGACGCCTTCTGGGATCCGAAGAAGGTCGGCGAGTGAGCCGGCCTCCGGCCGGCCACCGCGGCCGGCGGACGCGTCCCTGAGCCAGACCCCTCGACCCTCTCGATCTCCTCGACCCCCACCGACCCATGCCCTCCACACGCCGTATCTACGTCATCGCCAAGAACACGATCCTGGAGTCGATCCGCAACAAGGTCCTCTACGTGATCCTGGTGTTTGCCGTGATCATCCTGCTCATCTCCGGCTCCGTCGCGCACTTCGACGCCGAGGTCCAGACCAAGATCCTCAAGGACATCAGCTATGCCGCGATCAGCTTCTTCGGCCTGATGATCGCGCTGTTCATCACGATCGATCAGGTCCCCAGCGAACTGGACCGCAAGACCATCTACTTCGTGCTGACGAAGCCGGTCCATCGCTTCGAGTTCCTGCTGGGCAAGTTCTCGGGCGTGCTGGCGGTGCTGCTGCTCGCGCTCGGCATCATGAGCGCGGTGCTGTTCCTGCTGCTCGGCTTCGGCTCCCAGGCGGCCGATCTGAACCTGGCGAAGGGCCTGCTCACGATGGTGGCGAAGCTCACGGTCTTCGTCAGCCTGCTGGTCTTCTTCTCGACGTTCCTGTCGAAGATCCTCAACGTCACGCTGTCGTGCTTCGTCTACCTGTTCGGGCACGTCGGCGAGTTCCTGCAGTACAGCTTCCAGGAGAGCGGCAAGACCGCCGTGGGCACCTTCCTCGGGCTCTGCCAGCTGCTGCTGCCCAACTTCAGAAACTTCGACGTTCAGACCAGCGTCGTTCATAACGTCCAGATATCCGGGAGCTACCTGGCGATCCTGGTGCTCTACGCCGCTCTCTTCTCGCTGCTGTTCCTGCTCCTGGGCCACGTCATCTTCCGAGCTCGAGACCTATGACCCACCCGATGGCCTATCTGATCGCCGTCATCGTCACCGCGCTGGTCACGCTGCAGTCGGTCATCCTCAACTTCCCCTTCCGGATGGAGGCCGCCACCCTCGAGACCAGCTCCGAGGGTCGCCTGCTCAACCAGTTCTCCAACGGCCTCCGGCAGACGCTCGCCAGCTTCGTCTTCCTCCGCTGCGACGAGTACATGCACGCCGGCGACCCGGTCGAGATGGTCGTCAAGGAAGGCGACAAGGTCATCAAGGAACAGACGATGGGCGTCACCTGGCGCACCAATCGAGAGATCGTCACCCTGCTCCAGCTGGTGACCGTGCTGGACCCCGCCTTCACGCAGGCCCAGACGATGCTCGCCGAGCACCTCACTCGCGACCGGAACCGCTTCCAGGAAGGCATGAGCCACCTGCACAGGGCCATCCTCTACAACCAGGACAACCCGCGTCTTTACGTGCTCTACGGGCAGGCGGGCGACATCTACTTCCAGACCAGGGTCTACGGGCAGGCGGCCGGCTACCTCGAGCGATCGCTCTCGCTCTACCCGCGCGTCACCGACCCGGCCCGGGCCGGTACCAGCGCCTTCGAGGACGAGTACGACCGGATGCGCTACCGCTCCTACGAGTCCTATCTCTCGGGCAGCTATTTCGAGATGAGAGATTGGCCCAACTGCTACAGGTGGTGGAAGTCCCACGGCGAGTTCTCCGACCTGAACCACATCACGAAGTGGATGCGTGTCTGGGAGCAGAACCCCAACGCCACCTTCCGAGCCGAGGACTACGCCGACCATGAGCGGGTCTCCCGGACCGAGGTCAACCGGCAGAAGGTCCCCGACCTGTCGATCGAGACCGCCAAGCACCAGGACATCTGGCTCACTCCGGACTTTCCCAGGGAGTTCTACTACAAGCTGCTCTTCCTGATGACGGTCATCACAGGACTGGTGGGCACCCTGTGGCTGCGCGCCCTGTGGTGAACGGATCGGGACTGTTCTGCCCGGAACGGGTCAAGCCGGCCGGGGCATGCTCGAGCGTGAGGCCGTGAGCAGCGGAACCGACGCCGAAGCCACCTGGACGCTGCGTTTCACCACGCACACGCAGGTGATGGTGATCGCGCTGATCGTGCTGGTCGTGATGTTCTTCATGTCCTTCTACTACTCGATCAGCCAGGAGCGCGGCTATCTGCAGGAAGGGCAGTACGCGAAGGTCACCTTCATCTCGCGGTTGCTGTCGCTCTACTACCAGCGCGCGGTCGGTGCGGGCAATCCGCAGTTGCTGCGCTCGGGCGTCGACGAACTGGCCACCGACGAGGATCTCGCCTACATCCGCGTGCTGGTCGGCACGTGGGACATCGTTTCGATGGCACGGGGTTTCCGGCCCGATCTGGTCAGCCGCAAGACCATCCCGGTGTTCAATGAACTGCGCCAGCCGGCGGGCCAGATCATCCTCGGTTTCTGGAGCACGCCGCGCGGGGAGGGAACCAGCAAGCTCACCTGGATCAACCTCGTGATCGTCGGAGACCTGCTCGTGCTCTTCGGGTTGGTACTTCACTTGCTTCTCAAGGAGATCGTCACCCGGCCGCTCGAGAATTTCGTCGAGGCCACCAAGAGGATCGCCCAGGGCGACTTCGAGAGCTATCTCGAGCCGGCCACAGCCAGCAGTGAGCAGGAACGGCTGGCGGTCAGTTTCAACAACATGATCGACCACCTGCGTCGCTACAAGAACCAGCTCGAGCAGGCCAACCTCGAACTCGAGGAACGGGTCAGAAGCAGGACCCTCCTGCTAGAACAGGAAAAGAACCGCTCCGTCGCGATACTGAGTTCCGTGGCCGACGGGGTCTACACGATCGACGAGGATTGGAAGCTGACCACCTTCAATCCCGCCGCCGCGAAGATCACCGGGGTCCCGGCCGAGGAGGCCCTCGGACAGAAGTGCTGGGAAGTGCTCAAATACCCGTTCTGCAAGACCGACTGCTTGCTCAAGCGCCTGCCGAAGGAGGGCGTCTCGAGCGAGGGGGAGATCTATGTCGAGCAGTTCGACAAGAAGGGCGCCAGCTTCATCGTCAGCGGCGCGCCGCTGTTCGATGGCTCCCGGCGGCGGCTGGGCGGTGTCGAGTCGCTCAAGGACATGACTTACGTGAAGCGGCTTCACGAACAGATCCGGCAGGTCGATCGGCTGTCGTCGATCGGCGTGCTTGCCGCCGGGGTGGCCCACGAGATCAACAACCCGCTCTCGAACATCAAGCTTTACTCCCAGATCATGGCGGAGGACGAGACGGTGCGGGATCCGGCTCTGAGGTCCAGTCTTGGCAACATCATCCAGGAGACCGACCGGGCCACCAAGATCGTCCGGAACCTGCTGGAGTTCGCCCGGCACGACGCTGCCCAGTTCGTGCAGATCGCCGTTCAGACGGCCCTGGACGACGCGATCGCCATCCTCAAGCACCAGCTCACCGTCGACAAGGTAGAGATCCAGACCCAGATTCCCGACAATCTGCCGACCATCTGGGCCGACCGGGGGAACCTGCAGCAGGTCTTCATCAATCTGATGGCCAACGCCCAGCACGCCATGCGGCCGGCCGGCGGTATCTTGCGGATTCGCGCGTGGCACGACACGGGCAGCCACCGGGTGCTGGTGAGCTTCACCGACACAGGGAAGGGCATAGACCCCGAGAACCTCGACCGGATCTTCGACCCGTTCTTCACGACCAAGGACGAGGGGACGGGGCTCGGGCTCTCGATCTCGTACCGCATCGTGCGCGAGCACCAGGGGACGGTGGACGTGCAGTCGAAGCCGGGCGAGGGCACCACCTTCGTCCTGACGTTCCAGGGACTGCCGATCGAGGCGCGCG
>CAZSVK010000419.1:4107-5199 GCA_964610245.1 uncultured bacterium
ACCGGGAAGGGCATCGATCCGGAGGATCTCGATCGGATCTTCGACCCGTTCTTCACGACCAAGGAGGTCGGGGAGGGGACGGGGCTGGGGCTGGCCATCACCTACGGGATCGTGCGCGACCATGGCGGGGACATCCGGGTGAAGAGCAGGCCTGGCGACGGGGCCGAGTTCACGCTCGCCTTCCCGGCCTCGATGGCCTAGTTCCGGGGCGATCCGCGAGGCCGGGGACGCCCAGCCTCTCCGAAATCCGGGACCATGCGGTTCTCCCCGGGACCGCGGGCAGGTTTTGCTCCGGGCGATTCCCGCCGATAACGACAGGGGGGACTGAGTCAGTTTCCTCTTTTCTATGAGTCAGGACGGCAGCTATGAGGGCTCTCGCGAGTAGTCTGAATCTGTTTCTCGCCTGTCTGGCGCTCCTCGGCCTGCTCCTCGCCGGCTGCGGTGGCAGCGGCGGAGTCGCCGATACCGCGGCGAGCGGCGGTTCTTCAGCGACTGGAGGGTCGTCCACCGGTTCGTCGACGGCTACCGGGAATCTCTTCGGGAAGATCTCCGGCAGTTCCGGCGCCGGCGTGGCCTCTGCGGCGATCAAAGTGTCGGTCCGGGGCACCACCGCGGTCACGACCGTGAGCGATGCGCTCGGGAACTACTTCCTATCCCGCGTGCCGGCGGGCGTGACGCTGCTGATGACCATCACGCCGGCAGGCTCGAGCCTGAGCGCGCGGACGGTGAATGTCCTGCTCAACGCGGGCGAGACCCTCCAGCTCGACATCCCGCTGTCTTCGGTCGTCCCGACCATCGTCTCCTCTTCTCCGGCGCCGGGGGCGACCAACGTCCCGGTGACCGTTCAGCCGCTGGTGGTATTCAACGTCGCCCTGAACGCCGCCAGCGTGACGACCGGTTCCGACGGTTCGGTGCAGCTCAACCGGCTACAGCCCACGCCGGTGATCTCCATCCCGGGCGCCGTGAACACCACCTTCGACGCGACCGGTCGCAGCATCCTGTTCACCCCGCGCTTCCCTCTCACCGAGGGCACGATCTTCGAGTATCGCCAGACGAGCCTCCTCAAGGACCAGTTCGGCACCAGCTTCGGCG
>CAZSVK010000420.1:0-5162 GCA_964610245.1 uncultured bacterium
GGCGATCGCGAGACGTCGACGTTGCACGAGACGGGAGCGGCCACCGGGCAGTTCCGCAACCGCACGGGGTTGCCTTCGCTCAGGAGCGCAACTCCGGCCAACGCCAACAACAACCTGGAGACGGCCGACAACTCGACGGTCACGTTCGCCTACACCGACCCGACCAATCACGACACCGCCTCGGGGAACTCGGTGATGAAGTTCACGACGCCGAGCACGACGCGCTTCACCAACCAGGCCGGCGGCGCGGTCACGGCCTACACGCTGGGCATCGACAGCGCCTACGTGACGGTGATCGACGCGGACCGCAACTCGAGCCCCTCGTCGCAGCAGGAGATCCCCTGCCGGCTCGCCGTGGGCACCACGGGCGACGTCGAGAACATCACGCTCAGGGAGACCGGCAACGACACCGGGATCTTCCGGAACACCGCGGGCATCCCTTTCCTGCTCGCCGCGCGCTCCGACAACGACGGGAGGCTGCAGGTGACCGGCGGGACGCGGATCACGGCGACCTACACCGATCCGCAGAACGCCACCGATATCTCCACCTCGACCGCCCAGGTGAACGGCCAGCAGACGGCCAGCCAGACGACCTTCACCGACACCACCGGCACGGTGCGCGACACCTTCCTCATCGGCGGCCCGCCCGTCTTCGTGACGGTGACCGACGCCGACGAGAACACCGATCCGGCGACGCGGCAGACGGTGCAGGTCAACCTGGTGGACGGCAACACGGGCGACCTGGAGGTGCTCGTGCTGACGGAGACCGGCGTCAGCACGGGGGCGTTTCGCAATACCACGGGTCTACCGACCGTGCTGGGCACTCGGGTGGATCGCGACGGCACGCTCCAGACGGCCAACCTCTCGAACGTCAGCGCCAACTACCAGGACAAGGATAACTCCAGCGATACGAGCTTCAGCTTCGCCGGGATGCGGCTCGAGAACACCAACTCGACCACGCGCTTCACCGACAGCGCCGGCACGCCGCTGACCCAGTTCAAGCTCACCATCGATCCGATCTTCGTGACCGTCGAGGACCGCAACCGCAACGACGACATCAACAGCAAGCAGTCGGTGAGCGTGCTGGTCCGCAACCAGCGCAGCGGGGATCGCGAGACGGTGGTGCTGCTCGAGACCGGCAACAACACCGGCGTGTTCCGCAACGCCACCGGCGTGCAATCCTCGTTCGCCGCCAGCCAGGGCACGACGGGCGACGCGGTCATCCAGGGCCGTGACTCCGACGCAGTGCTGGGGCAGTACGTAGACGCGACCGACCCGAACGACGCCTCCAGCGGCATCGCCGTGCTGCGCTACCGCACCCCCTCCCGGACGCGGCTCTCCGACCGGAACGGCAACGAGGTCCCCCAGTACGTGGTGCCCCGCGACGGCGTCTACGTGACCGTCACCGATCTCGACCGGCAGTCGGTGACGACCGGGACGGTGCTGCCCTCGCAGGTCGACTACGACAGTCAGGTGCAGGTCGTGTTCAACGACCGCTGCTGGAAGTGCCACAGTCCGAGCGGCCGCACCGGGGGCTCCCTGCCCCCCGCGGGCACTCCGGCGCCCAACCAGGGCGGTCTCGACATCACCGGTTTCCAGTCCTTCAGGATCGGAGGCAACAATCCGCCTGTCTTCGTCTCGGGCAACGGCACGGGCAGCCTGGTGGTCCGGAAGCTCAACGGCACCGCGGCCCACCAGGGCGGGGCCAGGCCCGCGGCGCTCACGACCGCAGAGCTTGAACTGGTCAAGAACTGGATCGACCAGGGCTCGACGCCCCCCCCGGCGCCTCCCTCGCTCGACTACACGCGCGACCTGGAGGTCCCGCTGTTCCGGGGCCGCTGCGACGCCACCGGCTGTCACGACACGCCGACCCAGGCGGGCGGGCTCGACATGACCTCGCCCTCGCAGACCCCCTTCGTCTCGAACAACCGGATCACCCCGGGAGACGGCCCGGGCAGCCGGGTCGTGCGCATGCTGAAGGGAACGCTCACGCACACCGGCGGTCGGGCCGGGCTGACCGATCAGCAGGTGCGAACGATCAGCGTCTGGATCAGCCAGCGCATCCAGGAGAGCCAGCCGGCCGAGCGGCTCGAGTTCACCGGAGACGTGCTGCCGCTGCTCGCCCGCAGTTGCAACAACAGCCGCTGCCACGACGCGATCAACCCGGCGGGCAACCTGGATCTCACGACGCATGCGTCGCTGGTCCGCGGCGGCACCAACGGCAACCCCACGCTTCCCGGAGACGGCGCGGAGAGCCTGCTCATCAAGACGATCGACGGCCGCGTCAACCACACGGGCGGCTTCGGCGATCCGCCGGTCGTCCCGGCCGAGACGGCGATGCTGACCGCCTGGATCAACCAGGGGGCCACCGCTCCGCCGACGCCCCCGGCCGCCTCGGCGCCGGTCACGACCAACGCCGTGCTGGTCACGGTGACCGACTCGGCCACGGGCGACTCCGAGGAGTTGACCCTCCGCGAGCTGGCCTCGAGCCTCGGCACGTTCCGCAATCCGCAGGGCTTTCCGGCGGCGGTGCAGCCGGCCTCGACGACGAACCACACGATCGATACCGCCGGCGGCTCCACTCTCACCGCCGTCTACACCGACACCCAGGATCCGGCCGACAGCAGTCAGGACACCGCCGGGATCGCCCTGACCGGGACCGGCTCGGTCACGACCTTCACCGACACGGCGGGCAGCAAGAAGACCCAGTACGGCATCGGGGCCGCGGCGAACGCCGACCGGATCTTCATCACCGTCGACGATCCCAACCGCAACGCCAGTCCGCTGGCCTTCGACTTCGTCAATGTCACGCTGCTCGACAGCCAGACCGGCGATTCCGAGACGCTGCAGCTGCGCGAGACGGGCGAGAACAGCGGCCAGTTCCGGAACGTGCTCGGCTTCCCCTCGGTGGTGGGCCTGGCGGTGACCGACAACAAGCTGCAGTCGGCGGGCGGGGCGACCATCACGGCAAACTACACCGACCCGAGCGATCGCAACGACTTCAGCTTCGACCTGGCGTCGATGTTCGTCTCTCCCGGCACGACCCCGCCGCAGCTGCTCATCACCGACGGCGCCGGCACCGAGCTGACCGACGTCCCCTTCACGAAGGACCCGCTGGTGCCGACGCTGTTCATCACGGTGCTGGCCCTGGAAGAGAACACCAACGCCAGCGTTCAGGAGTCGATCACGGTCACGGTCTCGAGCCCGCGCGACGTGGTCACTTTCAGCCTGCAGGAGACGAGCACGAACACCGGCACCTTCCGGAACCCGGCCGGCGTGCAGCTCCTGCTCGGCAACGGCAACTCGAACAACCGGGCGCTCGAGGCGTTCGACGGCGACCCGCTGACGGTGCGGTTCTTCAGCCGGCGCCGCAACCAGGTCTTCAGCAGCACCGCGGGCCGCTACGTCGCGCGGCTCACGCCCGGCAACGCCACCGTGAGCTTCACCGCCATCGACGGCACGGCGATGACGACCTACACGATCGGCGATCGCGTCTACGTCACGGTCAGCGACCCCGACCAGAACGCGAACCCGAACATCGCCGAGCCGCTCGACGTCACGGTCACCTCCGACGTCACCGGCGACACGGAACGCGTGACGCTGATCGAGACCAACTGCAATACGGGGATCTTCCGGAACAACCCGACGCAGTGCGGCTCCTCGCTCGGAACGACTGCCGAGCTGACGTCGACCGTCTCGGTGCCGATCGCGAACGACGGCTTCCTGGAGACCGCCGATCGGGCGATCGTCCGGGTGACGTACATAGACCCGAACGACGCGGCCGACACGCAGCGGAGCGCGGCCACGATGCTCATCCCGGAGGTGCCGTCGCGGATCTCGTTCATCCGCGGACCGCGGGCCGTGGGCACGGTGTCGAGCTATTACAGCGGCAGCGGCTCGGGCCAGCGGCTGTTCGGGCGGGTCACCGACCCGGACGCGAACACGAGCCCGATCAGCACCCAGGTCGTCAACGTCACGATCCGCGACCCCAACACTCGCGACGTCGAGAGCGTGTCGCTGGCCGAGGTGAGCAGTTCGAGCCCGATCTTCGAGAACCCGGTGGGAATGGCCACGAGGGTCACCACCGCCGCCTCCAACGACGGCGTCCTGGGCACCCAGGACGGTTCCAGCGTGGTCGCGACCTACCAGGACAGCACCTACCCGACCGACCGCGCCACCGTCGCCGCGACGCTTGCCGTGACCGAGACCGCCGCGAGCGCGATCCACTTCACCGATTCCGCCGGCCGCGTCAAGGTCTCGCCCTACATCATCGGCCGGGACGGCGTCTTCGTGACGCTGGCCGACCAGGACGAGAACCGCTCTCCCTCCGTGGCCGAGTCGGTCGTGGTGACCGTCCGCGACCTGGTGACCGGCGACAGCGAGTCGGTGACGCTGGTCGAGACTCGCACCGATTCGGGCGAGTTCCGCAACATCACGCCCGGCGTCGCCCTCCTGGTCGACTCGGCCCACCCGAGCGACGGCATCATCCAGACGGCGCACGCCTCGACGCTTATCGCCACCTACACCGACCTCGACCACCCGTCCGACACGGTGTCGACCATCCCCGGGGCGACGACCTCGCGGCCCTCGGCCATCGGCTTCGTCGTCTTCACCGATCGCGACGATAACCCGGTCAGTTCCTACATCATCGGGTTGCAGCCGATCTACCTGAGACTGGTGGATGCCGACCAGAACACCAATCCGCTCACGCGGGAGACGGTCTCGGGGCAGGTGCGGCTGCTGTCGCGGCTGACCGGCGACGTGCTCTCGGTGCCGGTGACGGAGACCGCCTCGAACAGCGGGCTGTTCCGCAATCCGCTCGGCGTGCCGACGCGCGTTGCGCAGCGCGTCAACGGCGACACCGAATTGCAGGTGAGCCCCGGCGACGTCGTCACGGCCGAGTACACCGACGTGAAGCCCGCGGCGGTGACCACCCAGACGGTGAGGATGGACGTGCAGCGCACCCAGAGCGTGGTGACGCTCGTGTCGGCCCCACGCGGCACCCGCCGGACTCAGTACCAGATCGGGGTCGACCGGGTGCACGTCCAGGTGGAGGATCGGGACCAGAACATGGACCCGTTCACCACCGAGACGGTGCAGGTCTCGCGGCGCAACGTGGGGACGGGCGACACCGAGGTGGTCAACCTCCTGGAGCGCACGAC
>CAZSVK010000421.1:0-5149 GCA_964610245.1 uncultured bacterium
TGCCTACCACGGTCGGCAACTACACCGTCGCGGTGACGGGAGCGACCGATACGGCTACCACGCCCAACCCTGCCAGCCCGGCCACCAACTCGACGTTCTACGTGGCCGCCAGCGATCCGACCGGCCCGGTGGTTGCCGTTGGGTCGGGTAGGGCAGCGGTGGGTGCCGACGGCGTCGTGACGGTCTCCCTGGCCCCGAACGGCACCGCGAACATCGGCGCCATCCAGTTCAAGGTGAACTTCGATGCCAGCAAACTGCAGTTCATGTCCATCGCAACCGGTGGGCCGGCCGTTGCAGCGGGCTATTCCGCGGCGGCGAACGAGTCCCCGACCGGCGTGCTCAATGTGACGATCTACGGCGTGACCGACAAGCCTCTGGGTGCAGGGTCCGTGGCACACCTCACGTTCCGGCCCAAGACCGGGGCGACGGGCAGCTACGCGCTCGACGGAGCCGAACTCGTCATGAGCAACCTCGCGGGCCTCGAGATCACGTCGGCCGCGATCGCCGATGGCAGCTTTGCGATCGGTTCCTCGGCCGCAACGGGCAGCGAAGATGTCAACGGCGACACTCGCGTGAACGTGCTCGACCTGCAGATCGTGGTGAACGTGATCCTCAGAAGGACGACCGACGCCCGAGCTGACATCAACGGCGACACTCGCGTCAACGTCCTCGACCTGCAGATGGTTGTGAACAAGATCCTGCGCAGAACCTGAGCCCAAGGAAGGCTTCGGGGTGCTGCTCTGAAACAGTCATTCAACTCTCATTCGAAGGAAGGAAGGTAGACAACAATGCGTACATTCGCGATTCGGGGGATCGCCCTCGTGGCGCTCTTCATCGTGCTTTGCAGCCTGCCGGCTAGCGCGAGCACGCTGACGATCGGAAATGGCAGCGGTCGAGCAGGCCAGACGGTCGTTCTCGACGTCACTCTGGCCAATTCGGCGGCCGCAGACATCGAGAACCTGGAGCTCTTCGCCCGGTTCTCGACTTCCCAGCTGACCTACACGACGGCCGTCGCCGGGGCGGCCGTCGTGCTTCCCTTCAGCATGAGCCCTCCTGACGTCACTCAGATTGCCGCTGGCGAGTTGCATCTTCTGATTGGCAACTCGTCGGGCTCCAAGCTGGCCTCGGGCGTCGTGGCACGTATCACCTTCACGATCCCCGTGTCGGCTGCGCCCAATTCCACGATCGCCGTCGGATTGGCAACCGCGGATGTCGTCGCTAGTGGCGCCAGTGGACAGGTGAGCGTGACCGGCGGAAATGGCAGCATCACCGTGAATCCGCCGCCCACCGCGCCCACCATCACCGCCGTTGCGTTCTCGGCTACCACCGTGACCTCCGCGACCGCACTCCCGGTTCGCGTCACCGTCACCTTCAGCGAGAACATCGCCGCCACCCCCACCGGCGCTTTCACGCGCACAGCGGGCACCGGCACCGTGCCGACCATGACCCTCTCGGGTAGCGGCACCACCTGGGTCGGCAGCTTCACCCCGACCTTCTCCAACAACGGCACCTTCACCCTGGCCTTCACCGCCACCGACGTGAACGACAGCCTCGCGCTGACCACCCAGTTCACGCCGACCCCGACGGTGACGATCAACCTGCCGATTCCGCCCTGCACGAACGTTCCGACCGCCACGGTGGTCCTCAACCAGTCCACCTTCACGGCGTCCGGCACCCTCAACGGCACGGTCACCTTCGGAAACCTCTGCCCCACCGGTGGAGCGATCCAGTCGGGCGCGACGGTCAACATCGCCGGCTCGGGTAGCCTGGTGCGCACTGGCCTCGCCCTGACCGGCACCGGTAACTCGCGCACCTTCACACTGGCGGTCCCGCCGCAGGCGGGCGTCAACGGCACCTACACCATCGCCGTGGTTGCTCGAGAGGCCGTCAGCAACCAGCTGGCCACCGCCTCCGGTACGCTCTCGTTCACGGTCGCCATCACCGGCCTGCCGACCGCCGTTGCCAGCGCGGTCGCGCTGGGCGGCACGGTGCCCGGCCCGGTCATCCTCGATGGCCGCGCTTCCTCGTTCGGCGGCACCAATGTCACCGGCCTCACCTATGCCTGGGCGAAGCTGAGCGGGCCCGCCGAGGGTTCGCCCTCGATCTTCCCGACCTCGGCCGGCACCCCCGGTGCGAACAACTACAAGCTGGCTTTCAACGCCATGACGGCAGGCAGCTACCAGTTCCGGCTCACCGTCGCTTCCGTGGGCGTCACGCCCGCTGTCAGCTCGACGGCCAACGTGAACTTCACGATCCTCGACCTGCCGCCGATTGCCATCACGCGCGACGCGCTCTTTGCCCGTCTGTCGGCCACCGCCGACTCGATCCTGGCGCTCGATGGCTCCCGGTCGTTCGATCCCAACGGCGACAACATGACCTTCTCGTGGGCCAGCACCCTGCCGGTCTCGAGCGCGGTGCTCACCGCGAACACCTCCGAGGTCGCCTCGCTGCGGATCCTGCAGAACCAGACCAATGTCAACGGCACGGCGACCCTGACCTTGACCGCCGGAAGCCTGTCCAGCTCGGCGACCGTCCGCATCCTCGGCGCGGCCACTCCTCCGCCCCGGGCCTCGGCCGGTCTGGACGCCACGGTCGTGACGACCGCCGTCCCGGTATTTTTCCGGCTGTTCGGCCGGGATAGCGCCCTGCCCGGCGCTGCCACCGCCAACCCCGCGGCTACGTTGAACTTCGCCTGGACCCAGGCTGGCTACACCACCCTCACGGGCGGCGCCGGCGTGGCCAGTGCGAGCTTCAGCAGCGCGACGACGGTCGATCCCATCGTCACGCTTCCGTCCGAGGGTGTCTACACGTTCAACTTGGCGGTCACGACCAAGACGCTGCCGGCTCTGTCCTCCAGCGCCAAGGTGCGAGTGACCGTGCGCAGGCAGCTCGTGGCAGCGAAGGCGCCGCGAGCGGCCATCCGCGTGACCGCCTCTGAAGGCGGCCTGGTCACGACCGCCGCCGGGGCTACCAACCCGGTGACGGTCCACACGCTGACCCTTCAGCCGTCGTCGTCCGTGGTCATCACCCTCGACGGGTCGACGTCGATTCCCGGCACCGCGGGCTCGGTCCTGGCCTACCGCTGGGCTCCCATCTCGCTCACGGGCGAGCAGAGCGTCACCCTGTCGACGACCACCGCCTCCGGCACGCAGTTCACGGTCGGGCCCAATGATGCCGGCTCCGTGGATGTCGCGCTGCAGGTCTTCGAGGGCGGCAAGCCCGGATTCGCGGCCGTGGTCCACCTCGTCGTTGCCCGCACGAACAACACCCCGCCGCGGATCACCCGCGCCTGGGCGACGGTCAGCGGCAACCTGGTCTCCCCGACCACCGCCGGCGCGGAGATCTCCTCCCTCGGCGTGCTGCCCACCATCCAGCTCCGGGTTTCGGCGACCGATGTCGAGACCCCCGCGGGCAGCCTCAGCTACAGCGTGATCCAGCTGCTGCAGAGCGAGCAGACCGAGTCCCTGGTTCGCCTGGGCGTCGATCCGAGCAACCCGCTCCTGGGCAACATCGGCGGCACCACGCCGCGCCTGAATGCCTTTGCCGCCGGTGCGGTCGCGATGACCGCCGGTTCGCCGGCGACCTTCTCGTTCACGCCGCGGCCTGAGGCTGCTCTGCTCGATTCCGAGGCAGTCGGCGGCGCCTACGTGTTCTTGGTGCTGGTGAGCGATGCCAGTGGGGCCGAGGATCAGCGCATCGTCGTGGTGCCCGTGATCGACAGGCGCGCCGGTGGCCGCTCGATGCTGCGGCTCGCGCTGGCCAATGCCACCGCGACGGAAGGCTCCAACGGCGTCCGGTACGACGTGCCGGTCACCCTGACGAACAATGCTCTGGAACTCGACATGACCGGTACCGTGGACTACGCCACCGGATTCCGGGTTTGTGGCACGGACGGCACGCCGACCACCACGTTCACCGGGTTCATCCGATGGGAGCAGGCCAGCGGCCCGACCGACTTCTCGTCGGCCCTGGCCACTGCGAACGCTCTCAATGGCGGCAGGGGCACGTTCAAGCTCAGCCTTGCCAACGCGATCGCCGGGAACTACCAGTTCCGGATCCTGTTCGACAACGGCCAGTCGCAGTTCCAGATGCAGGTCAACGCTGCCGCGCAGGCGGCGGCCGGTAGCGGCACGACCGGCTCGACCGACGACGGCGGCGGACTGTGCGCCATGAGCGCCGGCACGATGGGCAACCGTCTGGCCGACGTGCTGGTCATGCTGCTTCCGCTGGGCCTGGTGCTTGGCCTGCGGCGCAGGGAGTAAGTCGATTGCCCTGGCGCGGGGTGTGCCCCGCGCCAGGGTGCTGAAAGGCAAGGGCTGGGCTCTTCGGAGCCCAGCCCGTTTTCTTTCTTCCGGATTCCCGCTCGGGCGAAGTCATCAGCCACCGAGGTCCGCCCGAGCACCGCCGGGCGTTCACGGCGCAGCCGAGTGGTGGTCGACGCCTGCCGCGAGGCCGGCCGGTCTCAGCGACGCTTGCCGCAGTCGACTCCGGTGAGGCTGCGGAGCGTCTCCACCGCGTGGGGCAGCACGGGGAGCACGGTCGGCAGCGTCTCCTGCACCGCCTTGAGGCTGCCAGGCAGATTGATGATCAGCGTTGCCCGCCGGATCCCGGCGATGCCTCGCGACAGCATTGCCATCGGCGTGATCTGGAGCGACGCGGCGCGGATCGCCTCGGGGATCCCGGGGACATCTCGCTCGATGACCGACCGGGTCGCTTCGGGCGTGACGTCCCGCGCCGTGAACCCGGTGCCTCCGCAGGTGAAGACGAGGTCGATGGTGGCCTCGTCGGCGAAGGACCTGAGCGCCCTGGCGATCTCCTCGACCTCGTCCGGCACGACCACGTGAGTCTCGAGCTGGGCTCCGAGCCCGCGCAGCGCCTCGGCCAGCCAGGCTCCGCTGCGATCGGCGCGTTCTCCCCGGGCGCCCTTGTCGCTCGCGACGAGGATAGCTACCCGGATACCCTGCAAGCTGCTGGTGTGATGCGAATTCACGTCGTGACCTCCTGTCGTGCGGCCGGCGGCATCGTATCACGCGGGGCGCACCAATGGGTGCGCGCCCGGTTCGTGGGGGAACTGGGAGGATCTCGACTTGCCAGTCGGGAGCTTTGCTCCCGAACCCTCACCCGGGGCGAAGTTCGCCCCGGGACCCCC
>CAZSVK010000422.1:0-5135 GCA_964610245.1 uncultured bacterium
TTTCGCTACTTTCGCGCCACTACGGGAGATCCACGACTTTGCCGGAGCCCTGGGGCCGTCCGCTTGCGGAGCCGGTGCGGCGCTCAGGCGCTCAGGCGCTCAGGCGCCGGCGAGCCTGCGGGCCAGCGCGGCCCCCTCGGCCGGGCTGCGCGCCTTCAACGTCAGCACCTGCACCTTGCGCCCCTTGCTGTCGGTGCCCGCGAACCGGGCCGTGACCTGGCATGCGCTCCCCGCCTCGCTCTCGCCGATCGCCAGGTAGAGCTGGTCGCCCACCGCCTGCTCGACCCGGGCCACGACGGTGAACTGTTCGTTCGTGAACTCCGAGAGGATAGCCGCCCAGCCGGCCGTCTGCCCCGTCGAACGGCAGTAGACCCGGCGGGGCCCCCCGGTTGCCGCCGAGCCCGTCCCGCTCCCGGCGCCGTCGTACGTCAGCTCGTAGATGTAGGCCGGCTGCTGGCGGCCCTTGACCGCGATCGGTCCCACCGGCCGCACCGGCATCTGTCCCTTGATGCGCGCGAACGTCGCCTCGCCGATGAAGATCTGGCCCGGTCCCGTCTGCGACTCGATCCGGCTGGCCAGGTTCACCGTGTCGCCGATGACGGTGAAATCCATCCGCCGCGGCGAGCCGATGTTGCCGGCCACGGCCGGCCCCGTGTTGATGCCTACCCCCATCGCCACCGGTGGCCGGCCGGCGGCCGCCTGCCTGGCGTTGAACGCCCTCAACGCCCGCTGCATTCCGATCGCCGCGCGCACCGCCGACAGCGGGTCGGTCTCGTGGCCCACCGGGCTGCCCCAGACGGCCATGATCGCGTCTCCGACAAACTTGTCGAGCGTGCCGCGCTCCTTGAAGATCTCCTCGACCATCAGCGCGAAGTAGTCGTTGAGCGTCGCCACCACTTCCTGGGGCGACAGCCGCTCCGACGCCGCCGTGAAGCCCCGCACGTCGCTGAAGAGGACGGTCACTTCCTTCTGCTCGCCCCCGGGCTGCCACGACAGCCGGCCGCTCACCGCCTCTTCCACCAGCTCGGGCGCCAGGTAGCGCGCCAGGTGAGAGCGCACCAGCGACTCCCTCGCGAGCTGGGTCGCGAACCTGTCCGCCGCCAGCGCCGCCGCGCCCACCGAGGCCAGCGCTCCGAACAGCAGCCGGTCGTCTTCCGGAAACGGATCGGCCACGTCGGTCCGATCGGCGTAGAGAACGCCCAGCGTCTCGCCCCGGCAGCCCAACGCCGCCGCCAGCACCGAGCGGGTGCCAGCCCGCAACACGCTGCCGGTCGGACGGAACCCGGGATCGGTCAGGACGTCGGCCACCAGCACCGGGCGGCCAGCTTCGAGAATCCGGCGAACCAGCGAGCAGCTCAACCGGATCTCCCCGCCTTCGCCGGAGCCCTCGCGCCGCCAGCCGGCGCCTAGCCGGATCGGCAGCGGCCCCTGTGCGGGGATCGGCCCGTCGAGGAACACCACCGCGGCTCGGTCCGGCGCGAAAAGCTCTCCGGCCGCGGCGCAGAGCCGCTCGCAGAGGGTGGCCTCGCCTGACAGCGCCAGCAGGGCCGCCGCCTGCTCGTGCACCTGGGCCAGCCGCTCCGGAGGCGTCACCCCGGCCCTCGTTTCCGGCTCCAGCACGCGCAAACCCTCGCCGATCTCCGCCGGCCCGTCCAGCACCGACAGACTCACTGCCGGCCGCGACCCCGCCACGAAGGTGAGGCTCACCCCGCCGAACTCGAGCCAGTCGCCGTCGATCAGCTTCCGCCGCGCCACCGGCTGCGAGTTGACGCGGGTCAGGCCCGCCGACTGGAGATCCTCCAGCAGCCAGCTCCCCGATTCCGCCGGCGTCAACCGGGCGTGGAACCCCGCGACGCTCGGATCCCGCAGCACCACCTCGGCTGACTCGGCCGAACCCACGACCGTCGCGCCATGCAGCTCGAACCGCTGTCCCTCGCCGCCCTGGACCAGCAGATAGGGCACCCCCGGCGTCGACACCGGCCGCATCGGCGAGCCGCACGCCGGACACTGGATCTTGACGCCCTCCTTCAGGGCGCCGACCTTCCACTCTTTCCGGCAGGACGTGCAAGCGAGCAGCATGTGACGATCGATTCGCCCCTCACTCTAGCCGCCTGCCCACCTCCCGGCAAGGCCGGCGATCCAGGTCCACGCTGAAGAACCGGCCCCCGCTTCGCGCCGCGCGCATGGCCCTCCGAGAAATTGGGGATTGCGTTTTCCGTCTCGATCCTGCATACTGGCCGCAGATTTGGAGCGCGTGTTCTCGACCCTTCCTCGGGTAGACTTTGGATACGGCACCACGAACGGAAAAGGAGAACGCGCGATGCGTATCTACGTTGGCAATCTGTCTTACGAGACGACCGATGACGATCTGAGACAGCTCTTCGGACAGCACGGTTCTGTCGGAGAAGTCGTACTTCCGATCGATAGGGACACGGGGCGGCCCAAGGGTTTCGCTTTCGTCGAGATGCACTCCCAGGAAGAGGCGCAGAAGGCGATGGCGGCACTTCACAACCACAACCTCAACTCCCGGACGATCAACGTCAACGAGGCCCGTCCGAAGCCCGCGGGTGGCGGCGGTTTCGGTGGCGGCGCCGGCCGGAGAGACGACCGCGGCGGCTATCGTCGCTGAGTAGTCTTCTCGGAGAGGGCAGGGACACCCATCCAGGTGCTCCTGCCCTTTTTGCGTTCACTCGGACCGAACGACCCCGAAAGCAGCGCTGATGCCGCTTCTCGAGGGGATGCCCTCATCCCCTTTCGCCACCCTGGCACTTGTGATATCAAAAGCGCCAGGGTCGCCAGGGGGATAGTCCCCGGCCGGTTCGCGGGTCGAACCTCGATAGAACGAAGTTGACCGATACGCCCCCTCCTCAGTTGCAGCGGGCGCGGCGTCCGGCCTATAGTCAGTCGTGGTGCATTGCGATACGAGCCGCTGGTGGGGATGGGGCGATCCGCAGGCCCCGAGCCTCCTGGCCGAAAGGCCGGAGCTGGAGGCCCATCTGCGCCGCCGTCTCGAACTCGACGGGGCCGGCCCCGGTCTCCCGATCCCCGAACTGTCCCGCGTCGAGCTGCCCGCCTCCCGCCTGCAGGCCAGCACTCGCCAGCAGCTCGAACGGCTCGTCGACCCCACGGGCCTGGATCTCTCGCACGAGGGGCGGCTCCGTCACTCCGCCGGCAAGTCCTACATTGACCTGGTCCGGCTGCGGAGGGGCGTCGTCCCGAACGCCCCCGACGCGGTCGTCCATCCCTCGACACCGGAGCAGGTCGCCGCGCTCCTGGCGCTCGCCGCGGAACAGGACCTGGCGGTCGTCCCGTTCGGCGGCGGCACGAGCGTGGTGGGCGGCGTGGCCCCGGTGGATCCCGGGCGAAACCGCCCCGTCCTGACGCTCGACCTTCGCTCGCTCGATCGGATCCTCGAGGTCGATTCGGTGAGTCGGACCGCGTTCGTGGAGGCGGGAATCCTGGGCCCGGCGCTCGAAGCAGCTCTCGAGAAGCAGGGTCTGACGGTCGGCCACTTCCCGCAGTCGTTCGAGTACTCGACCCTGGGCGGCTGGCTCGCGGCCCGCTCGGCCGGTCAGTGCTCGGTGGGCTACGGGCGTATCGACGAGCAGGTCCTCTCGCTGGAGGTCCACTCTCCCGGCCGCCGCCTCGAGACCGCGCCCCCGGTGCCTGCCGCGGTCGGCCCCTCGCTCCGCCAGATGCTCGTGGGCTCCGAGGGGGTGCTCGGCGTCATCACCCGGGCGAGAATCGGCCTGCATGCGGTGCCGGAGAGCCGTTGCGTGACCACGCTCTTCTTCCGCCGCTGGTCGGAGGGGCTCCAGGCCGTTCGCGAGCTGCTGCAGGAGGGGCCGCGGCCGACGATGGTTCGGCTCTCCGACCCGTAGGAGACTGGCGGCCTGCTGGCCGGCGCCCACCGGCCCGCGAGCTTCCTGGAAGCGCTGAAACGCAAGCTGGGTCTGGCTCTCCTGGCCCACCGCACCGGCGATGGCGAGCCCCCGTGTCTGATGATGCTCGACTTCGAGGGAAGCCGGCGCGAGACCGGAGCAGCGCCCTCGAGGGCGCGGGCCCGCCTCGGACCGCAGGCCCCGGTCGTGGGCGGCGAATGACCAACCCGGAGCTGGCTCGGCGAGCTCTTTCGCCACCCCTACCTGCGCGACGACCTCCTCGGCCGCGGGATCCTCGTCGAGACCTTCGAGACCGCGACCACCTGGAGCGGCCTGGAGCGGCTGTACCGGGGCGTGCGCGAACAGGTGGCCCGCGCCTTCGCCGCGGCAGGCACGCCCGGGATGCTCTTCTGCCACCTCTCCCATGCCTATCCCGTGGGCGCCAGTCTCTACTTCTCCATCCTGGCCAGGGCGCTCACCGGCGAAGAGCCGGCGCAGTGGCGGGCGCTGAAGAACGCGGTCACCGGCGAGCTGGTGAGCCAGGGCGCCGCCCTCTCCCACCACCATGGCATAGGCCTGGATCACGCTCCCTGGATGCGGCAGCAACTCGGAGAGCCGGGCCTGGCGCTGCTCAGGGCCATGAAGGCCGAGATGGATCCTCGCCAGATCCTGAACCCGGGAAAACTCCTCCCGGCCGAGGGGGTCGCGTGAGTTCCGGCGCTACGAGGTCGCTTCCCGAGCTGTCCGCCGCGACTCGCCGCCGTGACCTGGAACAGGCGGCGGCCGGTGGCATCGATCTGCTCGTGATCGGTGGGGGGATCAACGGGGTCTGCGTGGCCCGGGATGCCGCGATGCGGGGCCTGTCCGTGCTCGTGGTCGACCAAGCGCAGTTTGCGGGCGGCACCTCCAGCCGGTCATCCAAGCTGATCCACGGCGGCTTGCGATACCTCGAGCATCTGGAGCTGGGTCTGGTGTTCGAATCGCTGAGCGAGCGCGGCCGCCTGCTCTCTCTGGCGCCCAACCTGGTTCGCCCCCTGGAGTTCCTGATGCCGGTCTACGAGGGGGACAGCCACGGTCTGTGGACGGTCGACGCCGGGCTCTGGGTGTACGACCTGATGAGCTTGTTCCGCAAGGTGAAGCGCCACAACCGGCTGGACGCGCGCGAGGTGCTGGAGCGGATGCCCGGTCTGCGGGCGGAGGGTCTGAAGGGAGGCGTGGTCTACGACGACGCCACCACCGACGACGCCTGTCTCA
>CAZSVK010000423.1:0-5110 GCA_964610245.1 uncultured bacterium
CCACGCTTCTGCTGGGGCGCTGGTTCTGCGGCTGGATGTGTCCGTTCGGCACGCGCCACCACCTGACCGGCTGGCTGTTCGCCCGGTTCACGGGCCGCGAGCGCCTGGAGGCGAACGGCTACCGGCCGCTCTTCCGCGCCAAGTACGTCATCCTGGCCTTCCTGCTCGCGGCGGCGGCGATGGGTTCGGTGCAACTCGGCTGGCTCGACCCGATCTGCCTTCTGTCGCGCTCCCTGACGACGGCGGCGGGCCCGGTGCTCGATCTGGCGACGGCGCGCGCGCTCGCCTCGGCCCCCGCGTTGCCCGAGGCGCTACTGGCGTCGCCGGGTGTCACCCAGGGAAGGATGTACTCGTCGAGCCTGGTCATCGGCTGGATGGTGCTGGCGCTCCTCGCGGCCAACTGTTTCATCCCACGCTTCTTCTGCCGGACGCTCTGTCCGCTGGGAGCGTTGCTGGGCGTGGGCGCGCGGTTCGCGCTGTGGCGCATCGATCGCTCGCCCGACCTGTGCACCCACTGCAACCTGTGCCTGCTGCATTGTGAGGGCGCGAGCGACCCCCACGCGTTGCTGCGTTCGGCCGAGTGCTACGTCTGCATGAACTGCGTGCTCGACTGCCCGGAAGGGGCGCTGGCGTTCCGGTTCGTGCCTCCACCTTCGAGCGCCATCGAGCACGTCGACACGTCGCGCCGGCGTCTCGTGTTCGGCGCGGCCACGGCGCTGCTCTCGGTGCCGCTGGCGCGGGTCGCGGGCACTACCGGCGACCGCACCTTCCCGCCGAAGCTGATCCGCCCGCCGGGCTCCCCTGCCGAGCCGGAGTTCCTGGAGCGCTGCGTCAAGTGCGCGCAGTGCATGCGGGTCTGCCCGACCAACGTGTTGCAGCCCGCGTCGCTCGACACCGGCCTCGAGTCGCTCTGGACCCCGGTGATGGACATGCGTGCGGGCTACTGCGAGGTCAACTGCACGCTGTGCGGCCACGTCTGCCCGACGGGGGCGATCCTGCCACTGACGATCGAGCGCAAGCTGGGCCAGCCGCCGCACCGTGAGGCCGGGCCGGTCCGGGTCGGCACCGCGTTCGTCGACCGCGGCCGCTGCCTGCCCTGGGCGATGGAGACGCCGTGCGTCGTGTGCGAGGAGGTCTGCCCGACCTCGCCCAAGGCGATCGGCGGCATCGAGGAAGAGGTGACCCGGTGGGACGGCAAGAAGGTGCGTCTGCGCAAACCGGTCGTGCGGCCCGAGCTGTGCACCGGCTGCGGGATCTGCGAACATGAGTGTCCGGTGTCTGATCAGCGGGCCATCGTCGTCACCGCCGTCGGCGAGTCCCGCTCCCGCAACCGCTCGCTCCTGCTGAAGTCCTGAGGTATCGTTATGGGTTCGAATGCCCAATCGGGAGCGCTGCTCCCGAACCCTCGCCAGGGGTGAAGTTCACCCCCCGATGACTGGAGTGAGTCTTGCCCGCGCTCGCAGCTCAGAGTCCTCGAGAGTGCCGATCAGGCCTCGATTCCTCTTCTCATTGCCGGGTCCAGGGGGGGGCACCCCTCCTGGCAGGGGCCCGGGGACAGCGTCCCCGGAGAACGCCGTGAATCGATTTCTTCACAACCTCTGACGTTACCGACCCCGAGGAGGTCCGGATGTCCTGCACGAACCTGAGCCGCCGCCGATTCCTGAAGACCGCCCTGGCCGGCTCGGCCGCCGCCGCGCTGGGGGCCAAGGCGACCGAGGCGCTGGCCGCCGCCGCCGCGCCCGCGCCAGCAGCGGGCGCCGGAGCCGCGCCGGGCGTCACACCGGCGCCGCTGATCCCGCAGAACGTGCTCGGCAAGACCGGCCAGCGCATCCCGCGCTTGCTGCTCGGCACGGTGGTGCCAGCCGGGTTGCCTCAATTGAAGCTGGCCTACGACCTGGGCGTCACCTACTTCGACACGGCCGACTGCTACGGCGGAGGAAAGGCCGAGACGCTGATCGGCCGGTTCCTCGAGAAGTCGGGCGTTCGCAAGAACCTGTGGCTCACGACCAAGTCGGACAACCACGACCCGCGGGGGATGGAGGAGCTGCTCACGCGCAGCCTGGAACGTCTCCACACCGACTACGTGGACATGCTCTTCCTCCACGCCCTGACGGACATCAACGTTCTCAACGCCGAGATGAAGTCGACGGTCGAGCGGCTGCGCAAGCAGGGCAAGCTCCGCTTCTTCGGCTTCTCGACGCACGCCCCCAACTGCGCGGACACCCTGGCCGCCTCGGCGCAGTTCGGCTGGGTCGACGCGGTGATGTTCAAGTACAACTTCCGGGCCTACGGCGACCTGGAGCTGAACCGGGCGATCGACAGGGCCAAGGAGGCGAGCGTGGGGCTGATCGCGATGAAGACCCAGGCCAGCGCCTTCTCGTTCCTGCAGAAGGTCGAGCCGTTCGAGGCCAAGGGGTTCAACCGTCACCAGTCGGTGCTGAAGGCCGTCTGGGAAGATCGGCGCATCGACGCCGCCGTCGCCGAGATGACCAACGCCCAGCAGCTCGAACAGAACGTCGCGGCTGCACGGGATCTCACCCGACTGGGATCGGCCACGATGGAGCGGCTCCAGCGCCACGCCGACGCCACCGCGCACCTCTTCTGCCGCGGCTGCGAGCATCTCTGCGCCCGCGCGCTCGACAGGCCGGTGGCGGTCGCCGACACGATGCGCTGCCTGATGTACCACGACGAGTACGGAGACCCGGCCAGGGCCCGCGGCGTGTTCCAGGCGTTGCCCGCCGAGCTGCGCGACCTGCGCTCGATCGACTTCTCACCGGCCGCCCGAGCCTGCCCCTACAAGGTCGACGTCGTCGCCCTGATGCGCCGCGCCGCCGAAGTGCTCGGGGGTTAGCGCCCCGCCGCGGGCGCCAGCGCCCACATGTCCGCGGGCTGGCCCGAGGCGGTACTGCCGCCGAAGACCACCAGCCGCCGGCGAGTCGAGTCGTAGACCATCGAGTGGTGCTTCAGCGCCGGCGCCGGATCCCGCACCGGCACGGGGCGCCACTTCTTGCCGTCCCACTCCCAGAGATCGTCCAGCCCGCCGGGCACGCCGCGCCCGCCGGCGGTGCCTCCGGCCCAGGTCGAACAGCAGCTCGCCCCGCCGAACAGCACGGTGACTCCCCGTCCCTCGTCGAACACCATCCCCGGCTGCTCGCGGCCGAGCGGACCGTCGGGATCGGGCGTCTCGCGCCAGTCGGAGCCGTCCCACTCCCACGTGTCCCGCCGATAGACCCCGTCGCCCCAGCCGCTCGACCGTCCGCCGAACAGCACCGTGCGGCCGCGCCGCGAATCGAACGCCAGCCCGTGGCCGCGCCGGGCCGCGGGCGAATGGACCGGACGGCGCTCGGTCCACTCCGAGCCGTCGAACTCCCAGGTGTCGCCGTGGCAACTGGTGCCGCGGACGTCCTGGACGAATCCGCCGAACATCACCCACCGATGGCGGATCGAATCGTAGGCCAGGGGTGACTTCGAGCGGCCCGGCGGCCGCCGCCCTCGCGGCTGGCACTCGCGCCAGTCGGCGCCGTCGAAGCTCCAGGTGTCGGAAAGGCACTCGGTGCGGGTCTGGCCACCGAAGAGAACCGCGGTGTCGGTGTCGGGCGCGTAGGCAATCCCCGCGCAGGAGCGCGCAAGGGGACGGTGGCGTTCATCGCCGGCGGTCCAGCCGATGCCGTCCCACCGCCAGAGGTCGTCGCGCTCCGTCGCGTAGGAACCGCCGAAGAGAACCAGGCGGCCGCGCTGGGAATCGTGGAAGACCGAGGCGTCGTTGCGGGGACCCGGCAGCATCGGCGTGCTGCTCCACTGGCGGCCGTCCCAGGCCCACCTGTCCACGGTGCCGGTCTCCCGGCCCGGGCGGCCGGCGAAGAGATTCAGCCGGTGCGTGACCGGGTCGAGCACCAGGCCTCCGTGGCCGGCGCCCATCGGCGGCATCCGGCCGGGTTTGAGTTCGGTCCAGGTCTCGCCGCTCCAGGCCCACATGTCGGTCATCGCGTGCGCTGGATTGCCGCCCCGGGCGCCCACCATCCCGCCGAGCGTCACGACCTGCCGGCAGACGGGATCGAAGGCCATCGTGTGGCGCTGACGCGGAGATGGAGCGGTGGCCGGATGCCGGTCTTCCCACTTCACGCCGTCCCACTCCCAGGTGTCGGCAAAGACCCCCTGTCCGCCGTCGTCGGTGGAGCCGCCGAACAGCACGACCCGGTTCCGGGCCTCGTCGTAGGCCATCGCGTGGTTCATCCGCGCCGGAGGCGACTGGGTGGGCTGGCGCAGGCTCCAGGAGCGGGAATTCCACTCCCAGGTGTCCTGGAGACAGGACTCGAGCATCGTGCCCAGGGCGCCCCCGAAGAGCACGATCCTCCCGCGCAGCGAGTCGACGGCCATCGCCGTGCGCGACCGCGGGGGCGCCAGCACGCTCAGCTTCTCGTTCCAGAGCTTGCCGTCCCACAACCAGGTGTCTCCGTACGCGGCCCGGTCGCTCTGCCCGGCAGTGAGCATCGCCACGCCATTGATGCGATCGAAGGCAAGGGCGAACTCGGTGCGAGGCGGTGGGGCCTTCGGCAACACGAGGTGGCTCCAGCTCTCACCGTTCCAACGCCACAGGTCGGCCAGGGTCGGGGCCTGCCAGTACTGGGGACGGGCGAAAAGCAGGACCTCCCGGCGCGTCTGGTCGGTGGTCATCGGATAGCCGAAGGTGACGGGCGGCGGCTGGCTCAGCCGGGTCCAGAAGCGTTCGGCGTCGTCGGCGGCCAGGGCCGCGTCGGCGGGGCGCCGGTTCCCCAGGGGCGGACAGTTGCCCGAGAGCCGGTTCTGCAGACCCCGGAACATCCCCTCCCGCGCTCGCCAGGGCTGCGCCATCGCCGTCCAGACGAGCGTGCCGGCCACGAGCGCGAGCAAGAGCTGCCACCCAGGAGACGCGCGCCCCCCACTGCTGGCTGCGGGTGGTGCCCCCCCTGACTCCTCGCTCTCGGTGCTCATGGATCGGTGGCGCTCGATCGGGCCTCCGGCTCGGCCGCCGGAGGCCTGAACGAGCGTCCACCTTAACACACCGAGCCGCCGGCCGGCTCGGGGCTCGGGGCGCCGGACTCAGCCCAGATCGGCCGCGGGCCGCATCAGG
>CAZSVK010000424.1:0-5068 GCA_964610245.1 uncultured bacterium
TACCCAGAAGGCCAACGTGCAGCTCATCTCGGACACCGCTGCCCTGGCCTCCCTGGCGTCGCTCGACTACTCCCAGCCGCACGCTACCCAGCTCGCCTACATCACCAATCAGGTCAACTACTTCGAGCAGTTCCACGGCCTGGGGGTCGGCTACTTCACCATCAGCACGGAATCGGCGCCCAACGGCAACATCATCCAGGTCAAGCTCAACGCCGGCCATCCCTCGAAGACCTTCTTCATGGCGCTCTTCGGGCTGGATTCGCTGAAGGTGGGTATCGAGTCGATCGCCGTCCGTGGAACCATCGGATACTCCTACGATCCCGATTGCCAGAACGACGGCGGCATGATGGGCTTCTTCGGCTGCACCCACGTCGAATACCAGGGCAACCCGATGGCCGATAGCTACCTCTCCGACCAGGGCTGGTACGCCGATCAGGCCGTGAACAACGGGTGTGGCACGGGCGCCGGAGGTCACAACGGCCACATGGGCGGCGGCGGCCACGGTGGCCACGGCGACGGCTCCAAGTATGCCCGCCGGTTCATGGGCACCGGCTCCAACTGGCGCGTCGAGTTCACCGGCAACTTCTGCTATCACGGCCAGGTCCGCTCGGGTCGCGACACCGATATCGGCGGCAATTCGGGCTACCTCGACGGCTTCGTCACGACCGAGACCTTCTCGGGCAACCAGAGCCTCGTTTCGGAGGGCATCAACTTCCAGTCGGTGCCCGATTCGATGCTGCCCACCGCGGTGGGCGCGGCCTCCGCCGCCTCGAACGACAATGCCACCGTCGTCGGGGCCAAGGCTTCGGAACTGGCCTCGCCCAACTTCGCGTTGAAGCCCGCGGGCAACAACGACATTCAGCTCGTGGCGGGCAAGAAGTACTACTTCAAGGACATCAAGATCTCGGGCAGCAAGTCGATCAAGATCATCGGCAATCCCGTTACCGCCGGTCCGGTCAAGATTACCCTCGACGGCGACTGTGACATCCAGGGCGACGTGACGAGCGACGTGGTGCCGACGCGGCCGGGCTGGCTCCAGATCCGCGGTATCGGTGGCTGCACCAACTGCGATCCCGACGACGTCGTCGACAATCCCGGCGGCCACGGCGGCAGCGGCGACGACGGCCACATGGGGTTCCTCCCCGGGGCTCCCGGCTCCAACCCCCTGCGCGGCAACCCGATGGTCGTCGGTCAGTTGCCCTCGCTCTCCGGCCTCGGTCGGCTGCTCGGCTCGGTCGGCGTCATCTCGACCTCCGGCGGCGGCGAAGTCCCGGCGTGGCAGATGCCTGGGGCCATCAACCTGGCCAGTGGCGGCGGCGGATGGGGCCACCTCGACGGCAGCCAGAGCCACATCGGTCACGTCGATTGCAGCACCAGCCGCAAGATCAGGATCTCCGGCAACGGCGACGTCTATGCTGACATTTACGCCCCCGGGTATCGGGTGACCGTCACCGGCTGCAAGAACTTCTACGGCCGCATCGTCGGTGAAGGGCTGTCGTTCAAGGGCACCACCGGAATCCACTTCGACGAATCGTTGGGTGGCTGCATCCGGGCCCGCGAAGATGCCAACTCCTCGGACGTCGGCCGCGTGCACCTGATCAACTGAGCCAGAGGCTTGAGGCTTGAGGCTTGAGGCTTGGGGCTCGGGGCTCGAGGCTCGGGGTGAAGACCCCGGACCTCGAGCTTCCAGCCTCCCCGGCCCGCTGATCCTCACGGTCGACATCGAAGACTGGACCGACGCCTTCTCCCGCGATGGCCGGCTTCCGCACCAGCTGGCCGGCCAGCCTTCGCGTCTCCAGGAGAGCCTGCCGCGGCTGCTGGACTTGCTCGCCGCTTCCGGCTCGACGGCGACCTTCTTCGTGCTGGCTCGCGTCGCTCGAGAGCTGCCTCGGCTGATCGGCAGCCTTCCCGCGGCGGGCCACCGGGTCGCCTGCCACGGCTGGGAGCACCGGGTGCTCGACCGACAGGAGCCCCGGCAACTGCTCACCGAGCTCACCGACGCGCGAGCCTTGCTGGAGGATCTCTGCGGCGAGCCGGTTCGCGGATACCGGGCGCCCTGGTTCTCGCTCACCTCGGCCACCGCGTGGGCCGGCGAAGTGATCCGTGAAGCCGGCTTCACCTACGACAGCAGCCGCTTCCCGGCGGGCAATCCCTGGTACGGCGACTCGTCCGCTCCCCGCGAGCCGCACCGTCTGGAGTGCGGGCTCCTGGAGGTGCCGCCCGCCGTGGCTGCGGTCGGGCCGCTGCGAGTGCCGGTGGCCGGCGGATTCTACTGGCGCGTCTTGCCGGGCTCGCTGATACGATGGGGCGTCGCTCGGCTGAGGAGCGAAGGGTTGCCGGCGACTCTGTACGTGCATCCCTGGGAGCTCGACCCCGGGCGGCCCTGGGTCTGGATCTCGCCGATGGCCAACCTCATCCACTACACGAGCTTGCACGAACCGGCGATGGTGTTGCGCGAGCTTCTCTCGGCAGGTCCCTCGCGCCCCATCGAGGTGGCGTTGCCCGAGAGCGACGCCGGCGAGCCGCGGGAGGCCCCGCGCTCGTGAAGCTCTCGGTCATCATTCCGGTGTTCAACGAGGTCAACACCGTGGCCGAGGTCATCCGGCGCGTCATGGCGGTTAGGCTCGACCTGGAGCGCGAGATCATCGTCGTGGACGACGGTTCGACCGACGGCACCACCGAGGTGCTTCGCCAGCTCCAATCGGCGCTGGCCCCGGAAGAGCAGGGCGTGTTGCTCTGTCACTTCGCCACCCGGAACCAGGGGAAGGGCTACGCGCTGCGCCGCGGACTTGCCGTGGCCGAGGGCGATATCGTGCTGTTCCAGGATGCCGATCTGGAGCTGGATCCCGGGGAGTATCCGGCCTTGCTCGGGCCCATCCTGACCGGCGAGACCGACGTTGTCTTCGGCCGCCGGAGCTACTGGAGCGTGCCCGACACGCGCCTCAGCAGCCGCCTCGCCAACGGCCTGCTCGCGGCGTTGACGACGCTGCTGTATGGTCAGGTGATCCTGGACATGGAGACCGCCTACAAGGTGATGCGCCGCGCGGCGGTGCGTCGCCTGAAGCTGGTCTCGGACGGTTTCGAGATCGAGCCCGAGTTGACCGCCAAGCTGCGCCTGACCGGCCAGCGGATCCTCGAGGTGCCGATCCACTACGAGCCCCGCACGGTCGCCGAGGGCAAGAAGATGCGCTGGCGAGACGGCTTCATCGCGATCTGGACGCTGCTGAAGTGGAGATTCGCGCCGCCGGAGCAGGTGGTTGCGGCCGGCGACGGCGGGCCGCGCCCCTGAGCGCCGCGTCCGCTGGCCAGAGCTGTTCGTCCGGCGCCGTGGTGGCTCGGGCGGCTCTCGACGCTGGTGAGCGGATCGGGTGCTAATGGCAGGGATAAGTTCCCCTTGCCCGAGGATTTCTTCCTTGCCCTGGAGCCTCCTCGGACCGATCCCTGCGGGACTGCACCACCTGAGCGGTCTCTGCAGTAGACTGGTCTCAGTGTTGCATGATCCCGGGTGCGCATCGCGCGTGTCGCGGTTTTTTCCTACCGGGAAAGACTGGCTGGCGCGAAAGGACGTCCGACCATGAATCGCAATCGGAGCCGCAAGGGCGTGGCCCTGGTCTTCTACGTGCTCGCCCTGTTCCTCTTCTTCGGGTTCATGGCGCTTGCGGCCGACGTGGGCTACCTGTACACGCAGAAGGCGAACATCCAGCTCGTCTCGGACACGGCGGCGCTGGCGGCGCTGGCTTCGCTCGACTACACCCAGTCGCATGACGCGCAACTCGCCTACGTGACCAACCAGGTGAACTACTTCGAGCAGGCGCACGGCCTTCCGACGGGCGGTTTCGCGCTGAGCACGCAGAGCGCCTCCAACGGGAACATCGTCCAGGTGAAGCTCGACTCGGCCAACCGGTCCGAGACCTTCTTCCTGGCCCTGTTCGGGATGTCGGCCCTGAAAGTGGGCGTCGAGTCGATCGCCATCCGGGGCACCATCCGCTACGACTTCGACAAGGACTGCCCGGGCGCGCTGGGCTTCTTCGGGTGCACCCACGTGGAGTACTCGGGCAACCCCATCGCCGACAGCTATCTCTCGGACCAGGGCTGGTACGCCGACCAGGCGGTCAACGTCGGCTGCGGCGCCTCGCGCGGCGGCGAGGAAGAGCACCTGGGAGAGGGCGGCTGGCAGGGCCACGGCGAGCAGAAATACGCGCGCTCCCGGATGGGCACCGGCACCAACTGGACGATGTCGTTCAACGGCAACTTCTGCTACCACGGCAAGGCGCAGTCGGGGCGCGACACCGAGATCGTGGGCGGCTCCGGCTACGTCGATGGCACGCTGATCACCGAGAATTTCGCCGGCGACCAGACGCTGGTCTCCGAAGGCGTGAAGGTGCAATCGGTGCCGGATACCTTCTTGCCCACGGCCGTGGCGACCGCGACCGCCAGCTCGAACGACAACGGCACGGTGGTCGGGGCCAAGGCCTCCGAGCTGGCGTCACCGAACTTCCGCCTCACGGCCCAGGGCAGCAACGAGATCCAGTTGCAGGCGGGCCGTCGCTACTACTTCAAGGACATCAAGATCTCCGGCAGCACCGCCATCCGCATCGTCGGCGACCCGCGCGTGGCCGGGCCGGTGAAGATCACGCTCGACGGCGACGCCGACATCAACGGCGACATCACCAGCGACGTGGTGCCGACCCGCCCCGGATGGCTCGAACTCACCGGCATCGGCGGCTGCTCGAACTGCTGCAACGCCTGCGTGGTCGAGCAGTCGCCCTCACACCGCGGGCACACCTATTGCGACGACAACCGGGCCATCAGCATCAGCGGCAACGGCGACGTCTACGGCAGCATCTATGCCCCTGGCTACAAGGTCACGGTGACCGGCTGCAAGAACTTCTTCGGCCGTATCGTGGCCGAGGCGATGAGCTTCAAGGGCACCAGCGGGATCCACTACGACGAGACGCTCGGCGGTTGCATCAAGGCCCACGAGGATGCCAGCGCTACCGACCTCGGCCAGGTCCGGTTGATAAACTGACCGGCGAGAACGCGCCGGCCCTCCCTGCAACCTGGCCGG
>CAZSVK010000425.1:0-5062 GCA_964610245.1 uncultured bacterium
CGGCCTCGTCCCGGCCCGCGGCGGCCAGGATCTCGTCGAAGAGGTCGTCGTTCCCGTGGAAGACCAGCTCGTTGCAGGCGCGCCCGCCGGCCGGGCCTTGGAGGTCGGTGCAGTCCGCCACCTCGTCGGCCTCGCGCGACCAGTCCCCGACGACGACGGTCGGGAGCTCTCCGTCCACGTCCAGGAACCCGGTTCCAGCGACGGTGAAGGTCACGGAGGACTCGTAGAGCGAGACCACGTCCGGCGAGATGGACTCGACCGCGGGGGCCGCGACCTGCGCGAAGTTGTCGACGATCACCAGCAGGCCCCCGTGCTCCGCCAGTTCGCTGCCGAGCGACTCGAGCAGTTCATCCGTCGCGGCCAGCGGACCGAAGGAACAGCCTGCCGCCCGTGCCACCAGACCGGCGACCTCGCTGGCCGAGCCGGCGCTGGTCAGGTCGCAGAAGAGCACCTCGGCCGCTTCCCGCTCGGGGCGGGCCGCGAGCTGCCGGCCGAGTTCGACGGCGAGCCGGGTCTTCCCGATGCCGCCGGGCCCGAGCAGCGTGATCAGCCGGGCCCCCTCGTCGAACCGAAGGGCCAGTTCGGCCAGCTCGCCGTCGCGGCCGAGACAGCGGCCTGCTGGCCGGGGCAGAGAGACCCGTCGGGGCGCGCGGGCGCGCACCGGCGGGAACGCCCGTTCGGCCAGAGCGGCCGGGAGCGCCTCGTGGAGCGGTTCGGGCGAGGTGAGCCCCTTGAGGTGGAACGTGCCGAGGGGACGCAGACGGGCGCCGGGGAACTCGCCCCCGAGCGCGGCGCGCACGGCGTCGCTCAACAGGACCTGGCCGCCGTGGGCCGCTCCGGCGACCCGGGCAGCGCGGTTGACCACCGGTCCGAAGTAGTCCATCCGCCCGGTGGTCGGATCGGGCACGCAATCGGGGGTCCCCAGGTGCACGCCCATCCGCACGCGCAGGCCCCGGTAGAGCGGTCGAGCGCGGTCGAGCGCGGAGGCCACGGCGGCCGCCTCGGCCCGGGCCAGCAGCTCGGCCGGCCATGCGGCGGCAAGGAGCCCGCACTGGCACGCCAGGCACCATGCCAGCGCATCGGCGGGCGAAGCGAAGGCGACCATGAAGGCGTCGCCCTCGGTCTTCACCTCATAACCCTGGTGTTTGGCCAGCAGGCGCCGGAGCAGCTCGTTGTGCAGGCGGATGCCCTCGCGCATCGCAGGGGCGTCGGCGTCCCAGAGCGACGAGGAACCCTCGACGTCGGTGAACGCCAGGGCGATGCAACCGCGGGGCGCGGGCGACACGGATTTCTCAGCAGCCATCGAAGGCTTCGCGAGGACTGACGGCAAACCCTTCCATCACGCCCGAGGCCACCGTGGCGTCGCCGGCTCCCGAGGCGAGGGTCTGGTAGCCCCCCTCGACCAGGCAGAGAACCGTGAGGCCGCGGCTTTCGAGATCCACCAGCCAGTGTTCCTTCACCTGGAACTTCGTCGTTGCCATCGACTCGAGTATACCTCGGTTTCTCCATTCCCAATTGGCGCCGGCATTGAGTATCCTTCATCCTCGATGAATCGAACCTCCAGACAGCCTCGCCGGGTGGTCGTCACCGGGCTGGGCGCCATCACTCCCCTGGGCAACTCCGTGCCGGTCACCTGGCAGAACCTCGTGGCCGGCAAGAGCGGCATCGGTCCGGTGACCGCGTTCGACGTCTCCGACTTCCCGGTGAAGATCGCCGGCGAGGTCCGCGGCTTCGATCCGGTCCCGCTCTTCGGCGAGAAGGAGTCGCGCCACCTCGATCGCTACGCCCAGTTCGGGCTGGCCTGCGCCGACGAGGCGCTCCGCGACGCGGGTCTGGGGCCGGAACACCCGGGCGGTTTCGAGCCCGAGCGCGCGGGCGTGATGGTGGGCACCGGCATCGGAGGCCTGCACTCGCTCGAATCCAACCTCGCGACCTTGCACGAGCGCGGCCACCGGCGAGTCAGCCCGTTCCTGATACCGATGCTCATCAGCAACGCCGTGGGCGGCCACATCAGCATCCGTTTCGGGCTCAAGGGCCCGTCGATGTGCCACGCCTCGGCCTGCGCCACCGGCAGCCACGCCATCGGCGAGGCGTTCCGCACGATCATGTGGGGCTACGCCGACCTGATCGTCGCGGGCGGTTGCGAGGCCGCCACCACGAAGGCGACGATGGCCGGCTTCGCCAACATGAAGGCGCTGTCGACCGCGAACGAGCGTGGCGCGGCGGCGAGCCGTCCCTTCGACCGCGAGCGCGACGGCTTCGTGATGGCCGAGGGCGGAGCGGTGCTGATCCTGGAGGAATTCGAGCATGCCCGCAGGCGCGGCGCCCGGATCTACGGCGAGGTCGCGGGCTACGGCGCCACGAGCGACGCCCACCACATCACCGCCCCCGCGGAGGGCGGCGACGGCATCGTGCGCGCGATGCGGCTGGCGCTCGACGAGGCTGGTCTCTCGCCGGAAGAGCTGAGCTACATCAACGCCCACGGCACCTCGACGCCGTTCAACGATCGCACCGAGACGGCTGCCTACAAGACCGCTTTCGGTGAGGTGGCCCGCCGCATCCCGATCAGCTCGACAAAGTCGGCCACGGGGCACCTGCTGGGCGGCGCGGGTTCGCTCGAGGCGCTCTTCTGCCTGCTGGCGATGCGGGATTCGACGCTGCCGCCGACCATCAACTACGAGCATCCCGATCCGGATTGCGACCTGGACTATGTGCCCAACCAGGCCCGGCAGGTTCCGGTGACGGCCGCGTTGACCAACTCGATGGGTTTCGGCGGCCACAACGCGACGCTGATCTTCCGGAAGCTGGAGGATTGAGGCGCGGCGCGCCCGAGCATGCCTCGCCGACGGAAGAAGACGCCGAAACTGCCGGACCTGGGCAAGTTGGAGGACCGGCTGGGCCACTGTTTCGCCAATCGCGAGCTGCTCGAAAAGGCGTTGACGCACCGGTCCGCGCCGACGGTGGCGGCGGGTGGGCCGGACAACGAGCGGCTCGAGTTTCTCGGGGACGCGGTGCTCGAGCTGGCGATGAGCGACCTGCTCTACCGCAAGGCGAGGGCCCGCGACGAGGGCGGTCTGACGCAGGTGCGGGCGCTGCTGGTGAACCAGGCGCCGCTGGCCCGGATCGCGTTGCGGATGGGGGTGCCCGAGCACCTGCGGCTGGGCCGGGGCGAGCGGGACAGCGGCGGGGCGCGAAGGCCGTCGCTCAACGCCAACGCGCTGGAGGCGCTGCTCGGGGCGATCTACATCGACGCGGGCTACGAAACGGCGCTCGGGGTGGTGAAGCAGCTCTTCCGGCATCGCATCAGGCACGCCCTGGACAGGGTCCACGCCAAGGATCCGAAGTCGCTGTTGCAGGAGCTGTCTCTGGCGCGCTACAATGCGCTGCCCAGGTATGTCATGGTGAAAGAGACAGGTCAGGAGCACGACCGGCGTTTTCATGTGAAGGTCGTGCTGAAGAACCAGCTCGAATCTACCGGGGCTGGGAAGTCGAAGAAAGCCGCCGAACGGTTGGCGGCCGCCGCAGCACTCAAGAAACTCAACAGCAGTCCGTCAAGCTAGCGTCTCCTGGGGCCCGGGCAGCCGAGCGCCGGCAGACGCCGCCAAGAACTCGTCGAAGCCCCCGGGGGTCGTCATGGACAGCACGCAAGGCCATCCCCCCTTCCCGGCAGCACCTGCCGCCGCCCTGCCCGTCAGGGACGGCGTCGAGATCCTGAAGGTCTCGTCCAAGTCGCGGCCGAAGGCGGTCGCGGGAGCATTGGCCACCGTGGCGGAGCGCGACCGCAAGGTGGTGCTTCACGCCATCGGCGCGGGTGCGGTCAACCAGGCCGTGAAGGCCATCGCCATCGCGCGCGGGTTCGTCGCCCCGCGCGGCATCGATCTGGTCACGATCATCGCCTTCAGCTCCATCGAGATCGACGTCGGCGACGGGGAGATGTCGGAGCGCACGGGCATCAAGTTCTTCGTCGAAGCCAGGAGCGTATGAGCCCCGAGACCCCGCGCAAGCCCTCGGCGGCGGTGCCACCGACGTCGAACCGCACCGAGGAGATGATCGAGGAGAGCCTCAAGGCGGTTCGCCTCAACCCCCAGGATTTCTTCAGCTACTACAACCTGGGGAAGGCCTACGAGTTCCTCGGCTTCTTCGAAGAGGCTGTCGGCGCGTTCCAGAAGGCGATCGCGATCAACCCGGAAGACGCCTACTCGCACAACTTCCTGGGGCTGGCGCTGCGGAACCTGGCGCGGTTCGAAGAGGCGATGCTGGAGTTCAAGCGGGCCCTGGTGATCGACCCGAACTACGCCTACGCGCACGCCAACCTGGGCACGCTCTACAAGCTCAAGGGGATGTACGACGAGGCGATCGTGCGCTTCAAGAAGGCGCTGGCGCTCGACCCCGAGAACCCGGCGGCGCTCGCTAACCTCGGCATTATCCTCTATCAGAAGGGACTGCCCGAAGAGGCGAAGAGCCAGTTCCAGAAGGCGCTGGCGCTCACGCCCTCCTACGCGTTCCTGCACTACTCGCTCGCCAAGGTCTACCTGGCGATGGGCGACCGCAAGACCGCCGTCAACCAGTTCCGCAAGGCGCTCTTCATCAACCCCGACGATCTCTACTCGCACCACTACCTGGGCACCACGCTCTTCGAGGAGGGCGAGCTGGACGAGGCGTTCGCCTGCTACCTGCACGTGCTGGAGCTGGACCCGAACTTCGTCTACGCCCACTCCCAGCTGGGTCTGCTCTACCTCGAGCGGCGCGAGTACGAGAAGGCCCGCGGGCAGTTCCGCCGGGCGCTCGACATCCTGCCCGACCACGCCGGCAGCCACTTCGGCCTGGGGCTCGTGGCCTACCAGGAGGGCCGGCTGCCCGACGCGTTGCGCGAGTTCACGCTGGCGCGCGATCTGCAGGCCGACTACCCCGGTCTGGCTTTCCACATGGCGCTGGCCTTCCACAAGGAGGGCCATCTCGACCGGGCGCTCGAGTGCTTCAAGAAGGCGCTGGAGGTCGCTCCGAACGACCACCGGGTTCACTACGGCCTGGCGGTGGTGCTGCTCGACCAGGGCCATCTCGA
>CAZSVK010000426.1:0-605 GCA_964610245.1 uncultured bacterium
CCGCAGCTGCAGGAACTCCTTGACGATGACGCAGAGCAGCACGCGCACCTCAGGTAACCTCCCGCGCCATCCGGCGAGTCGCCAGGAACAGCACCGCGGCGGCGAAGCCCACGAGCGCGGCGAGCTGGTCGAGGTATGGCCCGAGCCCGGCACCCTTGAGGATGATCCCGCGGATGATCACCAGGTAGTAGCGCGCCGGCACCAGGTGCGTGAGCATCTGCAGCCACTCGGGCATGTTGCGGATCTGGAAGATGAACCCGGACAGCAGCAGCGCGGGTATCATCGAGACCAGGATCCCCTGCTGGAAGGCGACCGCTTGCGAGTCGGCCACGGTGCTGATGAGCAGGCCCAGACCCAGCGCCCCAATCAGGTAGACGAGCGTGGCCACCAGCAGGTCCAGGTGCGACCCCCGCACCTCCACCCCGAAGAGCAGCCGCGCGGCCACCAGGATGACGGCCGCGGAGATGAGCGAGATCCCGAGGTAGGGCAGCACCTTGCCGAAGATGAACGCGACATTGCCTATCGGCGCCACCCGGATCTGCTCCAGGGTGCCTCGCTCCCGCTCGCGCACGCGCCGAGCAGCGCGCTCTCGCCGGCGAGGGCCT
>CAZSVK010000426.1:615-5061 GCA_964610245.1 uncultured bacterium
GGGGTTGTACCAGACGCGGGGCTGGTAGTCGATTCCCAGCGGTATCGTCCGGCCAGAGCCGCGCAGGGCGCGGGCCACCCGCGCGGCGCCCGTGCCCGCGAGCAGCGCGTCGGCATAGCCCAGGACCGCGGTCGCGGTGTTGGCATCGGCGCCGTCGACCAGGAACTGCACGTCGCCGATCCGTCCGGCAGCCAGGTGGCGTCCGTAGCCTTCGGGGATGACCAGGATGGCCCTCGCCACGCGCCGCTCGGTGAGCTGCTCCAGATCGTCGCCTGCACCCGGCGCCGCCACGAGGTCGAAGTAGGTCGAGTTGACGAACGCGGCCGCGAGTTCCCGGCTCGCCGCCGTCAGGTCTCGATCCTGCACCGCCAGAGCGACGTGACGCACGTCGAAGTTGACCGCATAGCCGTAGAGCACCAGCATCATCGCGGGAAAACCCAGCAACATCATCAGGCTGAGCGGATCGCGCCGGATCTGCCGCAGTTCCTTTCCCGCCACCGCCAGCAGCTTCCTCACTGCGACACCGCCCCGACGGAGCGTGCGGCCCGAGCGGCCTCGATCTGGTGGATGAAGACGTCCTCGAGCGAGGGCACGATGCGCGACACGGCGGCCGGGACGTTGCCCGCGGCCTCCAGTGCCTCGAGCGCCCGGCGCTTGCCCTCGGCCTCGTCGGCCACGATCAGGTGCAGCCGCGTCCCGAACACCGACGTCTCCAGTACCCAGTCGGCGCCGCCCAGTTGCTCCAGCGCGTCGGACACCCGCGGCGCCACCACCTCGAGCACCGTCCGTCCGGCGAAGACGCGCTTCAGCTCTGGCACCGTTCCCAGCGCGATCAGCCGCCCGGCGTCGATCAGCCCGATCCGGTCGCAATGCTCCGCTTCGTCCAGGTAGTGAGTGGTGACGAAGACGGTCACCCCCTCGCCGGACAGTTGATCGATCAACTGCCAGAACCGCCGGCGCGAGAGCGGGTCGACCCCTCCCGTCGGCTCGTCCAGGAACACCACCCGGGGCCCGTGCAGCACCGCGCAAGCCAGGGCGAGCCGCTGCTTCCACCCGCCGGGCAGCGAGCGCGTCAGCAGCTCTTCCTTGCCCCGCAGTTCGGCCATCTCCACGGCCCAGCGCTGACGGTCGCGCAGGGCGGCGCCTCGCAGGCCGTACACGCCGCCGAAGAAGTCCAGGTTCTGCCGTACGGTCAGATCCTCGTACAGGCTGAACCGCTGGCTCATGTACCCAATGCGTCGTTTGACTCCCTCTGGGTCCTTCGCCACGTCGAGCCCCAGCACTCGCGCTCTGCCCGACGTCGGCGCCAGCAGGCCGCAGAGCATCCGGATCGCCGTCGACTTGCCGGCGCCGTTGCTGCCCAGGAAGCCGAAGATCTCGCCCTGCTCGACCGTCAGGCTGATGCCGTCGACCGCCCGGAAGGCGCCGAAGTGCTTGTGCAGGTCGACCAGCTCGACGGCGGCGGCCATCACGACCTCCCGGCGGCGCGCGCGAGAGTGGCCTCGGCGGTTGCGGCCTGGCGGATGCGGTGGATGAAGACGTCCTCGAGCGACGGCGCGGTCGGGCGCGCGAACTCCAGGTCGACGCCGGCCTCGCGCAGCTTCCCGGCGAGCCGGCTGGCTGCCGCCTCCGCTTCCGACGGCGGCACCCCTCGCAAAGCCACGTGCAGCCGCTCGCCGAAGGTCTCGATCTCCGCGACGGCGTCGTCGTCCGCGAGCAGCTCGACGGCCCGCCTCCGCGGTCGGGGGGGCGCCCGGGGCATCCCGACGGCGGCCTGGGCGCGCCGTTCGCCCGGCGGGGCGGCGCCCGGCCGCCGGCCGCGATCCATCAGCGCGACTCGCTGGCACCGCTCGGCTTCGTCCAGGTACGGCGTGGTCAGCAGGATCGTCAGCCCCTCCCGCTGCACCTGCGCCAGCAGCTTCCAGAAGTCGCGACGCGAGACCGGGTCGACTCCGGTCGTCGGCTCGTCGAGCACCAGCAGCTGCGGCGTGTGGACCAGCGTGCACGCCAGCGCGAGCTTCTGCTTCATGCCGCCCGAGAGCCGATCGGCCAGCCGCTGGCGGAACGGGGCCAGGCGCACCAGCTCGAGCAAGCTCTCCCGGCGGGGCTTCCAGCCTCGCACGCCGTGGATCTCGGCGAAGAAGGCGATGTTCTCGTCGACGGTGAGGTCGCCGTAGAGCGAGAAGCGCTGCGACAGGTAACCCACGCGGGCGGTCAGCTCGCGGTGGCGGGCGAGCGGTTCGAGTCCGCACGTCTCGACCCGGCCCTCATCGGCCTTCAGTAGCCCCAGTGCCACCCGGAGAGTCGTGGTTTTACCGGCTCCATCGGGTCCGATGAGTCCGAACATTTCCCCGCGCCGCACGTCGAACGTGACGCGGTCGGCCGCGGTCACCGAGCCGAATCGGCGCGTCATCTCATCGAGGCGGACGAGGGGAGGGGGCTGGCCCCGCGGCGCGATGAGGTCGCCCGGGCGAACGGCGCCCGCCCCCGCGGCGGCGGGCCCGGCGCTCACGGCTGCGCCCCCGCGACCGGCCGGATGCGCGCCTCGGCGGGCATGCCGGGCTTGAACAGACCGTCCGCGTTCTCGAGCGCGAGCTTGACCTTGTAGACGAGCTTCACTCGCTCGTCGAGCGTCTGGACGTTCTTGGGCGTGAACTCGGCCTGCGACGCGATGAACGTGAGCCGGCCCGCGCGCTGCCGGCCCCCGTCGGTCAGGACCGTGGCCTCCTGCCCCAGCCGGATGCGATCCAGCTCGGGCTCGGCAACGTAGACGTTCAGCCAGGGGTGCGCCAGATCGGTCACCACGGCCACGGCCGTGCCGCGCGGGGCGAGTTCGCCCTGCTCGGCCAGCTTCTCGGTCACCAGCCCCGCCACCGGACAGGTCACCGTGGCGTCCTCGAGCTGCTGCGCGAGCTGGGCGATGCGCGCGTCGGCCACGCCCAGCCGGGCCTTGGCGGCGTCGATCTCCTCGGGCCGGTTGCCGGCTTCGAGCTTCTGGAGCTGTTCGCGCAGCCCCTTCCGGGTCCAGGCGGCGGCGTCCCGCCGCACCAGCGCGTCGTCGCGGGATTCCGAGGTCCCGGAGCCCGTGGACAGCAGCCGCGACATCCGCACCAGGTCGCGCTCCGCCCCCGCGAGATCCGACTCGGCCCGCTTGACCTGCGCTCGGGCCTGCGCGATGTCCTCGGTGCGGAAGCCGGCCAGCCGCAGCCTCAGCTCGGCGTCGGCCTGGGCCCGCTCGGCCCGAGCCAGCGCCAGCGCGAGCCGGGTGTCGGTCGTGTCCAGTTGCGCGAGCACCTGCCCTGCCTTGACCGCCTCGCCTTCCTCGAAATGCAACGTCTCCAGGATGCCGCCAGCTTTGCACGAGACGCGGTGCTGGCGCGCCTCGACGTAGCCCGAGAGCACGATCGCCCCGTCGGCCGGTCTGTCCGAGGACTGCCCTAGCCACGCGCGCCAGTCGCCCTTCACCGAAGCCGTTCCCAGGACGGCTCCCAGCACGACGACGATCAGAAGACGTCTCATCTCGAGTTCCTCCTTCAGGGCCCGACCCGGCGCCCCGTGCTCAGGCCGCGCGCCATCACATCCTGCACGTAGGCGACGAACTCCTTCGCGTCCGGCGCGGGGAGCGGGTGGTCCATCTTCGCCAGAACCCGTGCGCGCGCCGGGGCGGTCGCGAAGAACACCGCCAGTGTCCCCATCAGGTTCAGATGGACGAACAGCGGCTCCGCGGCGCGGAGACTGCCGTCCTTCGCGCCGCGCGCGAGGATCGCGCGAACGACCCCGAGGACCCCCTCCATCTTCGCGACCACCTCGCGGCCGATCAGCTCGCCGCCCGAGACGATCTCGCGAAGCAGAATGGCGAGAAACCCGGCGTTACGCTCGGCGCACCGCGCGAAGCGGGCGACGAACTCCGTCAGCAATTCGTCAGCGGGCTCGGGTCCCTCGAGCAAGCCGCGCAGCTCGTCCAGCAGTTCGCACATCGGCGTCAGCAGGACGGCGGCCAGCAGCTTGCGCTTGCCGCCGAAGTGATAGTTGATCATCGCCTTGTTCACGCCGGCGCGCCGGGCGATCTGCTCGGTCGTCGTCCCGTCGAAGCCGCGTCTGGCAAAGAGGCCCATGGCCGCGCCGAGCAGCGCTGCGCGCGTGGCGGCCGGGTCGCGCGTTCTGCGCTTCCGGATGAGCTTTCTTGCGGTCATCGTGCTATTCAACTAAACGGCTGGTTAAATCATATCGAGACGCGCCGGTCAGAGTCAAGCCGCCCGGTTCCCGGGGGTGCGCGCGCGGAAGGTGGGAAGCCGCGCTGGTACGAGTTCTGCCGGGGACGCTGTCCCCGGGCCCCTGCCAGGACCGGTGCCCGGCCCTGGACCCGGCAATGATTGCACAAGGCGAGGCCGGATCGGTACTTCCATGGGCTCTTGCCCGCAAGCGGAGGCAAGAGTCTCTCCAGTC
>CAZSVK010000427.1:0-5054 GCA_964610245.1 uncultured bacterium
GGGCGACGGAACCCCTTGGAGGCGGTCTTTCCTGAAGCCTGTGGCCTGAAGCCTGTGGTCTAAGGTTGGGCCCTCCGCTCGCGATCTGTCATAATCGGTGAGCAATGAAAGTGCTCGTCACCGGCGCCGGCGGAATGCTGGGGCGCGATCTGGTTCCGATGCTGCAGGCCCGCGGCCACGAGGTCGCGGGCGTCGACCTGCCCGGCCTGGACATCCGTGACACGCAGGCCGTGCTGGCCCGGTTCCAGGCGGAGAGCCCCGGCGCGGTGATCCACGCGGCGGCGATGACTACGTCGACCGTTGCGAGCTGGAGCCGGAGCTGGCCCTGGCGATCAACGGCGGCGGGACGGCCAGCGTGGCCCGGGCGGCTGGCGCGACCGGGGCACGCGTGCTGTACGTCTCGACCGACTACGTATTCTCGGGCCGAGGCGACCAGCCGATCAGGGAGACCGATCCGGTCGGTCCTTTGAGCGCCTACGGCCGCAGCAAGCTCGCAGGCGAGCAGGCGGTGCTGGCCGCGGGGCCGGGCAACGCCATCGTGCGCACCGCCTGGCTGTTCGGCCGCAACGGCAAGAACTTCGTGCGTACGATGCTGACCCTTGCGGCGGCGGGCAAACCGCTCCGGGTGGTCGACGACCAGTTCGGAAGCCCGACCTACACCCGCGACCTGGCCGCCGCCCTGATCGAGCTGGTGGAGCGGCCGGCCGGTGGCATCATTCACGCCACCAACTCGGGACAGACCACCTGGTTCCGGTTCACCCGGGAGATCCTCCGGCAGGCCGGGCGCGAACCGGTCTCTCTGCAGCCGATCACCAGCGCCGAGCTGCAGCGGCCGGCACCGCGACCTGCGTGGTCGGTGCTCTCGCTCGCGCGGCTCGAGCGGGAGGGCTACTCCGTGCCCCGTCCGTGGGAAGAGGCCCTGGCGGCCTACCTGGCCGAGGAGTTGGACTCGCCATGTCCCTGAAGATCCTGATTGCCGACGACGACGGGGTGTCCCGGAGCATGCTCGAAGATGCCCTGCAGCAACTCGGACACGAGGTGACCGCGGTCGAGGACGGGCTACAGGCCTGGCAGACGCTGCAAACGGGGCACTTTCCCATCGTGGTGACCGACTGGGTGATGCCGGGCCTGGACGGCCTGCAGCTGTGCCAGCGCATCCGAGGAGAGCAGCGCCCCGAGTACACCTTCGTCTTCCTGCTGACGGTGCGGGAGGGTAGAGGCCACTTCCTCGAGGCGATGAAGGCCGGGGTCGACGATTTCATCACGAAACCCTTCGACGAGGAACAGCTTGCGGCCCGCATCGCCGTGGCGGAGCGCATCCTGCACCTCCGCGAGCAGAACCGGCGGATGGCCCAGTTGCTCCCGGTCTGCGCGTGGTGCAAGCGAGTGCGCAACGACCAGCAATACTGGAAGAAGGTCGACGAGTTCCTCGCGGAGTCCACCGGCCGGCCGATCACCCACGGCATCTGCCCCGAGTGCATGGAGGAACAGCGCCGGGCGTTTTCGGCGCACCGGCAGCAACAGCCGTGAGACCACAGGCAGGCAAGCTGCGCCCCGGAACCGAGCTCGGAGGCTATCGCCTGAAGGAGCCGCTCGGCGAGGGCGGCATGGGCGTGGTCTACCGGGCCGTCCAGCTCTCGCTCGAGCGCGAGGTGGCGCTCAAGGTCCTGTCGCCCGGCATCTCGGGCGATCCCGAGCACCGCCGCCGATTCCTTCAGGAGGGTCTCCTGGCGGCGAAGGCGGCCCACCCCCGGCTCGTGCACGTGCTGGAGGCAGGTGAGTCCGGCAAGCAGGTGTTCATCGCGTACGAGCTGATGCGAGGGCGAACCCTGCGCGGCGAGCTGGCGACGGTGGGCCGGCTCTCGCCCGAGGCGGCGGCGGAGGTCGCCGGGGGCTGCGCCGAGGCCCTGTCGGCCCTGCACGCGCTCGGGATCCTGCACCGCGACGTCAAGCCCGAGAACATCTTCCTGGAGCCGGGCCGGGGGGCCCTCCTGGGCGACCTGGGAATCGCCAAGGACCTGGGCGGCGGCGGCGTCCAGACCAGCCAGGGCATCATCATGGGCACTCCCGGCTACCTCGCCCCCGAGTTGATCGTCGGCAAGCCGGCGTCGGCGGCCTCCGATCTGTACGCGCTTGGAATCGTGCTGTTCGAGTGCCTGGCGGGTCGCCTTCCGTTCGACTCGAAAGACCCTCAGGAGCTTTTGAGATCCCATCTCTCGGAGCCCCCTCCCCCGCTGTCAGGGATGAGGCCGGAGCTGCCCGTCGCACTCTCGGAGCTGGTCGCGGCGACGCTCGCAAAGGAGCCGGCCCGGCGCCCGGCGGACGCCGCCGCCTTCGTCGAGCGACTCCGGGCCGCCGCCGCCGCGCCGGCGCGGGCGCCGAGCGGGGTCACGATGGCCATGTCGACTGGGCGAGCGCCAAGAGCACCGACGGCGCGCACGCTCGTCTCGGCGCCCAGGCCGGTCCGGCAATCCGCCAGCCGCTGGCCGTTTGCGGCGGCGTTTGCCCTGGCGATCGGACTCGCCGGCTGGGGGCTACACCATCCATCCGGTGGGCCGGAGACACCCCCGATCGGGCCCGCCACCGGCTCCGCGAGCACCGGCCCCACCTCGCCGGTCACGCGGCCGCCCGCGCCCGCCGTGCCGTGGCGTGAAATCCTGCAGGCAACCACCTCCGAGCTGCTGAAACTGCGCGACCCGATCGTGGAGTCCGGCACCTACTTCCAGCTCCTCGCCGGCGGCAAAGCAGTCAAGGCCCCTCCCGGCGTCGACGCAACTCCCAGGACCGACCGACCCGGAGAGATCACTGCCGCCGCCATCCACCGATTTCTCGTGCTGCTCGGGATCGCGATGCGTCGCGCCGGCGAAGCCTTCCGGCGCGTCGAGCCGGCAGCCGACCCGAAGAACGCGGAACTGGCTCACTCCTGCGGCTTCGTGATGCTGCAACTGTTCGCCGCCTACGATCTGGCCCGCGGCTGCCTCTGGCCCGTCTTCACCCAGGCCATCGAAAGACAGAAGGCGGCCGGCATGCTCCACGACATCCTGGGGCCCAATACGATGATGAAGGACTTCGAGATGGGCGTGGCAAGCCTGGCGGTCGGTCTGCAGCAGAGCATCCCTCCGGCGCTCAAGCAGACCGGGGACCCGTACTACCTGGCGGGGTTGGCGATCCTGAAAGGGCTGATGCGCCAGCGGGCGCAAACCGGCAGCGACTCCGAACGCTTGTCGGCGGAAGTGGCGGACCTGGCGACCCGCGCGCTGCCAGGCCTGGCGCGGCCCGGCGGCCACGAGCCCGAGGCGGTGGGACTGGTCGACGTGCTGCTCGCGAGCCTGCGATTTTCGGGGGTGGGGCCGCTCCGGCTGAAGCTGGTGACGCAGGCTCTCGCGCCCTACGCGGACCCGGAGGTCGACGCGAGGCTCGGTCCGCACGACGAGTTGATCCGTTGCCGTTTGACCTGCGAGCTGCTGCTCATGCAATACCGGAACGTGGACCTGTATCTGGAAACCCAGGCGCGCCTGCAGCTGCAGTACGAGAAGTGGAACGAACAGTATGTCCGCTTCCTCGCCCGCTGGCCTTACGATCCGCGGACGCCTGCGCCCGCCACCGCCCCCGCCGGGCCCGCCGGCGATCGTCTGAGGGAGGCTATCCTGCACCAGGGCAACGCGAACGTTTGTTTCAACGACATCAAGGGCAATCTGGAGCGCATCAGCGAGCTGCTCCTGGACCCGAGCAAACCCAGGCCACGCCGATGAGCCAACCCGAACCCCTTCCCCTCCCCGCCGAGGCCGCTGCCCCGGACGGGCGCGAGACCCGGCCGCGACCGGCCCTCACGCCGCGGTTTCTGGCGCCCGAGGCGGCCGCGCTGTTCCTTCTGTCGGCCGCGGCGCTGCTCTCCGAGGTGATCCTGACCCGGATCTACTCGGTGCTGTTCTGGTACCACTCCGCCTATCTGCTGATCGCGCTGGGCCTCGTCGGCTACGGTCTGGCCGCCTCCGCCCTGGCGCGAGCCGGCCCCCGCGAGCACGGTCAACTGCTCAACCTCGCGAGCCAGGCCGCCGCGGCCGCAACGGTTCTGCTAACGCTGGTGTTGTTCGCCGCGGGACCGCTCGGGGCCGGCACCGACTCGTTCCTCACCGGGCTCGGTGGACTCGGCGTACTGCTGGCGATGCACCTGATCACGGCCGCCCCGTTCGCCGCCCTGGGCGCCTGCACGGCCGCCCTGCTCGCCGCCGGCCGGGACCGCTTCGCCGTCCTCTACGCCGCCGACCTGGCGGGCGCCGCGACCGGAGCGCTGCTCGCGGTGCCGCTCCTGCGGGGCGCCGGAGCGCCGGCCGCCCTGAGCGTCGCCGCTCTCGCGGCGGGGGTCGCCGGCTTCCTCCTCGAACGGCCGGCCACGCCGCGCACGCCGCTCACGCGCGCCCGCGCCGCACTGGGCGTGTTCGCCCCCGCGCTGCTCTTCACCCTGTTCTCCACGGTCGGTTCTCCCACCATTCCGCCCGGGGTGGGCAAGGACCTCACCTATTACCAGAACTTCATCGAGTGGAGCCGCTGGACGGAGGTCGCCCGGGTCGACGTCGTCGAGCCCCTGAAGGACGCGATCCTCTTCGGCGGCCGCGCCAGCCCGCTCATCGCCGGCCGCACCTGCGAGTCCCGGATGGTGACCCAGGACGGCACCGCGCCCACCTGGCTCTACCGCTGCGGCCCGGACGTGCGGGCGCTCGACTTCCTGGGCCACCTCACCCAGTCAGCCCCTTTCGAGGCCCTCCGGAAGCCCTCGGTGCTGGTGCTGGGCGTCGGCGGCGGCATCGACGTGCTCAACGCTCTCTACCACGACGCCGCCAGCGTCACCGGCGTCGAGATGAACCAGGCCATCCTCGACCTGGTGCGCCGCGACTACGCCGACTGGGTCGGCCCGCCGATGAAAGACCCACGCGTGCACCTGCTGCACTCCGAGGGTCGAAACTTCCTCGAACGCACGGCCGAGCGCTTCGATCTCATCCTGCTCTCGGCCGACCCCGCGACGCACGACGCCTGCGTGACCGCCTTCCCCGCCG
>CAZSVK010000428.1:0-5050 GCA_964610245.1 uncultured bacterium
ATGCAGGAGCCGGTGCTGACCATCCTCGAACTCGCAGCCGAGATCTTTTACATCGCCACGCCGGACCTGCCGAGTATGAAGAACTGCCGGCTGTGGTTCGAGGTGGTGCAGGCGCTCGAGTTCACCGATGCAAAGGTCCACGTCATCCTGAACAAGTTCGACGAAGAAGACCCCCCGATCGCCAGGGACGTGATCGAGAAGAACCTGAACCGTCCCCTGTTCGCCGTCGTTCCGCACGGCTACGGCTCGCTGACCGAGTGCATCAACAAGGGTGTACTCATCTGCCAGGAGCTGCCGGAAGATCCGGTCAGCCAGGGATTGATGGCGCTGGCCCGCAAGCTGCTGACGTCGGACGAACCCGCAGCGGAGGGTGACGAGGCCGCAAGCCAGGGGTGGCTCGGCAAGCTCAAGCGGCGATTCGGCGTGGCCTGAGGGTCCGTTTTCCGGCCCTCTCCGAGGTGCACATGCAAACTCTCATCAAGGATCTGCCCGGCCATGTCGGGCAGGAACTCACCGTTCGCTGCTGGATGTACAACAAGCGCAGCAGCAAGACCCTTCACTTTCTCCAGCTGCGAGACGGCTCGGGCGTTGTCCAGGGCGTGGTCGCCCAGAACGAGGTTCCGCCGGCCGCCTGGGAGCTGGCCGCTCAGCTCACGATGGAGAGCGCCGTCGCGGTCACGGGCCTGGTCCGGGACGACAACCGCTCGCCGACGGGGGTCGAGTTGACGGTCAAGAACCTGCAACTGCTGCAGATGGCCCAGGAGTATCCGATCTCGAAGAAGGAGCACGGCATCGACTTCCTGCTCGATCACCGGCACCTGTGGCTGCGCTCGAGGCGCCAGCGGTCGATCCTGAAGATCCGCGCGTCGATCATCCGCGCCTGCCGGGGCTTTCTCGATGGCGAAGGCTTCACGCTGGTCGACGCCCCCATCTTCACGCCGAATGCATGCGAAGGCACCACGACCCTGTTCGAGACCGAGTACTTCGGCTCGAAGGCCTACCTGACGCAGAGCGGCCAGCTCTACAACGAAGCCGCAGCCATGGCGCTAGGGAAGGTCTACTGCTTCGGGCCCACGTTCCGAGCCGAGAAGTCGAAGACGCGGCGACACCTGACCGAATTCTGGATGATCGAGCCGGAGATGGCTTTCCACGACTGGCAGGACAACATCGTGGTGCAGGAGCGGTTCGTCTCGCACGTTGTCCAGACGGTGCTCGCCGAGTGCGCACTGGACTTCCAGGTGCTGGAGCGCGACATCGAGCCGCTGAAGCACGTGGAGCCGCCGTTCCCGCGACTGTCCTACACGCAGGCGGTCGAACTGCTGCAGAAGGCCGGGCGTGACTTCAAGTGGGGCGACGATTTTGGCGCCGAGGACGAGACGGTCATCAGCGAGCAGCACGACCGCCCGGTCTTCGTCTACCAGTACCCCGCAGCGGTCAAGGCGTTCTACATGAAGGCCAACCCCGAGGACCCGAGGGTCGTGCTCTGCAACGACCTGCTGGCCCCGGAGGGCTACGGCGAGATCATCGGTGCGGGCCAGCGCGAAGACAGCCTGGAGACACTCCAGGCCAAGATCGCCGAGCACGGCCTGCCCCAGAAGAACTTCGAGTGGTACCTGGATCTGCGGCGCTACGGCACGGTTCCGCACAGCGGGTTCGGCATGGGCATCGAGCGCATGGTGAGCTGGCTCTGCAAGCTGGAGCACGTACGCGAGGCGATCCCGTTCCCCCGGACGATCTACCGGAACACTCCGTAGGGCAAGGGGCGAGATTCAGGGGCTGGGATCGGGGGCGGGGCGCAGCCCTGCCGCGCGGGCGGTCGCGGAGCGAGCCGTCGGGACCGCCTCCGGGGCCGGGTTGTGGCCCGGAAACAAGAAGCCCGGGATCCGGGGGGCGAACCTTGCGATTCGCGTCTCGGACCCCGAGCTTCGAACCTCGGGATGGAAGACCTTACTTCTTGCCGCCCTTGTCGGGAGCGGCACCCTTGGCGGGAGCAGCACCCTTCGCAGGGGCAGCGCCCTTCGCAGGGGCGGCGGCCTTGTCGCCGGCAGCCGGAGCAGCGGCCTTGTCGCCAGCAGCCGGAGCGGCAGCGACGGCACCCTCCGCTGTCTCGGCGGCGGCCACCGGGGCCTCGACCTTGACCTGGATGGTGCTGCAGATGGCGGCGACCTTCTCGCCGTCGTCGGAGAGCGACACACCTTCCGGCAGCGGGATCTCCTTCAACTGGGCGTTCTGGTGCAGGTCCAGGCGCGTGATATCGAGTTCGAGGAACGCGGGGATCCTGTCCGGCAGACACTCGACCTCGACCTGGTTGAGGTTCTGGATGATCATGCCGCCGTGGAGATCGACGCCAACCGCGGTGCCCTTGAAGCGCAGAGGCACCTGGAGGCGCACCTTCTCGTCGGCCCGGACCGCCTGGAAGTCGACGTGCTCGAGCCGGCGCGTGAGCGCATTGATCCGCAGCTCGCGGTAGATGGCCAGCTGGCGGGCCGGCTCTCCGCCGTTCTGCTGAACGGCGAGCATGCACAAAGCGGTGTGGCCGTGAGCACGGACCACGGTGGTCAGCTCTTTCTCGCTGACGGCCAAGGGCAGCGGCTCGCGGCCACGGCCGTAGAGGGTGGCGGGCACCTGGAGCTTCTGGCGAAGCGACTTGGTGGATCGCTTGTTGACTTCCTTGCGAACTTCGGCTCTCAACTCGGCGGCCATGTGACGAATCTCCTTACGGGACCAGATAAAACTGGGCGGACCCCCCGGTCCTGCGCAAACTAGGGGAAACACGAGCCTGAGGGACTTGCTCCCCAGGAAGGCCGAAGGATATCATAGCGCGTGCCTCGAGTCAACCGAGGCCTCGCGCTGGAAGTGGATTTCGCGTGGCGTGAGTTTTTCGTGAACCGTCCCCGGCGCCGCTCGTCGTTACGGGATGGAGCCGCCGAGCGAATGGCTGAAGAATTCATCACCGACGTCCTGCTGAGCCAGAAGGGCGATCGCAAGGCGTTCGAGGCCCTGGTCGGCCGGTTCCAGAGACAGGTCTTCTTCACCATCTTCCGGGTGCTGAAGGACACGCACCTGGCCGACGACGTCACGCAGGAGGTCTTCGTCAAGGTCTATCGGGCCCTGCCGGGGCTGCAGGATCCAGCTACGTTCAAGGCCTGGTTGCTGCGTATCGCGCTAAACCGGGCGATCGACTACCAGAGGCGATGCGCCCGCGAGAGGGAGCAGGCGTTCCTGTTCGACGAGGAGCCGGGCGGCCTGGCATCCGAGCCGGCCGGCAACGACAGCGCCCAGACCGCCGAGCTGGAGCGGGCGCTGCACGCGGCGCTCGACACGCTGCCGCCCAAGATGCAGAAGGTGATCGTCCTGTCGATGGATGGCGAACTGCCCCAGGAGACCGCCGCACAGATTCTCGACTGCCCCGTTGGAACCGTGAAATCCCGCCTCTTCCATGCGAGGAGACTGCTCCGCGAGAAGCTGAGGCGCTATCTTGGATGATGGAGCCGAACCATGAACTGCACTGAAATCGAAAACCTGCTCGACGAGTACGCCGCGGGCGGGCTCTCCCAGGCCATCCGCCCGGAACTGGAGCGCCACGTGGCCGGCTGTCCGGCCTGCGCCGCAAGCCAGCTCAGGGCGTCGAGACTGCTCGCGCTGTTCGACGATATCCAGCCGCGACTGCCGGCGAACTTCTTCGAGCGCCAGAGGGCCACGATCCTCTCCCGGCTGGGCCCGGAGATCGAGTGGCAGGCCCCTCGCCTGTCGCTCCTGGCGCTGGCGGTCATCGTGGCCGGCTACGTGGCCGGCTCCTGCGGACCGCTGATGGACAGCGTGCTCGACATCGCGCGCTCGGCCAAGGGTGCCTGGTCCACGATGGACGGCGTGCTGCCGCTCTACGGGCTCCTGATGCTGATGGCCTTCGCCGCCGTGGCCCACGATCCCGAACCGATGACCCAGGAGGTCCGCCGTTGAAGCGCCCGATCGAGGACTGGACGGTGATGAAGTACGGTTGGCTGGCGGTGTTCTCCCTGCACGTCGTCTTCCTGATCGGGGGCATCCACTGGCTGAAGTCGGCGCTGAACCTGTGGGATTCCGAGCTGCTCTCGCCGGGCCAGATCCGCATCGAGAATTTCATCACCGCGGTCTACATGCTGACCATCGCCTTCAGCATCATCCTGCTGATCCTGGCGGTGTTCGTCTTCGAGATCTTCCGCACCCAGCGCAAGATGTTCCGCATCCTGGCCGAGAGGGAGGGCTCGGGGGGCAGGGTTCAGGGTTCGGGAACGGACGAATAGCCGCTCGAGCCGCGGGCCCTTGGCGTAGGCGCGGAGTGGCAGAGCCCCCTGGGGCCCTCGCCTCCCGGCGCGTCCTCCGTGCCCTCGCCGGTCCGGTCATCCACCCGCTGACTCCTGCGCCCTGCTCTTCTGCGCTATACTTCGGGCACGATGTCTATGGAATGCCCCCAGTGCGGAAATCCGGTTCCCGAAGACGACAAGCCCTGCCCCTTCTGCCAGTACGCCACGTCGATCGGCATCCCTGAAGAGCTGGTCGCCGAGACCGACTCGTCCAAGGGCGGGGTCAACTACGATTTCGCCATCCTGAACGGGTTCATCGACAACAAGTTCATGCTGGCGAAGGCGGGCGAGCAGGGGTTCGTCCCCGAGATGCTGGAGATCCTGCCGGCCCAGAAGATGGCGAGGGCGATCCAGTCCCTCTACGAGAGCGAGCCCAAGAACGAGAGCTGGGACAAGCTCCTCGTCCGCACGAAGCTGAAGGCCAACGGCCATCTGACGGTCGCGCTCGACCAGTTCTACGCGAAGGTCGTCGAGGTCCCGATCCCGACGCTCGATCAGTTGATGAGCTACGTCGGGCTCGTCAAGAACCGCTACGCCTTGCGCCAGATCAAGGAAGTCGGCGAGGAGTCGTTCCGCTTCAGCTCCTGGGATCACACGCCCAGCCGAGAGGAGATCGACCAGTTCGTGGCGCGCTCGATCGACAAGCTGCACGCCATCCAGCGGCTGTCGGTCAACAAGCGGATCAACCTCGTGCGCCAGGAGATGGA
>CAZSVK010000429.1:0-5045 GCA_964610245.1 uncultured bacterium
GCCGGCGGCGTTGGGGCCGCGTAGGCCTCGCGCCTCGAGCCTCGAGACGGGCTCGGCCCGCGCCGCGAGACGGGCGACCGTGCGCGACGGTATACTGCCCCGGTGAAAGAACCGCGCTGGTACCACGAGCGATGGGCCATCCTGATGCTGGCCCTGTTGCTGCCCCCGCTCGGACTGGCGGCGGTGATGAGCGCTCCCGAGGTCTCCTGGCGCCGCCGGGCGTCGATCGCCGTGGCGATCCTGATGGCCGCGGGCGTGCTCGGGGCGGTCGAGGAGGAGTACCGGCTGGCCGCTCGGCTCTGGCTGGACACCCGGGCCACCGTCTTCTACGATCGAGGCGAGGGCCGGTTCGGCCGGAACGACCGGGCCTCGGTCCTCGCGGCCTACCGCCAGGCGTTCCAGCTCGAGCCGCCGCCCGGTGAGCCGAACATGCTGGGCTCGAGGCCCGACTGCTCGGACGCGGCGTTGCGGTTGGGCCGGGAGTTGGTCGAGGCGGAGCGGCTGGGCGAGGCCCGGGTGATGTTGGCGGCCGCCTCGATCCCCCGCGACGGCCCGAACTTCTCGGTCGCTCAGCTCGCGCTGGCCTCGGTCGAGCAGCGGCTGGGGCGCAACGTGAAGGCGGCCGAGCGCATGAACTCCGTGCTCGACCAGCGCAAGATCGATCCGGAGCATCCCGAGCTGATCCTGCTGCGTGCCCGGCTGCTGGCCGACAGCAACCCCGAGGAGGCCGGGAAGGCGTTGATGGACCTGGTCTGGAAGCGGCGGCTGGGTTTCCTCTCGGACACCTACTCGTCGCTGGCCGACCTGGCGCTTGCCCGGGGCCGGCACTCCGAGACGCTGGCCTACCGGCTGATGGCCCTGCGGACGTCGCCCGAGAAGCCCGAGTTGCTGGCGGCCGCGGTCGCGGCGGCCCGGGCGGCGAAGCAGCCGGAGGTGCCGGTGCGCGCCTTCGCCGCGGCGCTGAACCTGCAGACCAGGCTGAAGGCCGGCGAGGAGGGGGTGCGGGTCTTCGGCCGCATCGTGGAGCGCTTCCCTGACTTTCCGCTAGCCGCGGCCTGCCAGCTCCAGGTGGGCAGCCACTTCGAGCACAAGGCGCTGGATCTGCACCTGGCGGCCGAGTGGTATCGCAAGGCCGCCGCGACGGCCAAGCATGCGCATCTGAAGGTAGAGGCCCGGTTCAAGCTGGCGCGAACGCTGGGTCAGCTCGGGCTGCTCAAGGGCGCGCACGACGCCTACCGCGGGGCGATGGAGCTGTCGCCGCCGGGCTCGTTCTACGCGTCGATGTCGCGGCGGGGCGATGCCCAGCTCTCGCGCAGCAAGGAGACCCGGGAACAGATGCAGCGCCTGGAGCGCTGGTTCGACGAGCTGGTCTCGGAGGACGAGGACGAGTGAGCGCGGTGGCCGAGCGGCCCGGCGCGGACGGTGAACGGATGAACAGCATCGAGTTGAACGGTCTGACCCGCAACTACGGCCCCGTGGTCGCCGTGGATCACGTCGACCTGGCGGTCGGCGCGGGCGAGATATTCGGACTTCTCGGACCCAACGGAGCCGGCAAGTCCACGATGATCAAGATGATCATCGGGCTGCTGCGTCCCACGTCGGGTACCGCGCGGGTCCTCGGGATGGACGTGCGGGAGCGCCCGATCGAGGTCAAGCGCCGGGTCGGCATCCTGCCCGAGGAGCTGCACCTGTACGAGAGGCTGACGGGAGACGAGTACCTGCTCTTCACCGGGAGGATGTACGGGCTGCCGGAGGCCACCGTGCGCACGCGCACCGAGCAGCTCCTCAACATCCTGGAGATGACGGAGGCCAAGGGGCGGCTGATCATCGACTACTCCCAGGGCATGAAGAAGAAGGTGGCGCTTGCGGCGGCCATCATCCACAAGCCGGACGTGGTCTTCCTGGACGAGCCGTTCAACGGCGTCGACGTGGTGAGTTCGCGCTCGATCCGGAACATCCTCAATCACCTGGTGGGGAAGGGGATGACCGTCTTCTTCAGCTCGCACGTGATGGAGCTGGTCGAGAAGGTCTGCACGCGGGTGGCCATCATGAAGAAGGGCCGGCTCGTGGTGAGCGGGACGCTCGAAGAGTTGCGCAGCTCGATGCAGATCGCCGACGACAAGGACCTGGAGGAGATCTTCCTCCACAGCATCGGCGAGAGCGCCGTGGAGCCCGATCTCTCGTGGCTTGGTTGAATCGCATACTCTGGCTCAAGTGCCGGCTCACGGAGAGGGCCTACAGCCAGACCCAGGGCTCCCGGACCGCCACCACGCTGGCCATGCTGCTGGCGTTCGGCGCCTTCGCCGTCTTCGGCGTCTACCTCGGACTCGAGGTCTCGACGCGGCCGCTGAGACAGGTGCGCGAGCTGGTTCACCTGGTGGTGGCCGCGGTCTGGGTGTTCTGGCTGTCGTTCCCGCTGTTCGGCCACCGGGTCAACGAGAGCCTCGACGTCACCCGGCTGTTCCTCTATCCGCTCGACTCCTTTGCGATCTTCCTGAGCAGTTTCCTGGGGAACCTGCTGGAGCCGGCCACGCTGATGGTCTATCCGCTGTTCCTCGCGTTGGCCGGCACGCTCTGCCCCGAGCCCTGGCTGTTCATGGCGGCGCTCGGGGTGTTCGCGCTGTTCCTGTTGCACACGGTCGCGGCGAGCCAGTTGCTCCTTTCACTCCTCTTGAACCTGCTCAAGGACCGCAAGGTGACCGACCGCCTGATGGTGCTCCTGCCGTTGCTGGTGGCCTTCGCGATCTGGACGTTCGAGTTCGGCGTCATCTTCAGCAGCGCCGGCGGGATGGTGCTCCGGATGGACCTCTCGACCTGGCTCTGCTGGCTGCCCTCGGGGCTGGCGGCCGAGGCGGTGCTGGCGCTCGGGCGAGGAGACTGGGGCTGGGCGGGCTACGAGACGGCCGTGCTGGCCTTGCTGACGTTCGTGACCGTGGCGCTGGCGGCGAGGGCGGCCGAGTGGATGCTGACCCGGGGCGACCCCTCGGGGGCTTCGCCTCAGCGCGCGCCGGCCGCGACCACGTTGGCCCCGGCGCGGGGATGGGCGGGGCGCCGCTGGCTGGTGAGCGTGATCGCCGGCAAGGAGCTGCGGTTGCTCTCGAGGGAGCCGCAGTGCCGGCTCATCCTGTTGCTCTACTTGCTGATGGCCGGCGGGGCGCTGGCGATCGGCGCGCTGGTGGCGCCGGAGAGCGATAGGGGCGCGATCATTCCGGCCATCAGCTACTCGCTGGTCTTCTTCTTCATGGGGCTGATGTTCAACACCTTCGCCCTGGAACGCTCCGGGTTGCGGTTCATGCTCACCGCGCCGGTGCACTCCGTGACGGTCTTCGTCGGGAAGAACCTCGCCTACTGGTCGGTCATCTCGGTGCTGCTGCTACTGGCGGCCGGGGGACTGTCTCTGGCGCTGGGAACGGGCGGGCGAATCCTGGCGGCCAACGTGGTGTCGACGCAAGGGCTGCTGATCTCGCTGCTGGGGGTCGGGAACGTCGTGAGCGTGCTGTCGCCCTACCGGCTGCCGTCGAAGGGCATGATGAGCCAGTACCGGCTGACCTTCGGGCAGGTCCTGTGGATCAGCCTGCTCGGGATGGCGGGGCTGGCGGCGGCGACGGCCGCCTCGCTGGTGTGCCACTTCCTGCTGTTGCCGGTGCTGGTGACGGGGGAGTGGAAGGGATTCGTCGAGACGCTGGTGATGGTCGTGGTGTTCGTGATGGGGTGGTACACGCTGCTGACGCTGCTCGCCGCCGCGCTGTTCGAGTGGCGGAGCGAGAAGATGATCGCCGCCGTCTCGGACTGAGAGCGGTCCGCGGGCCAAGCTGCCGCTGGAAGGGGCTGCATTCCTTGTGTTACCCTGGCGCGGCAAGCCGGATTCACTGATCCGGACAGAGACCCAAATCCCTGGGAGGAAGACTGCATGGCCAAGAAGATGATCTATTTCTTCGGGAACGGCGCTGCCGAAGGCGAAGGCTCGATGAAGGAGCTGCTGGGCGGCAAGGGAGCCGGACTGGCCGAGATGACCAATCTCGGACTGCCGGTGCCCCCGGGGTTCACCATCACTACTGAAGTCTGTACCGCTTTCTACAAGAACGACAAGAAGTGGCCGACCGGTCTGGATGCCGAGATTCGCAAGTTCATGAAGCGCCTGGAGAAGTCGATGGGCCGCGGCTTCGGCGACAAGAAGCTGCCGCTCCTGGTTTCGGTGCGCTCGGGCGCCCGGGCCTCCATGCCCGGCATGATGGACACGATCCTCAACCTGGGCCTCAACGACGCTACGGTCGAGGCGCTGGCCAAGGATTCCGACAACGAGCGGTTCGCCTACGACAGCTACCGCCGCTTCATCCAGATGTATAGCGACGTGGTGCTCGAGGTCGACAAGGAGAAGTTCGAGCATCTGCTCTCCAAGGCCCGCGATAACGCCGGCGTCAAGATCGACGCCGAGCTGAACGCCGACCAGCTCAAGACGCTCGTCGCGGCCTACAAGAAGCTCGTCCAGAAGGAAGCCGGGAAGTCCTTTCCGCAGGATCCCTTCGAGCAGCTGCAGGGCGCCGTCAGCGCCGTGTTCCGCTCGTGGAACAACCAGCGCGCCATCGACTATCGCCGGATTTACAAGATCCCCGTCGAGTGGGGCACCGCCGTCAACGTGCAGTCGATGGTGTTCGGCAACATGGGCAACGACTCGGCCACCGGCGTCGCGTTCACCCGCGACCCGTCGACGGGCGAGAATCGCTTCTACGGCGAATTCTTGCTCAACGCCCAGGGCGAAGACGTGGTGGCCGGCATCCGCACGCCGCAGCCGATCAACAAGGCGGCCAAGGAGAAGGGCAGCAAGCTCGTCAGCCTCGAGGAAGAGATGCCGGAGGCCTACAGCCTGCTCGTCGAGACCTACAAGAAGCTCGAGAACCACTACCACGACATGCTCGACCTGGAGTTCACGATCGAGCGCGGCACCCTCTACATGCTGCAGTCGCGCATCGGCAAGCGGACCGGCGCCGCGGCCGTCCGGATCGCCGTCGAGATGGCCGGCGAGGGCCTGATCGACAAGCGAACGG
>CAZSVK010000430.1:0-5044 GCA_964610245.1 uncultured bacterium
GGGGGAGTTGATGGAAGGCGGGTCAAACATCACTCTGTGTCTCTGTGCCTCTGTGCCTCTGTGATACCTGTCCTGATCGGGAGGCCTGCCTTCCGTCCAGGGATTCGGGGACGGCGGCCCCGATTGACTGCCGGGTTCAACTCTTCCACAGCCTCCCATGGACCTCTTCCAATCGACAGCCGACACCCACGCAGAGCAGTCGGGCCCGCTCGCTCACCGCGCCCGCCCCCGCACGCTCGGCGAGTTCGCGGGTCAGCAGCATCTCCTGGGGCCGGGGAAGGTGCTGGGCGAGCTGATCCGCAAGGGTTCGGCCTTCTCGGCGCTCTTCGCGGGGCCGCCGGGCACCGGCAAGACCACGCTCGCCCGCATCGTCTCGACCGCCGCCTCCGCCACGTTCGTGCGGATCAACGCCGTGATGTCGAGCGTGGGCGAGCTGCGCGAACAGCTCAGGGAGGCCGGCGCGCGGCTCGGCCGTAACGGCACCCGCACGATCCTCTTCATCGACGAGCTGCACCGGTTCAACCGCTCGCAGCAGGACGCCCTGCTTCCGGACCTGGAGGAGGGCAAGGTCTACCTGCTGGCGACGACCACCGAGAACCCCAACATCGCCATCAACTCGCCCATCCTCTCCCGGTTGAGAGTGTTCCAGTTCCGGCCACTCGCCGACGAGGACCTGGTGAACGTCCTGAGGCGTGGGGTCGCGGCCCTGGCCGACCCCGCCTTCGCGCCCACCGACGGGGACTTGCTGGCCCTGGCCCGGGAGGCGCGCGGCGACGCCAGGCAATCACACATGCTGCTCGAGACCGCCCACCGGGTCTTCGGACGGCTCGACGCGGAGGCGCTGCGCGAGCTGCGAGGCGGCTCGCAACTGCTCTACGATCGGGCCGGCGAGGAACACTTCAACATCGCCAGTGCCTTCATCAAGAGCATGCGGGGCGGCGATCCCGACGCGGTGCTCTACTACCTGGCCCGGATGATCGAGGGCGGCGAGGATCCCAGGTTCATCGCCCGCCGCATCTGCATCGCGGCGAGCGAGGAGGTCGGCAACGCCGATCCGCTGGCGCTGGTGGTCGCCGAGGCCGCCGCGCGGGCCTCCGAGTTCGTCGGCTTCCCCGAGTCGCGCCTGATCCTGGCCCAGGCCGCCCTGTACGTCGCCTGCGCGCTCAAGAGCAATGCGACCACCACCGCCATCGACGCCGCCCAGGCCGAGGTCCGCGCCGGCAAGCCCCGCGAGGTTCCCCTGCACCTGCGCAACCAGGTGCCTCGAGGACTGCCTCGCGACCAGCAGTACGTCTACCCGCACGACGCGCCCGGCAGCTTCGTCCGCCAGGAATACCTGGCCGACCCGGTGCGGTTCTACCGCCCGAAGGACATCGGCATCGAGAAGAAGTTCCGCGACCGCCTGGCCGCCTGGTGGGGCAAGGAGTGGTTGGGAGAGTAGGGGTTGGGGGTCATTCGCCGCTCTCCACCGGCGGCGGTTCGCTTCCACCGCCCGCGGGGGCTTCCTCGGCGACCTCTTCGCCACCCGACGCGGACGGAGCGCTGGCATCGTAGGAGAAGCGGATGCGCTCGGGGAACTCGATGGTGCTGATGGCGTGCTTGAAGATGAGCTGGAGGCGGCCCTGGCTCTCCAGCAGGACCGAGTACATGTCGTAGGCGGTGATGCGGCCCTGCAGTTGCAGTCCCTTCATCAGGAAGATCTTGATGGGGGTGCGGTCCTTGCGGGCCTGGTAGAGCAACTGGTCCTGGATGTTGACTCGGCTCACGGGTCCTCCCTTGTTCACGCCGGTTCCGTTCTGTGGGCCCTTCCTGGCAAAGAGGTCAGACGAGCTGTCTGGAAGGGCAGGTTCTAGTTACCGGGCCCAGGTCGATCCTTCTCGAGCGGCCCCTTCTCGGGGGCTTGCTCTCCGGAGGGCTGGGGCAGGATGTCGAGACTGGGCAAGTAGTTCCGATACCAGCTCGCTAGCATCTCGGAGACGAGCTTGCTGAAACCTACCACCCTGGCCTGGCCGACGACCAGCCCTTCCTCCTGCTTGAACGATGCCTCCAGCCGGATCTCCTTCGACAGCTTCTCGGCCAGGTCCTTCCGGATCGTTCCGAGCAGTTGCTCCAGGTCGCGGAGGAGCACCTCAGGCTGCACCGTCGGCACCGGGACGAAGAGCGACTGCTCGCTCAGCTCATCGGTGGTGTTCATCGTATAGGCGGCCCCGAAGGACTGCACCGCCTTGAAGGTGCTCTGGTAGGCCGGTGGCAGCGCGGCACCCGCCTCCTTGTTCCGGAAAGGCAGGAAGAGCAGCACATCCGCGTCGCCCTTCTGCCGCGACGAGAAGATGCGCCAGGTGTTCACCGCCTGCAGCCCCTTTCCGTTGGCCTCGACGCGATCGACGAGCGCGGTCAGCATCGCCCTGTCCATCGTGAAGACGGCGTGGGGGCGGGTCATCAGGAAGTAGACGACCCCCTGGGGCGCCACGACGCTGCGGATGGCGACGCCCTTGTAGGACGCGGTGTTGATGGTCAGCGGCACGTTCATCTGGCCGATGGGCACGCTCAGCTCCTGGCTCTCTTCCTTCATGGCGGAGAGCCGCTGCCAGTAGAAGTCGAACACCGGGGAGGTGAGTTCGACGACGACCAGGAAGTCGGCCGCCTGCGAGCCGGGCTGCCGGCGCAATCCCAGCGCCAGCCGCGGAGGGATGGCGTCGAACGCCTGCAGCTGAGGAATGCTCAGGCCGTAGCGCTGGGCCATCGCCTTGGCGAAGAAGGTGGCGAGCTTGACCAGGCCGGGCTTCTCGACCGAGAGCACCAGATCGGTGTCGCCGGGGAGGATCTCGCCGAGGGCGTCGAGCTGCTGCTGGACCGGGCGGGCGTCGGAAGTGCCGGTGGTCGGGGGGAGCGAGAGCAAAGACGACGTCTTCTGGGGGACGAGGTTGCTGTACTCGGCCAGCGCCCGGGCGGCAGTCTCGGCGTCTCCCTGGCTCATGGCCGCCTGGGCCATCGCGTCGTAGAAGACCTTGAAGTTCTCGCGGCTGGCGCCGACGCCTCCGATTCTGGAGTAACGCTCGAGTGAATCCTTCAGCCCGTTCATCGCGAACATGTAGGCCAGTTCGCGGGCGATCTTGGCGTTCTCCGGATCGTAGGCAAGGGCGCTCTCGAAGCTCTTGATCGCCTGCTCGTAGTCGCGCTTGGCGAGGTAGACCTTGCCCAGGTGAAGGTGCAGCTCGGAGGTCTCCGGCGAGAGTTCGACCGACTTGCGCAGGAACTCCACGGCCAGCTCGTACTTCTTCATCTTGAAGTAGAGCCAGCCCTTGGTGTCGATAAAGGCGGCGTTATCTGGCTGCTTCTCGATTGCCCTGTCGACGAGGGCCAGGCCCTCCTCGAGGTGCACGTCCTTCTCGCTGAAGAGATAGGCGAGGTTGTTGTGCGCGAAGACGTTGTCGGGCTCGAGCCGGATCGTCTCGCGGAAGTACTTCGTCGCGTTCTCGACGTCGTCCTGATCGTAGTAGACCGTCGCCAGGTGGAAGTGGATGTCGGCGATCTCGGGCCCCAGCGACAGGGCCTGCTTCAGGGTCTCGATTGCCTTGTCGAGAGTGTTGTTCTTGTACTGGGCCCAGCCGAGCGTGTCGAGCAGCAGCGGATCGTTGGGCTTGAGCTGGTTGGCGATCTGTGCCTCCCTGAGCGCATCCTTGATGTTCACCCCGTACTGCGAGTAGAGGAAGCTCAGGTTGTTGTGCGCCGACGCGTTCGAGGGGTCGAGCGCGATGATGCGTCGATAGACCAGCTCCTCGAACCAGAAGGGCTCCTGCGCCTCCGCCTTCTGTAGCGTCTCGTGAATCTCGACGTAGGCGGCGGTGATCTCGGCGAACAGTTCCTTGTTGCGCCGCTGGCTCATCAAGCACTTCTCGAACTCCGTCGCGACCAGCTTGAGGTAGGCTGAGATGTCCTTGCGATCGGAGTACTCGCGGTAGAGCTGGCCCAGCGTGTAGTGGAGCTGGGCGTCCTTGAGCGCCAGCGTGCTGGCGGCGCCGAGCAGTTCGTCGGCCGGTTTCTCCTGGGCCGACTTGAGGTTCCGGCGCTCGGCCAGGTCCCTGGCCATGGCGGCCAGGAAGGGGCCCCAAGGTTGCTTCGAGTAGCGGCCCAGATAGGCGTCGAGGCCCTTCTCGAGCGTCGCCAGCGACTCCTGGGCAGACGTCGACCGCTCGAGCTGGGACTGCCGCCTCAACTGCAGGTACAGCACGCAGAAATCGATCAGTTCGGCCGGGATATCCTTGTCGGAACGGTAGCCCTCCAGCCAGTGCTCCAGGCGCTGGACACGGGCGCCCAGGGCCCGGGCCCGCTCGACGGGAGTCGGCAGCGCCATCGCGGCTTCCAGAGAGGACGACATCGCCTCCATCACGGCGCCGTAGTTCTCCCGGTTGTCCAGCACGTCCTTCTTGAAGAACTGCTCGAGCAGGTTCTCCTTGGAGGTCTCGTCCAACCGGACGATCTTGTATCCGAAGAGCTTGCTCCCGAAGCGCAGGCTCTCGATCATCGGCCTCTGCTCCTGAGCGGGCGCCTCCGCCGCCGGAGACTCCGCGGGCGCCTCGGGCCCGGCCCCGGTCGCCGCCGGGGCGGGCTCCTCGGACTCGGTCGAACTCGGAACCTCGGGGACCGATGCGGGCCCGGTCGCGGGCGCCACCGGGACGACCGCGCTGGTCGGAAGCTGGGGAGCGACCGGAGCGGTGGCCGGCTCGAGCGCCGTGGTCGGCGGCGTAGTCGCCGCGGGAACCGTGGCGGGCACGACCTCCGGAAGCGACTCGGATGGGTCATGGGGCGGGCCGTCGACCGGCTGCGCGGAGAGCAGCGGGGCGCAGAGGCCGGCGGCAACGAAGAGGAGAATCGAGATCAGACGGATGGACAAGAGGCAGCCCTCCAGGAGAAGACCCCGCCCGGCACCAGAAAATGGCCTGGCAGCTCTCGGCGGCGGGGACGAGTGATCCTACAACGGTAAGGTGGGCAATTCAATCGAGGGGGCAGCCCCGGGTGCGCGCGCGGAAGGTGGGAAGCCGCG
>CAZSVK010000431.1:0-5037 GCA_964610245.1 uncultured bacterium
GCGTCCCCGGCAGAACTCGTACCAGCGCGGCTTCCCACCTTCCGCGCGCGCACCCAAGGGCCGCCTTCCCCTGCTGCCCGGAAATCCAGCGTGGTAAGGTTCAGGGAATGGCGAAGTCTTGCCCGCAAACCGACCTCCCCGCTCGCCCCCGCTCCGGGTCGATGCTGCTCCTGGTTCCGGTCGTGCTCCTGGTCCTGCTCACGCTGCTCTTCACCGTCAACTACTTGACGCGCACGCAGTACCACCGAGGTCACGCCTACCGCGCGGGGCAGGAGGCGCTCTACCTGGCGGAGGGCGGCCTTTCCCTCGCGCGCGCATGGCTCGCCTCGCCCGACGGCAAGTCGCTCGTCGCCCGGATGACCTCGCTCGCCGTCGAGCAGCTCTCGGCGGAAGGGCCGTCCGCGCAGGTCGACCTGGAGGAGGAACTGGACCTGCCCAAACTCGGCATGCTGACGGCGGGCTTCCCCGACTCCGCCATTAACGCTCGGGTGAAGCTCACGACGCGACGGGGCACGGCGCTCCCCTGCCCGGTCCCGGGGCTGGCCACCGACCCCATCGAGACCGCCGGCGCGCTCGAGCTGATCTCGGAGTGCCGGACCAAGGAGCTGGTGCGCCGGGTGCACGCCCGTTTCCCCGCCCGGCTCGTCAACAGCCTGCCGCCGATGCTGACGCGCTTCGTGCTGCTCGTCTGCGAGAGCGGCGCGGCCGCCAAGGCGATCAACTGCGTCGACTACGACCCGGAGACGGGCCAGTTCCATGACGCGGCCTCGGGCGCCCGCACCTGGCCGGTCGAGGTCTGCGGCGCTCGTGAGGGGCCGGCCCAGTCCATCTCGCCCGGCAGCGACCAGGAGCTGGAGTGTCTTGCCCCGGCGGGCAACGCCGAGGCCGTCGATGCTGCGCCGGCCGGCGCGCGCGCGGGCTGGGTCTACCTCGGAGGACCGGACCCTTGGTTCCTGCAGCTGACCTTCGGCGCCGGCACCGTCAACCCGCTCGAGGAACACGGTCTGCTGCGCCGCATCGCCTACGTCGCGCCCACCTCCCTGCTGGGCTCCGAGTTTCAGGAGAAATTCCAGCTCTTCGGGTTCGCTCGCGGCATCTCGCGCCTGGCGATGCTGGGCAGCGCCGACGACCGCTGGCTCAGCCCGGCCACCGGCGAACCGGTGACCGAGCGCACCGCCCTGCTGCACCTCTCGGGTAACGCCCGGATGCCCGCGCCCACGGTTGTGCTCGGGCCAGTCTACCGCCGCTTCCTCGCCTACTCGAAGCTCCGCCGGGGCAACTCGGGCCCGTTCACCAGCTTCGTCCACGCCGCCGACGCCACCGAGTACGCCCGGGTCGCCGCGCCGTTCGAATCGCTGACCGGCCAGGGCTACGACGCCTACAAGCGCGTCATGGCCCGGGTCGCCGAGGAACCCTACAACCGCTCGCACGACTACCTGGCGACCTCTCACGAGACGGTGCTGGCCGGGCCCGGCAGCCGCATCGTCCCCGGCGATACCCCCGCCGTTCCCGAGCGGCTGCTGCTCGCCCCGGCGATGGAGCCGGCGCTCTCCCCGGCGGCGCCGCAGCCCCGCTTCCTCTACCCGGCCCCGCAGGCCGGACCCTCGGCGGCCTTCCCCGTGCGCATCCTCCGGCACAACGCGGGCGGCGGCCAGCCGCTCCTGTTCGCCGGCGACCCCGGCAAGCTCGAACGTTACGACGAGCTGCTGCGCGCCCGGTGCACCTTCGAGGCGCCCCGGGTTGCGGTATTCACGTCGAAGTTTATCCGCCGGACTCCCTCCGGCGCCGAGCTTGACCTGGGCGGGCACGCCGTCCACCTGGTCCAGTCGCCGTTCACCCTGCCCGCCGTGCGCGTCACCGGCGGCGGCACGCTCGTGGCCGACGGCGAGGTGGTGCTCGAGGGGCCGATCCAGACCGCCCCGTGCGAGGTGCTCACCATCGTCAGCCTGCGCGGCAGCATCCGGTTGCAGACCCCCGGGCCGATCCACGCCAGTCTGGTGGCACTGCGAGGCCAGCTCCGCCCCTCGATCGCCGGCGGACTCGAACTCCACGGGGCGCTGGCCTGCCGCAACCTCGACAACTTCGCCGAGTTCCTCCAGAACGCCGGCCCCAAGCGGCTGGTGTACGATCCCAGGATGGACCCGGCCGACGGCGAGACCTTCAAGCGCTTCTACCGGCTCGCCCTCACCGGTGACGAGGCACGTTTCCTGGAGAGGAGATGACGATGTCCGCGCCCGTTCTCCCGCATCCCTCCCGCGTCCGGGGGTTCACCTTCGTCGCGGTCATCGTCGGCGCGGCGATCGCCGCGGTGGTCCTCGCCTGCCTCTGGACCTTCGTCGTCGCCGCTCACGGCAGCTCGCTCGCCACCTCGGCCCGCGCCCGCTGCGCCCTCGAACTGACCGAGTTCCTCGAGGTCCTGGCCGACGACCTCTACCATGCCCGCTACGTCGTCTACGAGGGCGAGGACTCCCGCGCCGGCATCACGCTGGTGATCCGCCGCCTCGACCCCTCCGGCCAGCCCGGCCGCGAACTGGTCCGCTACACCTTGCAGCCCGAAGACCAGACCATCACCCGCGACAACGGCCAGGGTCCGCGCAAACTCAAGCTGACCGCCGAGGACGGCTCCGAGCAGCCGGTCAAGCTCGGACTCGATCGGGAGCAGCACCGCCTGCAACTGATGCTGGGCAACCAGCGGCTGGCGCTGCAGCTCCAGCCAGGCACCCTCGCCCCCAACGGCTCGACCCAGGCCGACGCCGAGGCCTACAACCCGCCCGGATGGCAGGTCCTGTCGGAGGCCGGGGCCACGAGCGAAGCCAGCCCCGCCGGCCCGGGCGAGGTCGCCCCACCCGACTCCTCGAGCTACGGCTTCAACCCGGACGACTCGACCGACCTTCCGGCTCCTCAACAGGGCCGGGCCGTTCCGATGGCCCCGCTCGATCGCGTCGCCGAGCTGCCCTACCAGTTCGTCGGTGGCGGGGACGAGCAACCCACCGGCCCGCCTCCCGACGCGCCCGTCCCCTCGGGATGGTACCGGGCCAACTCCAACCTCAGCGCCGACGGCTCCGACCAGCCGGTCGTGTTCCTGCGCCAGGGCAACCCGCTCAATCAGGAGCTGCCCGACGACCCCGGCGTTCCCACCGGCGCCTCCGATCCCGAGTGGCTCACCGCCGTTCCCAACCCCGTCGTGAGCCCGCCCGCCACCGCCGGACGCCGCCGCGTCGGCTACGACCTGAGCCGCTCCCGCCGTCGCCCCGCCCGGCAGTACGCCCAGGTCCCGCCGCCGGATGCCGCCCCGCCGGACTCGGGCGCCCCGCCACCCGAGACCGACAACGTCGCCGACGCCGGACGCCGCCCCGGCGACAGCACCGACTCGCCCGAGAGCGACGGAGGCTCGCCCGACTACAGCGTCGTCGACCTGGGCGACCCCAACACCCGCCCGATCATCTTCTCGCGCCGGCCCCGGACCGCCACCCTCCCCCCGGATGAGCCGGCCCCGACCGACGACGGGGGCTCGACCCGCGCCACCTCGCCCACCAGGCCGACCACCAATCCCTTCGGCCTGTTCGGTACGGTCCGCAATCCCGGCACGACCGGCACCGCCTCCACGACCGGCACCGGCTCGACCAGCGGCACGGGGTCTACCAGCGGAACCGGCTCGACAACCGCGCCCGGCTCCACTGGCGGCACCAGCTCCACGAGCAGCACGCAGCCGACCTCGCTGGAACGCGCGGTCGAAGCCATCCGGCGCCGACTGCTGGGAGTTCCCGCCCCGTGAGAGGCCCGAAGACCCCGGCAAGGTCTCGAGCCCGGAGGCGGAAGATGGGGGCTGGCTCCGAAATCCCACACGAAAACCGGCAGTCGTCCGGCTCCATCGGGATTCCGGCGACTGTACCCGCTTTCAGCCGACTTTGCCGGCCGGTTCTCTCGAGGTCCGTTCGCCGTCACTGCCCCGCGCGACGCGGCTTCACGATCCTGGAGATCGTCCTGGCCATCGTGATCATCGGCGCGGCCTGCGTCCCGATCGTGCAGTCGATGCTCGCATCGCGGACCAGCCTGCTCGCCTCGCTGGAGGAGCTGTCCGCCACCTCCGAGGCCACCCGCACGATGGAGGCGCTCAAGCGGCTGCCCTTCGCCGAGTTGCCCGTCTCGATCGAGGACCAGCCGGCGCTCGACACCGCCTGGGACGACCAACACTTCGCCTGGCCGCCGTCCGCCGAGGGCGGCCCCGCCCAGCCTCGCAAGACGCCGGCGGCCTCGCTGGCCACCCTCGGCCCGCCGGTCTCCAAGGAAGACTACCGGCGCTCACTCGCCGTGAGCCTGGTGCCGGTCGAGTTTCCCGGCGACACCGGGCCTCGCGCCTTCAAGCTGGTCGACGTCCGCATCTCGTGGAAGCGGCCCGGAGCGCCCGGCGACGCCGAGGGCTCCGTGGCTCTCTGCACGCTGCTCGGCCCGCCGTGAGTCAGGCCTCCCGCCCCGGGCCCCGGGCCCCGTAGTGGCCCCTGCGCTTGATGGCCATGGTCCATGCTTGGGCCGCCCGGGCTCTCTCCACCTTCTGGAGGATTGACGAGGCTGACTTTGTCCACTTGAACGGTTTCAAGCACCGTGACGAGTGTCGGCGTGGCCCGGCAGATTGGTTACCCTGGCGCTACAAGGCGACCCTGGCGCGCGTTCGGAGGCGTGCTGGTCGGCCGGGTATCATCGGGGCAGCGGAGTCGGTGAGGATCGATTGAAGCGAGAGTCGCTCGCGAGCGAGCGAGGAATTGGGAACCCGCACGGATCCTGGCAGGCGAGCCAGGTCGTTGCTACGGCCGCGCGGAATCGCGGACGACGGCCAGGAGGGCGTCAACGATGCGGTCGACGGTGTCGGCCGGGAGGCGGCCGAGGGTGGTGACGACGCGCACCTGGGCGATGGTAGCCAGCTTGGAGGCAACGACGACGGAGAGGGCCATCACGGGGTCGGAGTCCAGGCCGCCGGCCTTGCGTTCAGTCTCGGACAGGTGGAGACTTCCGGCCCGGTGGATGGCCTGGGGGCTATGG
>CAZSVK010000432.1:0-5006 GCA_964610245.1 uncultured bacterium
GCGCATGGACAGACGGAGGAAAGCAACCTCCTGGAGCTCCGCTCCAGACCTCGCCAGGGGCGAAGTTCGCCCCTGGACCCCCCGATGACTGGAGTGAGTTCTGCCCACGTTCCCAGCCAGGAGTCATCGAGAGTGTCGCTCAGGCTTCGCCTCGTCTTCTCATTGCCGGGTCCAGGGTGGGGCTCCCACCCTGGCAGGGGTGCGGGGACAGCGTCCCCGCCAGGCCACTGGGTTCGACCTTCACTGCTTCTGTGCGCCGCGCCGGTTGTCTCCCGCCGGCGACGAGACCGGCAATCCCAGCGATTCCGTGTTCAGGTCGAAGCTGATCAGCGGCGGCAGCGGCTCGTTGATCGCCTTGAAGTCGGTGGCGATCGCCTCGATGGCGGCGCGCACGTCTCGTGACAGCTCGGCCGTCTTGAGCGACTCCTCCGCCAGACGGCGGTCGGCGGCGAGCCGGACGAGGCGCGCCTTGGCCCAGTCCTTCTGGGCATCCAGGAAGATCAAGGCCCGTTCGAGGGCCGGCTTCAGCTTGACCGTGTTGGCCAGGAGCCTGTCGTACGCTTGGCGGTTCTCTCGAGGCTCCTCGGCGCGAGCCTGGCGGAGTTCCTCGATCCGCTGGTCGCTGCGCTCGATCAGTTCGCGGATCCTCGCGCCGTACTTTCCGTCGGCCCCCTCGGCGAAGTCCTGACACATCTCGTGGAGCGCCCGGGTGACCTCGGCGTAGACGGTGTAGTACTCGACCACGACGTCGAGGTCCTGGGGGCTGGTCGCGGCCTTCGCCTGGAGCGTCTGCAGTTCGTCCTTGAGCTGGCCGAGCGTGCGGCTGCGGTTGACGAGGGCCCGGCCGACCTCGAGGATCTCGACGTTGGAGCGCTCGACCTCGCCCACCTTCTCGACCGGGAGCAGCCTGCGCACCGCCGTGGTGAGGGCGCTCGGCGTCGAGGCCAGCAGGTCCTTGAGCTTCTCCTCGCCCAGTTGCTGGCGCTCCTCGATCTTCTCGCGGTCGCTCTTGCCCAGGCCGTACCAGGCCTTCTCGGTGTTGGCCCGGTCCACCTCCGAACGCAGCTGGTGCAACTCGACGGCGGTGCCTCGCACGCGGTGCTCCAGCTTGGTCCGATCGGTCAGCCACTGCTGGACCTGGTTCCAGCTATCCGCCGGGTTCAGATCGGGCCGGGTTCCGCCGGCTGCGAGGCCGACCGCGGGCACCTCGATCGCGAGGGCGATGACCAGCGCGGCCCGGAGAGCAAGTCGTGTCATGGGGCTCAACCTCGAATCGGAGCAGGGCCGAGGCCCACCCGGGCCTCGTTTGCGCTCATTATATCGAGACTCCCGGACATTATCTCCAGCAACTCGGGGGATCCGGGCCGGAGAGAGAACCTGCGCGGACCGTCCGCGCGCGTCCGGCAGGGAGTCGTCCCGGCCGCCCTCAGGCCCGCCGGTTCGCTATGATGTGGCAGGGGCTCCCCGGACCGGGGTCCGAGTCGCACACGGAGGCGGGACCGACATGGCGAGAATCCACAGACGAGAGTTCCTGAAGACAGGTTTGGCAGCCGGTCTGGCGGCTCTGGCGGTCCCCGCCGGCCCGCTGCTCGCGCGGCCAGTCTCGGGCCGGATGCCGATGAGGCCGCTGGGGCTGACGGGCGAGCGGGTGTCGCTGCTCGGACTGGGCGGGTTTCACGTGGGGATCGACGGACTCACCGACGGCGAGGCGATCCGGCTCATCCGGACGGCGCTGGACGGCGGGGTCACGTTCCTGGATAACGCCCGGGAGTACAACGGAGGTCGCAGCGAGGAGCGCGTCGGCAAGGCGTTGCAGGGCGGCTGGCGCGACCGGGCGTTCGTGATGACCAAGAACTGCGCCCACACGCGCGACGGGGCCGAGACGATGCGCGACCTGGAGGCCAGCTTGAAGGCGCTGCGCACCGATCGGCTCGACCTGATGCTGTTCCACGAGGTGTGCTACGACAACGATCCGGACTGGATCATGGAGCGCGGGGCGCTGGCCGCGGCCATCCAGGCCCGACGCCAGGGGAAGGTGCGGTTCATCGGCTTTTCGGGCCACAAGCTGCCCTCGACCCACTTGCGGATGCTCGCGCTGCCGTTCCGGTGGGACGCCGTGATGCTGCCACTGGGCGTGATGGACCACCACTTCCGCAGCTTCGAGACCGGCGTGCTGCCCGAGCTGACGCGGCGGAAGATCGGAGTGGTCGCCTTCAAGACGCTCTCCGGCTTCATGTCGCCGATGCTCGCCGAGACGGGCCTGGCCGCCGCCGACTGCCTGCGCTACACGATGAGCTTGCCGATCGGCACGCTCATCGTCGGGATGGAGTCGCTGGAGCTGTTGAAGAAGAACCTGAAGACGGCCTGGAACTTCACCCCGATGAGCGAGTCCGAGCGGACCGAAATTCTGGCCAGGAGCGCTCCCTACGCCGCCGATGGCCGCTACGAGAAGTACAAGACCACGATGGATTTCGAGGGCCCGCCAGGCAAGCTCGCCCACGGGTACATCAGTCCGCCGAAACAGCCCTGATCGGAGGTAGCCCGATGCCAGCTCACCAGAGAGGCGTGTTCGCCGAAGGCACCCCTCACCACCACTTCCTCGAGTTCCGCCTCCGGCCCGCCGCCAAGCCCCGCGAACTGGCGGCCGCGCTGAAGCAGGTCCTGACCGAAGGCACCGACGCGCACGGGGCGGTCTGGCGGGTCGCGGCGTTCGGGCCCGGTCTGGCGGAACGGCTGCCGGGATTGCCCTTGCCGGCCGGCTTCTCGGCCTTCCACGAACTGCGCTCGCGCGAGGGACACGCCGCGCCGGCAACCCAGCGCGACCTCTGGCTCTGGCTGCATTCCGCCGGGCACGACGAACTCTTCGAGGCGGCCGTGGCGGCGGCTCGCGGGCTGGAGGCCGTGGCCGAGCTGGAGGAAGACCGCCCCGCGTTCGTCTATCGAGATTCGCGGGATCTGAGCGGATTCATCGACGGCACCGCCAATCCGAAGGGGGACGAGGCGCGCGAGACGGCGCTGATCCCGGCGGGCCAGTCGGGCGAGGGCGGCACCGTCGTGTTGACTCAGCGCTGGGTGCACGATCTCCACCGGCTGAACCTCTGGAGCGTTCCGGAACAGGAACGGCTGATCGGCCGCACGAAGGACGCGAGCGTCGAGCTGCCCGAAGACGAGATGCCGGCCACCGCGCACATCCGCCGGATGGAGGTCGAGGTGGACGGCAAGGAGCTGGCGATCTACCGGCGCAGCGTCCCGTACGGAACGGCCGGCGAGCACGGGCTCTACTTCCTCGCCTTCTCCGCGGAGCAGGCGCGCTTCGAGCTGATGCTTCGCCGGATGTTCGGCCTGGCCGAGGACGGCCTGCGGGATTCGCTCCTCGGGTTCACCCGTCCCGTCTCGGGCTCCTTCTGGTTCGCTCCCAGCGAGGAGGTCCTCCGTCGGCTCTGAACGCCACGGAAAGGGCCGCGGCCGGGCCGCGCGACGTCAGTCCTTCCTGCACGGCCGTTCGCAGAGGCCCATGGAGACGGCGATCCGGTACACGTAGCAAACGCACCGGCGAGTCGAGTAGCTCAGCAGGAGCAGCAGGACCAGCCAGGCGATCAGAGGCGACGTGACCTGGTAATACAGGCGTCCGTGGAGAACTCCGAGCACGCCCTGGATCGTCTGGTGCACGCTCTCGGCGAGGAGAAACGGAATCAACAGGAAGAGCGTGAGGTGCAGCCCCGCGAGCTGGCGCTCGAGGTTCGAGTTGCGATCGAACAGGCTGTGCTCCGGTATCTCGGGCAGGCCGCGTGGCCTGGTGAGCAACATCCAGTAAGCGCGCAGCAGCAGCCAGGAGCCGATCACGAAGGCGAAGGCGACCAGGAAGCCCGGGGCCACGTCGAGGCCGGCCAGGCTCCAGGCGCGCCCGAGGTCGTAGATGAGGGCCGGCACGAAGGAGGCCGACAGCCCCCAGAACAGGGCGCGGGCGGCGGAGACGCCGGCGTGCAGGTGCCGCCAGGAGAGGGGAGCGCGCAGCCGCTCGTTGACCGCGAGGCCCGTGACCTGGTGGATCCGCGCGGCAATCCGGCGCAGATCCGGGAGGATGCCGGGGTCGGCATGGCCGGCGAAGTCGCCCAGCCTCACGACCGCGCCGTTGGGTTTGTAGAGCAGCAACCACCGGACGGGCGGCCACGGAACCGGCGACGGCTCGTCGCCTGCCGGGCCCGGGTGAGTGGCGATCCCGACGCCCGCGAACTCCTCGCTCCGGAGCACCTTCCGCACTGTCCGGAAGCCGAAGATCGTGCGGTCGAGCCTGACCGTCTGGCCCTTCTCGTCGAACCGCCAGACGTCCCGCAGCCCCAACATGCCGAGCAAGCCGGCGAGACAGGTCCCGGCGGCCAGCATCGTCGAGAGGCCGGTCCCCGGCGGGAAGTGGGGGCACGGTTGCAGGAGCATCGCCGCGGTCAGACCGAGGAACCCGACGCCGGCCAGCCAGCGCGACGCCGCCTCGGCGGGCGAGACGAAATCGACCGCGAGGCCCCGGCTCACGGGGCGTGAACTCAGGAGGCGGGAGACGACGCCGGCCAGGGAGCCGGTGGCACTCTTCCGATCGGCCCTCCCGGCGCCGGAGTCGACCATCCTCAACAGGACCGCGGTCTCGGGCGTGGAGGTGGTCAGGAAGCGATCGCCGCCGCAGCCGAAGAGCGCGCAACAGCCGTTGTACAGAAAACAGTCCCGGTGGTGCGGCGTGCGGCAGACCGCGCAGTCGACGGTCATCACCGGTGACATCGGCTCTCCGCAGACCAGGCAGACCGCGCGATCGTCCGCCGGAGAGGCCGGCTGGGTCGTGACGGTCGCCGGTGCCGCCGGCGGGGAGTCGGTTCGGTCGCGGGTCTGTCTCTTTCTCCGGCGGCTCATCGAGATGTCACCAGGGTAGCGGGCCGGAAGGGGTCCGTCGAGGCCCCTGAACACCGCGGGTGCGCGCGCGGAAGGTGGGAAGCCGCGCTGGTACGAGTTCTGCCGGGGAC
>CAZSVK010000433.1:0-5004 GCA_964610245.1 uncultured bacterium
GGGCCTGCCATTCCGATCATACCCCTGCCTCGCGCGAAACGCTTCCCTCGCCCGTTGGCCAGGCGCCCCGCCCGTGGACAGGCGAGGGCCGGAGGTCTACCATGCCGCTTGTGAAGACCGAGAAAGCCCCGCGCCGGCCTCGCCAGCGACCCGGCGACCCGCGCATCGCCCTCTTCCGCGAGGCCGCGCTCCGGATGCGCCGGGGCGACTTCAAGGTCGAGCTGCCAGCGCACACGGAGGATGAACTGGGTCAACTCGGACAGGCCCTTCGCGAGCTGGGTGCGGCCCTCGAGCAGAAGTTCCACGAGATCTCGACCCTGGCCCAGGTCACCGAGCGCATCAATTCGGGCTTCATGCTCGATCAGGTGCTCGACTTCGTCTACGACTCCTTCCACACCATCCTGCCCTACGACCGGATCGGTTTTTCCCTCCTCGAGTCCGAAGGCGAGGTGCTCCACGCTCACTGGGCCCGTAGCTCGGCTTCCGACATCCGGATCTACAAGGGCTACCAGGCCGAGATGCGTGGCAGCAGCCTTCTCGAAGTCCTTCGCACCGGCCGGCCCCGCATCCTCAACGATCTGGAGCAGTACCTCCGCGACCATCCCCAGTCCGACTCGACCCATCGGATCGTCGACGAGGGCATGCGCTCCAGCCTGACCTGCCCCCTGGTCGCCCTCGGCAAGCCGATCGGCTTCATGTTCTTCTCGAGCACCCAAACCGGCTGTTACCGTGACGTTCACGTCGAACTCTTCTCGCAGCTCGCCGGGCAGCTCGCCGTGATCGTCGAGAAGGGGCGCGCCTACCAGCAACTCCTGGAACTCAACGAGCTGAAGAACAAGTTTCTGGGCATTGCCGTCCACGACCTGCGCAATCCCATCTCGACCATCCGGGGCCTCGTCTACGTGCTCAAGGGCCACTTCCTCGGGGCCGTTCCCCGCCAGCAGCAGGAGGTGCTCGATCGCATCGACGGCACCTGCGAGAACATGCTCGGTCTCATCAACGAGCTGCTCGACGTCAGCGCCATCGAGTCGGGCCGGTTGCAGCTCGAGCTGGACCAACTTGAACTGGCCGGCCTGGTCCAGAGCTGCGCCGAGAACAACGAGATGCTCGCCAGGGCCAAGTCGATGGAGCTGGTGCTCGACCTGCCTCCGGATCTTCCCAGCGTCGTCGTCGACATCCACCGCATCCAGCAGGCGCTCGACAACCTCATCAGCAACGCCATCAAGTACTCCCATCCCGGCACCACGATCCGCCTCGGAGCGAGCACCGTCGGCGACCACTTCCAGATCTCCGTGTCCGACCAGGGCCAGGGCATCCCGGCCGACGAGCTACCCAAGCTCTTCACCGACTTCGGCCGTACGAGCGTCCGGCCCACCGGCGGTGAGAAGAGCACCGGCCTTGGCCTCGCCATCGTCAAGCGCCTGGTTGCCGCGCACGAGGGCCGCGTTACCGTTCACAGCGAGGTCGGCGTCGGCTCCACCTTCACGCTCACCCTTCCCGTGACCGGGCCGCGAGTACCGGCCGGTCAGACCTGAGCCCGGGGGCCCACGTGGTATCGCCGACGGCCGTCCGGATTCCTGGCTACCGCCTCCTGCGGCAGCTCGGTTTCGGCAGTTCCGGCGTGGTCTTCCGCGGCGTCCACGAGGGCCTCTCGCGCGAGGTGGCCGTCAAGATCCTGCTGACCGGGCTGTTCAACGCCGAGGAGACCCGGGAGCGTTTCGTTCGCGAGGCCAAGCTCCAGGCCCGTCTCACCCATCCCAACCTGCTGAAGATCTTCGATGCCGGCTTCGCTGGCGACAAGCCCTATCTGGTCGCCGAACTCGCCAGCGGCGGCACGCTCCGCGATCGCCTCGAATCGCGCGGCGCCCTCAAGCCGCTCGAAGCCGCCAGGCTCGGCGCGGCCATCGCCTCCGGGCTCGCTCACGCCCACGACGCCGGCATCGTCCACCGCGACCTCAAGCCGGAGAACGTCCTCTTCACCGACGACGGTCAGCCGAAGGTTGCCGACTTCGGACTGGCCAAGGCCCAGGACGCCGCCGACCAGGGCCTCACCCACACCGGCATCATCCTGGGCACGCCAGGCTACCTGGCGCCCGAGGTCATCCGCGGTGAACCCGCCGGCTCGGCCTCCGATGTCTACGCGCTGGGGGTGATGCTCCACGAGATGCTCCTGGGCGAGCGCCTCTTCGGCACCGGAAGCTACGTCGACATCCTGGAGCGGCAACTGACCCTCAAGCCCGACAAGACCAGACTGGCCATGCTCGGAGCGCCGGCCGACGTGGCCAACATCCTCGCCGGCTGCCTCGACCAGGCGGCTCGCCCCCGGCCGACGGCCCACCGCGTCGAAAGGGCACTCGCGGGCTGGACGACCGAGCCGCCCAGCCTGGCGACCGTCGTGAGCGGTCCGGTGGCCACCCCGGCCGCGCCGCCACCCCCCAGGCCGTTGGGCTCCCTCGCCGGCCGCGCGACGATCGTCGCCAGCGCCGATTTGCGACGCCCCTCGATCAAGGCCGCCCCGCGGGTTGCGGCGACGATGGCCTCGGCCGCGCGTATGGGCCCCACCTCACGCCGGCACCCCGGGTGGGTCTGGCTCGCGGGGGGAGCCCTCTCATCGGTGCTCGTGGCGGTCGGGGTGCTGGCTCTGCTGCGCCCGTCGACTCCGCTGGCCAGGCCGGCTCCGCCCCCCACCGCCAACCCGCCGGCCGCCGGGCCGCCCTCCCGCCCGGTCCCGAAGCCGGAACCCCCGCCCCCGCCGCTCGAGGTCTCGTTCTCCGACACGCGAGCCCACCTCTGGCTCGCCCGCCCCGAGCCCGTGGCGCACCGGGTGAGGCTCACGCTGCTGGAAGCCGGGCGGCCCGCCGCGGCCGCGCCGTCCCTATCCGAGATTCCCGCCGGCAAGTCCGACCGTCTGCTCGAAGGTCTCGAACCGGCGAAGGACTATGAGGTCGAGGTATCCGGGCCGGGGTTCAAGCAAACGGCCGCCTTCCGGACGATGAAGCACCCCGAGTTTCCCGTCGCGACCATGCGCCCCTCGAGCGTCGACCTGCGGGCGATGGCGATGACGGCCCGGGGAGACCACGTCTTCCTCGCCTGGAGCGAGCCGACGGCCCGGGGCGGCCGCTCGGCGATGCTCAGCGAGAGCCTCGACGGCGGGCTCACGTGGATGCAGCCGCAGCCGGTCGGCACGCCCGCGGGCGCCATCGAGCACGTGGCCCTCTGCCCCTCGAAGGACGGCCTCGCCATGGGCTGGCTGGCCGGCGCCAAGCAAGGCGACACGGCGGAACTGGTGTTCCGGCGGGCCGGCTCCCGACAGTGGCTGCCTCCCGTCCGGACGCCCTGCGTGGCCCCCGGCCCCCTCCTGGCCGAGGCTGCCGGCGGCGGCTACCACCTCGTGGTGGCCCGATCCCAGGGGGGGATGCTGCGCGGCCGGCTGGAGCCCGGCTCGGGCAGCGCGCCGAAGTTCACGCCCATGCTCGCCGAGGCGCCCGGGCTCGCGACCTGGGCCCAGCTGCTGGAGTCGAAGGGTCGTCTCAGTCTCTTCGTCCTGGTCGGCAGCACTCGCAAGCCGTCGTTCCTGGGGCACTCGTCCGGGGACGTCGCCGGCACCGCCCTCTGGCCGGCGCTGCGGGCCCTGTCCGAGCCGGGGGCCTCGGTGGTGCACCCGGCCGCGGTGACGGGCGCGGGCAAGCTGCTCGCGGTCTATCCGTCAGGTACCGGGGTGCGGACCCTGGTCAGCTCCGACGGCGGCCGCACCTTCGCGCCTGCCGGGATCGACTTCAAGCTCCCGGAGGAGTCGGGCAGCGACTGGGACCCGGGGTTCACCACGGCAGTCTGGGACGGCTCGCGATTCCTGGTCGGCTCGATCTTCTGGCGGTGGGGAGAGAGCCTGGGGATGCTCTTCCAGCGCAGCGCCGACGCGGTCCGATGGGAGACCGCCGGTACGCTGAAGGTCTCGATCGCGGTCCACGTCAAGGTCGCGGCGGTCGCGACCTCGCCCGGAGTGCTCACGGCCCAGCTCAGCGTGCGCGACGGCCTGACGGTCGATCTCTTTCGCCCCCAACCGTGAGCGGTTCAGGCCGGCCCACTCACGGCTGCGGCAGGTCGAACGTCACCTCGCCCGCTCCCGGCCGGTAGAGCAGCAGCGCCTTTCCGGCGGCGAGCGACGGCGCCGGCGTGCCGAGCGACGGCAGGAACACCTTCGGCACCGTGCGGCCGCCGGGACCGCTCTCGAACACCACGGCGAAGCTGGCCCCGGCCTGTTGCAGCAGGCCCTGCAGGTTCAGACTGGCCGGCACTCCCCTGGGCAACTGCAGCAGGTTGAACCCCTGGACGAACGTCCGGCGCAACGCGGTCGTGTCCCAGAGGTCGCCCAGCAGGTCGACCGCGGTCGTGGGCACCTGTGGCGCCTGTGGCCGGACTCCATTCCCGCGGGCAACAACCTCGAGGACGGCCGGCTCGCATCCGCCGCGCACGACGTGAAGCAACAAACCGTCACTGGCCCCCAAACTCTTGGCGTGACGCGCAAATGAACGCCCCGGTCCTCGGGTCATGGGCGCGGAGTTCGATCGCGCGGAGCCCGGCCTCCGAGATGGAGTAGCGGAGGTAGGCAGCGCACCTGCCTGGCCGGCGCGACGCGGTCGTGTCCCAGAGGGCGCCCAGCAGGTCGGCCGCGGTCGTGGGCACCTGTGGCGCCTGTGGCCTGAGCAGGAGGTAGCCCTGGTTCCCGCCGATCGCCTCGACTGCCGCGGCGGGGTCGTCCGGGAGCAGCACCCGGAAGTGGCCGGGCGCGGCCGGATCGGGCACGGCGGCCACGGAGGCGCGCGCGGCCTTCATCAGGTCGCCGACGCTGTAGGGACGATCGAGCGTCCTGGGCGACAGAGGCAGCCCGACCAGATTGATGCCGCCCGTGAAGTTCAACCTCGCGGTGGGCAGGTTCTTGGGCAGGATCTGCACGCGGACAGGTGAGGGCTCGCTGCGAGTGGTGCCGTCCTCGACGTCCAGCGC
>CAZSVK010000434.1:0-4998 GCA_964610245.1 uncultured bacterium
GAGCCCTCAACAGGTGCTCAAGTACCCCTTTTCATCACGATTTAATGCCATTGGGGAGGCTCCCCCCCTGGCTGTGAGCCCCGGCAGCAGTGCCGAGGGCGAACGCCTTCTTGCGCGGGCGGCCAGCCCGCATGTGCAAGAAGGCCAGGAGCAGAGCTCCAGCAGGGGAATCAGCGCCTCGGTCGTGATGCGGCCTTCAGGGAACAGTCCATGACTCAGGACAGCGTCCCCGACAGAACTCGAACTGGAGCCGTCCGCCACCTTCCACGACTGCGCCCGCCCGGTGGCCGGCCCCTACGGCCGTTTCCAGACGCCCAGCTTGGCTTGCCGGGCCTTCTGCTGGGCGGCCAGCATCTGGTCGCGTTCCTCCGGGGTCTGGAAGTAGGAGCGGGCGTTGACCGTCGCCAGCCCTCGAGCCACCAGCTCGCGGGACAGGTCGCGGCCATCGGTGAGCTTCAGGAAGGCGCGGAAATTCTCGTCGCCGACGGGCGGCGAACCGGCCTCCGGCTTCACGAACATCGAGGCGGTGCGGACCAGTTCGCGGAGCGTCGTCCGGAGCTGGCTCGCCACCGCCCCCTTCGGATAGACGATGCCGGCCAGCTTCGTCTTCAGTCCGCCCGTCAGATAGAGCCGCTCGCCCGACATGCTCTCGAGCCGGTAGGTGCCCTCGGGGCCCGGCAGGATCGAGGGCGGCGGCGGCGTCAGGTTGGCCGGCATGGCGGTCGACCCGATGGTGAACTGCTTCACGGCCGGCGCGGTGGGAGCCCAGATCGCGCCGCCGGGCTGGGCGGGGGCCGCGGGAGCGACGGCGGAACCCGGCTGGGGCATGGTCATCCCGCCGTAGACCCCGCCCTGGGGCACCATCGTCGAGGGGCCCGGCATCGCGCTCCAGTTGGGCGGCTGTCCCGAGCCGCCCGGCAGGACGTAGATGGGCTGAGGGGTCACGGTCGCGGCCGGCTGGGGAACACTCGCCCCCGGGGTGGGGGTCGCCGGAGTGGCCGGAGCCGGCGTCTGCTGGGCGGGCGCCTGGCGGACAGGCGTGGTTCTCTGCGCCGCCGGGGCGCGGGTGGCCGTCGAGGTTCGCGTGGCCGGCGCGGAAGATTGGCCCGCCACGCCGGACGGAAGCCAGGCCACGAATCCGGCCAGAGACCAGGTGAGGAGCAGAATTTGCGAACGCCGCATGGTGAAGACCTCCAGACCTCCAGTCTACTCGCGTGGGCGGGCCCTGTCCCTGTTTGGATGCACGCGGAGCGCGGAGGATACGACTCGCGCGGCTCTCTCGCGCGCGAACCATGGTTTGCTATACTGCCCTGCACGCGCGCCGGCAGCGGGGCTTCCGGGTGGTCATGGAAGCGGCCGGCGCGTCTCGCGGAGGTCTGGAGGCCTGCCCAATCATGCCCTCCCTCGAACTAGGCCTGGAACAGATTCTGGCGCTCATCGAGCAACTGTCGCCCGACGATCGAGACCGGCTTCTCTCGGTCCTCCAGGAGGATTCGACAGCGCCTTCGCCCGAACCGCGGTCCCCCGCCGAACTCGAACCCGAGCCGCCCGCGCCCGTCGAGACCGAACCCGAGCCGCCGGCCCCGGCGCCGGTCCTGGCGCCGCCTTCTCCCGGGAACCTGATGTCGCGCTTCTCGGGCTTTGGCCAGGATGCCTCCGTGGCCGCGGCCATGTCGGGCCCGACCCAGCTCGAGGCGCTGCAGCAGGCCAACCGTCTGGGATCCTCGGCCGCGGCGCACGAGCGGCTGGACAGTCTGAAGACGTTCACGACGGAGGGCCGCGCACCTGCCGCGAACCTGCGGGCCAACGTGCGGCCCGGCGCGGTCCAGTGGCCTGCCTCGCCGGCGCACGCCCACGCCCAGCCGGCCGCGCCGGCCCCGCTCGAACCGGCGTCGCAGCCGGCACCGGCCTCCGCGGCGAGCAGCATCCTGGGGCGATTCGGCGCTCCCGCGCCGGCGAGCCCCGCTCCGCCTCCTCCGGCGGCAGCGGCCGAGCCCCCGCCCGCGACCGGCTCGAGCATCCTCGGACGCTTCGGCGGCGGAGTTGCGGCGCCGGCCCCGTCGCTGCTCGGCCAGTTCGGAGCGGGCCTGCCCGGCGGGGGCCTGCCCGGCGGGGGCCTGCCCGGCGGGGGCCTGCCCGGACGGGCCGCCCCCGCAGCCGCGCCCGCCGGCGGTGGCGATCTGTTCAACCGCTTCGGCGGAATGACGAAGGAAGAGCCTCCGGCGCCTCCGCCCGAAGAATTGCCACCTGCACCGGCTCCGAGACCGCCTTCCGCGGCCAAGCCGGCGGGCGGTTCGCTGCTGAACCGCTTCGGCGAAGCTCCCGCCGCGGCGGGCCCCGCGCCCAGTTCGCTCTTGGGCAAGTTCGCCGGAGCGGTGCCCGTGGAGCCTCCGTCTCCGCCCGCACCCGCGGGAGGCTCGATGCTCGACCGCTTCGCTGCCCCTCCGGCCGCGCTCCCGTCGCTGTCCTCGGCACCCGCGGGCGGCTCCCTGCTCGGCCGTTTCGGCGGCGGCGAGAGTGCTCCCGCCGCTCTGGCGGCACCCGCGGGAGGCTCGCTCTTGAACCGCTTCGGAAGTCCCGCACCCGCGCCCGCCGCGGGAGGCTCGATCCTCGAACGGTTCGGCTCGGCCCCGCCGGCCGCCCCGCCGCCGGAACCCGAACCGCCGGCCCTCGCGCCGGCACCCGAAGCTGCTCACCCCGCATCCTCGCCGGAGCTGGAGGGACGCTGGGAACGCGGGCTGCACGAACTCTTCTCGGGCGTTCGCAAGCAGGCCGCCTTCATCGCCGGTGAAGAGCTTTTCGAGCATGTCGCCGGCGCGGTCGAGGAGGTGCGGAAGCTGTGACCCGCGTCATCTACGATTCCACGGTCTTCCTCAACGGGCTCCTCAATCCCCACGGGGCCCACCCCAAGCTCTTCGAACTCCCCGCCGACACGGAACTCATCCTATCCGACACCATCGCGGAGGAGATCTTCAAGGTCATCCTGCAGTCCGCGGCGCTGCACGAGGTGCTTCCCAGCCTGCAGCACATCACCCTCGAAGAGATGTCGGCCTTCATCAGCGAGCAGAACATGGTTCCGCTCGACGAGAACCACGACATCCAGATCGACATCTGCACCGAGCCCAACGACAACAAGTTCCTGATCGCCGCCCTTGCGCTCGAGTGCGACTACCTGATCACGGCCATCCCCGATCTGCTCTCGCTGGAGGGAAACGGGAACTGGGATGCCTTCCGCGAATCCAACAACATCCGTTGCCGGATCCTGGACATCGCGACCTTCACCTCGATGTTCTGAACCGAGCTTCGCGCGGCTCGGTTCACGACCCCCTCGTTCCGAAGAGAATGGCGTGGGCCTCACGGCGCAGGCTTCGCCCGCGCCAAGACTGTAAGCTCTAGACTGTAGGCCGTAGCGACAACGAGGAATCGGCGGCGAAAGCCTCGGGTCGACCGGCGATTCTCCCGAGCAGTAGAACAGGCCCCGCCTCCCCGTTCGCCGCCGACGCCTCGAAAGCGGCCGCGCTCACCCCGGAAACAACCCGGTCCCCATGCTGAAAGCCGTCTACCTCTTCTTCAGCTCGCTGCACTGGACGGACTACGTCGACGTCCTGGCGGTCACCTGGGTGATCTACTCGCTGGTGGCCCTGCTCTCGGGGACCCGGGCGGCCAATCTGCTCAAGGGGCTGGGCTTCGTCTTCCTGCTGCGGATCATGACCCAGAAGCTGTCGCTCTACAGCCTGGAGTGGTTGATGCAGGCGTTCATGGCGGTCGGCATCCTTGCCGTCATCATCATCTTCCAGCCCGAGCTGAGAAAGGCGCTCGAGCAGCTCGGCCGCGGCGGCCTGCTGCGCTCGAAGATGCCGGAGGCCGAGATCGTCTGGCTGGTGAAGGAGCTGCACAACGCCCTGCACCGATTGTCGCGAGCCAAGACCGGCGCCCTGATCGTCGTCGAGAGACAGACCGGTCTGAGAGATCTGGTCGAATCCGGCATCACGCTCGACAGCCAGCTCTCGGCCGAGCTGCTGATGACCATCTTCGCCAAGCTCACGCCGCTCCACGACGGGGCGGTCATCCTCGCCCACAACCGCATCGAGGCGGCGAGCTGCTTCCTTCCACTCTCGCAGAACTACGACATCGCCCGGGACTTCGGCACCCGGCACCGGGCCGCGCTCGGCATCACGGAGATCTCCGACGCCGTCGCGCTGGTCGTCTCGGAAGAGACCGGGATGGTCAGCTGGGTCGAGAGCGGCGTGATCGAGCGAAACCTCCCCGACGACGTCCTCAGGGACCGGCTCAACCGCCTCTTCCTCCCCGAGGATTCCGCGGCTCTCTCCCTGGGCGACCTGAAGCGCGTCATCCAGGGATGAGCGGGCCGCTGGTGCCGGCCGCCGCCGGCCGTCCCAATCTGGTCCTCTGCGGCTTCATGGCCAGCGGGAAGAGCACGCTCGGCCGGCTGCTCGCCGCGGAGGCCTCGATGCAGTTCCTCGATACCGACGCCTGGATCGAGTACTGGGCCGGCCGCTCCGTCGCCCGGGTCTTCGCCGACTTCGGCGAGCCCTACTTTCGCATGCTCGAGCGCCGGGCGGTGGCCCACGCCGTGGGGCTGCGCGACACCGTCGTCGCCACCGGCGGCGGAGTGCCTCTCGATCCGGACAACATGGCCAGGCTGCGCCTCACCGGCATCTTGTTCTTCCTCGAGGTGCGGCCCGAGATCCTGGCACGGCGTCTGGGGGGCGACGGTTCCAGGCCCCTGGGGGCGCACCTCACGACGGCCGAGGCGGTCGCCGCAAGGCTGGCTCAGCGCCAGCCCTGCTACGACGCGATCCCCAACCGCGTGCAGGCCGGAGACCGCCCCCCGGACTTGCTCGCCGCGGAAGTTCTGGAGCGATACCGGAAGCTGAGCGGTCAGGCGAGCTGAGAAGGGTCTGAGGTGTCGAGTCGCCTCTCGGGCGGCCCGCTCCCGGACCCGCGTCGGGGGGGAAAGTCCCTCCCGGGCGCCCC
>CAZSVK010000435.1:0-4987 GCA_964610245.1 uncultured bacterium
GCCGGGTCCAGGGTGGGGCTCCCACCCTGGCGAGGTCTGGAGCAGAGCTCCAGCAGGGGCCCGGGGACAGCGTCCCCGGCAGAACTCGAACCAGAGCAGATCCCCACTTCCCACGACTGCACCCGTGCCGCTCGTAGCTCTGACGCGGAAGCGGCCCTCTGGCAGAGCCGCGCGCCAGGACGCGTCTCTGCCAGAGGGTTGCGTTCGGTGTTCGGGCTGCTTACCCCCAACCCCTAACCCCTACCTATTCTGCTTCGCCGAGTTGCCGATGACGCGGTAGTCGGTCGGGTGCGGCGTCACCGTGACGTGCAGGACCACTTCGCGGCGGTTGGAGTGACCGTCGTCGGCCAGGATCCGGATCTCGTCGGTCTCGCCGCGGCGGGCGTAGAAGTGATCGCCCGACACGACGCACAGGTTCGGATCGCCGCTCACGATCGGGCCCGGGGCCTTCGTGACCGCCGGGAACGGCCGCTGGGCGGTGCTGTTGACGCTGGACATCTCGACCCGCATCTCGGTCGGACCGGCTGCGTTGTCGGAGGCCTTGGCGGTGATCCGGAAGCGCACGTCTTCCTCGAGGGCCACGTCCAGAGAGGGCGCGCTCGGCAATCCCTGGGGCGTGGCGCCCAGCACGATCTGGGTCGTCTCCGGCGTCTGGGTGTAGGAGGTGGGCCAGCCGGCGTTACGGATCTCGCTGCCCAGCGCGTCCCGGTAGACGGGCCGGCGATCGGGCGAGGCCTTGAAGATCATGTAGGCCGTGTCGAGGTCGACGCTGGGAGCGTCGAACGTGCGCGCCCAGTCCTTCGTCACGACGAAGTAGATCGGGGTGCCGTTCTTGAACTCGACGACCTCGATCCACAGGTTGGGCGAATCCTTGTCCTCGACGGTGTAGTTGGCGACCGCCCGTGGCTGTGCCGGCGCGTTGCCCGCCTTGTCCTGGGCCGTGGCCCCCATCTGCAGGACCTCCGGCGACTGCTTCAGGAAGATCGGGCTCGGCAACTGGTTGTCCTCCAGGCGCCAGACCGTCATCCGGTAGTTCTTGGACTCGTGCATCGTCGGCCGGGCGTCGGCGATGATCCAGTCATTGAGGTCGATGGAGGCCTCCGAGCGGCTGTTCACCGGGTCGAAGGCAGGCAACCCGTCGGTGCCGACGTCGAAGTGAACGCCGTAGTCGAAGGACGGGGTCGTGGCCGTGGGCATGACCCACTGCTGGATGCGCGAGGCCGGATAGACGAAGTCGGTCGGAACCGGCAGCGTGTTGCCGAGCGGATCCAGGATGGTGCCGACCGCGTCGCTCACGTCGGCGCCTCCGAAGTCGGCTGCCTGCAGGTTGAAGGTCGAACTGGGATCGGAGGCGCTGGCCCGCTGGATGGCGAACCCGAACGCCTTGCCCTGCGTCTTCAGGCCCACGCCGCCGTGGCTCAGATCGCGCGTACGCGGGTCGTCGCCAACCTCGTAGTGGAACTGGTTCAACTTGGGCCACTTCAGCGAGTCGGCCGAGGCGCCCGTCCCGTTGGCGACCAGGAAGTGCTGGTAGGGGTTGTTGTCGACCACCGTCACGACCAACGTGTGGGCCGCCGAATCGAAGCGGATCACTCCGCCGGTGAAGATGTTGGCGGAACTCGCGAACTCCGTGGGGCGGCTCGACTGGCTGTCGGTCGGATCGGCCCCGCCCCCGCTGACCCACGGCGGCGTCACGTCGAGCACCTTCGTCTCGACGAAGTCGTCCGTGGCGCAGATGTCGGAGGAGGGATCCGGAGTTCCCAGCAGCGGATACTCGACGTTGGTGGGGACCGGATGGACGCCGTTGGCCGGCTCTCCGTAGCGGTACTGCGCCTTGCCGTTACCGTCGGCGTTCAGGAAGTAGTAGACCACGTTCTGGGTCGCGTCGAGCGCCCACTTCACCTTGGGGTAGGTGAACTGCAGCGTTAGCCTCAGCCGCGTGGGATCGGTCGGCACCCGGAAGGCCACCTTGTTGAAGGCGGTCGCGGCGTCGGTCAGCGGCACCGTCACCTTGAATAGCCTGGCTCCCTCCGCGGCGGTCAAGGCACCGCCGCCCACCGGGTTCTGGACCAGGAGATCGGTGATGACGCCGTTGGTCAGGGCAGGCACGTTGTACCGGCCTGCCGCGGCGTTCTTGATGTCGTAGAGTTCGGCCAGCGTGCCCGTGCGGATCGCCTTGCCGTAGGGCTCGGCCACCGTGTTGGCGGGCAGGAACTCGGGCTCTCCCGCGGCGCCGAACTTCGGGTTGCGGACCTTCAGGTACCAGGTGTAGCCGATGGTCGACCAGTCCTGGCGCGAGATGGTGTCGACCCGGGTGCCGCCGAAGGGAACCGGGTCGCCCGTCCGGACGGTGTACTCGGCGACGCCGTCACGATGCCTGACCAGCTCGGCGTGGCCGTCCGCGGTCTCGATCGCCGACGCAGTCCGGTTGTGGTAGTCGAACAGGCCCACGCCGTCCCACTTGAACATGCGGTTGGTGCCGCCGCCCTGGACGTGACCCCAGCGAGGGTCGGGGATGCCGCCGAGGTCGGTGTCGTACTGGTAGTCGTTGGCTCCGAAGAACTGGACCATCGCCTGGGCGTACCAGTTGCCCGAGGCCGGCACCCGGTCCTCGGTCGTGGTGTCGGGCCCGAACACCGCCACGTCGTAGATCGGATGGGCCTGGTCGGGCCGCTTGGGCGAGGCCTCGACGGTGATCTCCTCGGTCTTGACAATCGGGGTGGCGCCCGGGCTGCCGAGCGGGATCTCGCGGATGTCGTTGGGCGTGCTGAAGACGTTCAGCGTCACGCCGGCGCTCGACCACTTGGTGCCGTCGACCTCCAGCGTGATCTGGAAGCGGCCGGGGTCGGCGAACTTGAACCTGTCGTTGCGGATGCTCTGCGGCAGCGACGGGTTGGTGTCGTTGAAGCGCATCGGCAGCGGCTGGTCGCCCGCAAAGCCGGACGCGTCGTGCCACGCGCCGAGGAACGCGATGCCGTCGTTGTTGACGTTGAAGCTGGCGGCCCGGCCCTGGTGATACGCGAACTTGAGCGGCTCGGAGGTGGCCTTGATCGTCCAGCGCCACTTGAAGGTGCGCTGGATGGAGCTGGAGGGAAAGTAGCCGATCGTGCCGTCGCCGTCGGTGTCGCCGATGCCCGGAGAGGGGTAGTAGTTGATGTTGGTCTGGCCGAAGGCGTCAGTCGTGAACTCTCCGGAGAACTCGGGCGGATTCTCGGCGGCGATGATCGGGCTGGTGTCCTCGGAGATCACCTTGCGGCCCGGATCCTGGATGCCCGACAGGTCGACGTCGACGACTCCGTTGGGCTGGGGCAGCGGCGGCGGCTCGGTGACGTTGATGGTGGCGGCGTCCACCTTGAAGGTGTTGGTATGGATGCCCGCCGGGTCGGGCGTCGAGGGCAGGGGGCTGGGGAAGGTGAACTGTCCCGGAGGGCCTACGCGCAGCGGCTTCTCGCGGGTCACGCTACCCGAGACGGTGTCGGTGAACGAGACCACCTGGCCGGTCTGCGAGGGGGCGAGCGACACGTTCCGGGTATAGGTGCGGTTGATCGTGACCACCTCGGGCGGGTTCATCTCGCTCAGACGCACCTGACCCTGGACCACCAGGGCGACCGGGACCGAGATCGCGTGAGTGGTGCTGTTCGAGACCGAGACCGAGGCGGCGAGCGTGACAACGTAGTTGGCGACTGTCGTGAGCGCCGTGTTGTTGCTCGAGAAATTGCGGGTTCCGCTGATGGTCACCGAGTTGCCCGTGACCGCGGCGCCGGAGAACGACGCGGCCGCGTTGCTGCTGGAGGCCGAGGCGCTCGGCGAGGCCAGGGTATCGGTGCGGCTGAACGAACCGGTCGCGGGCAGGCCGGCCGGCGCGGAAGCGTAGATGTCGTATTCGAAGTAGCCCTTTGCGAGCGTTCCCCGCTCCACGAAGGAGCCGGCCACCGTGGCGTCCTGCACGGGGGCCCGGAATCCGGTGGTCACGTAGTTGTAGCCGCGCAGCCGGTAGACCGGGTACTGACGCACCCTGACGCGCCGCGTCCAGCGGGCCCCGACGTCGGGTATGGGCGGCGGATCGTCGGCGAAGACCTGGGCGGTGTAGCGGGAGGCCGAGGGGTTGTTCGCATCGACCAGCGGGTAGAAGTCGGGAGTGCCCGAGATGCCGGCCCCGCCGGTCGTGCGGTTCGGCGGGTCGAGCGCCTCTTTCAGGAAGTAGACGTTGCCGCGGCCGTCGGCCGTGATCGAGATCACATCGGTGCCCACGGTGATCTCGCCCTGGGGCCGGTAGCCGGTGTGCGCCGGATAGTCCTCGACCCAGGTGATCTTGCCGGTGCTGGGCTTGTAGGTGAAGCAGGTGCCGCCGTTGCGCCAGAACCGGGTGCTGACGGCAAACTCCGTGGGCCCCGCGTCGGACATGTAGATGAAGTCGTCGGCGATCGGGTCGGTGACGCCGTCGAGGCTCGCCGCGTTACCGAAGGTCTGGACCGGCCCGCCGCTGCCCACGTTGAAGATCCGGGCGGCGGGGATCGCACCGTACGTCCAGTTGCCGCCGCCGTCGAGGGCGATTCTCTGGACGACCGTGGCCGCTCCGACGCCCTGGATGGTGTACATCTTCTGGTCTTGCGGGCGCGCGCCGTCGCTCGAGAACATGAACTTGGTCGGAACGCCGGCGTGCTGGGGCGTGCCCGGGATGTTGTCGGCGCCCACCAGGCAGCGGTCACCGCAGGAGGCGAAGAGGTCGCGGTCGGTCTTGGTCGAGATGCCGGTGATGATCGGATTGCCCACCGGATTCTGGCCGGCGGGAATCGGGAACAGCGCCGCGTCGTCCGTGGCGGCCCAGCCCAGGATCTGCCGGTGCTCTTCCTGCATCTGGGGATTCTTGTGCCGCACCGCTGTGTTGCCCCACTGGCCGTGGGCCGTCTGGGTGCGGTAGGGGCTCAAGAACCAGTGGCTCAGGCCCACGACGACGTCGCTCGTCCCCGGACCGTCGATGGTGTTG
>CAZSVK010000436.1:0-4973 GCA_964610245.1 uncultured bacterium
TCCCCGGCAGAACTCGTACCAGCGCGGCTTCCCACCTTCCGCGCGCGCACCCCCCGCTTGCTTCCCCCTTTGCCTACCGCCCCGGCTTCGGTTACCGTTGGCCCGAAGCCTCGAGCGTCCCGCCCGAGCGGCGCCCTCGCGAAGGGTGCGCCTTCCCAGGAGGCCGCCATGACCGTTCCCTGCCACCGCACCCTCCTCCCGCTCCTGTCGCTGCTCCTGCTGGCGGTCCCGCTGGAGGCCGAGGCCCCGGCTGCGGGCCCCCCGCCCCTGCGGCAGACGGCCAGGATCGACCTTTCGGCGCCGGCCCGCGAGTTCCCTCACTTCTGGGAGCAGGTGTTCGGCTCGGGCCGCGCCATCCTGACCCTGCGAGAGAGCTACCGGCGAGACCTGGACGCGGTCCGCGCGGTCACCGGCCTCACCCACGTCCGGCCTCACGGCATCTTCCTCGACGAGGTCGGGCTCTACGGCGAGGACGCCAAGGGCCGGCCCGTCTACAACTTCTCGTACGTCGACCAGATCTACGACGGTCTGCTCGAGCACGGCGTCCGTCCCTTCGTCGAGCTGAGCTTCATGCCCAGGCAACTCGCGGTGCGCCATGTGCTCCACCCGTTCTGGTACAAGCAGCTCACGGCGCCCCCGAAGAGCTGGCGCCGCTGGGGCGAGCTGGTGGAGGCCTTCACCCGTCACCTCGTCGAACGCTACGGCGTCGAGGAGGTGCGGCAGTGGTACTTCGAGGTCTGGAACGAGCCTAACATCGACTTCTGGTCCGGCGAACCCAAGGAACCCACCTACTATCGGCTTTATGAGGCCGCCGCGCGCGCGGTCAAGCGCGTCGACCCGCGCCTGCGCGTGGGCGGGCCCGCGACGGCCCAGGCCGCCTGGGTCGACCGCTTCATCGCCCACTGCGTGCGGAAACGGCTCCCGGTGGATTTCGTCTCGACCCACGTCTATGCCAACGACACCTCCCGCGACGTTCTCCGCACCGACGAGCCCATCTCCCGCGAGCGGATGGTCGCCCGGGCCGTCCGGAAGGTCCACGACCAGGTGAAGGCCTCGGCCCGGCCCAGCCTCCCGATCTTCTTCAGCGAGTACAACGCCAGCTACTGCAACGAGCTGCCCGTCACCGACTCGCCGTTCATGGGCCCCTGGCTCGCCACCACGATCCGGCAGTGCGACGGCCTCGATACAACGCTGGCGTTCTGGACCTTCTCGGACGTCTTCGAGGAACAGGGCGTCGTGAAGAAGCCCTTCTACGGCGGGTTCGGGCTGCTGGCCGCGGGCGGCATCCCCAAGGCCGCATTCAACGCCTTCGCCCTCCTGCACCGCCTCGGCGAGCGCCGGCTCGACACCGGCCCCGAGAATACGCTCGTCACCCGGACGGCCGGCGGCCGCGTCGCGCTCGCGGCCTGGAGCTACGCGGCCCACGACGAGACCGGCCGGCCGCGAGAGCTGTCGCTGCTGCTGCAGGGCCTGACGGCCGATTGCACGGCGGTCGTCCACCGCGTGGGCCCCTCGAGCGGCAACGCGCTCGCGACCTGGCGGCGGATGGGCGAACCGGCCTTCCCCACGCGCGAGCAGCAGCGCGCCCTCCGCGAGGCCGCGACCCTGGCGCCGCCCGAACGAGTGCCGCTGCGCGCCTCCCACCCGCGACTCGTCCTGGACCTGCAACCGCACGAACTGGCGCTCGTGGAGTTCGAGTGACCGTGTGAACTCTGACATTATTGGCAGTCGCATCCTGGCGTTGCTGCTGGCGCTGACCGCCGGCGTCGCCTGGTCCGAGGTCAGACTTCTCCCCGAGCCGCCGCCGCTCGGGCCGGCCGACCAGGCCTTCCTGGAAACTCTCTCCCGCCGCGCCTTCCTCTTCTTCTGGGAGCAGGCCGAGCCGCGCACCGGGCTCGTCCGCGATCGCAGCCGGCCGGACGGCGCCTCGTACGGACCTGGCCACGCCTTCGTCGGCTCCGTCGCCGCCACGGGCTTCGGCCTCACGGCCCTCTGCATCGCCGCCGAGCGCGGCTGGGTCAGTCGCGACGCCGCCCGCGAACGCGTCCGCGCCACCCTGCGTTTCGTGGCGGCCCGCCTGCCCCACGTGAACGGCTGGTACTACCACTTCGTGGACGTGCGCACCGGCCTGCGCGCCTGGAACAGCGAGGTCAGCTCGATCGACACGGCGCTGCTGCTCGCGGGCGTGCTCACGGCCCGGCAGGCGTTCGCCGACGACCCCGAACTGGTACGGCTCGGCCGCGGGATCTACGACCGGGTCGACTTCCGCTGGATGCTGGCGGGCCACCGCACGCTGCTATCCCACGGCTGGCGCCCCGAGACCGGGTTCATCCCCTCGCGCTGGGACACCTGCAGCGAGCACGCCCTTCTCTACCTTTTGGCGCTCGGCTCGCGAACGTCGGCGTTACCGCCCGGGAGCTGGACCGCGTGGCGCCGGCCCAGCGTGTCGTTCGGCCCGTGGCGGTTCTTCTCGGGCGCGCCGCTCTTCTCACACCAGTACTCGCACGCCTGGGTCGACTTCCGCGGGCTGAGAGAGACCCGGCCGCCCCACACCGACTGGTTCGCCAACTCCGCCGCGGCCACCCGCGCCCACCGGGCCTTCTGCGCCAGCCTCGCCGGCGAGTTCCCGGCCTACTCCCGCGACCTCTGGGGCATCACGGCCTCCGACGGGCCAAGGGGCTACATCGCCTGGGGCGGCCCCCCGCGCGACCCCACCATCGACGGCACCGTCGTGCCCTGCGCCGCCGGCGGCTCGCTGATGCTCGCCCCCGATGTGGCCCTCCCCGCCCTGCGGACGATGCGACGGCGCTTCGGCGACCGTGTCTGGGGCCGCTACGGCTTCGTCGACGCCTTTCATCCCACGAGCGGCTGGAACTCGAACTCGGTCCTGGGCATCGACCAGGGCATCACCCTGCTCTCCGCCGAGAATCTGCGCTCAGGCCTGGTCTGGCGGCTGTTCATGCGAAACCCCGAGCCCCGGCTGGCGCTCACTCGGGCCGGCTTCGAGCGCTGGAACTGATCTCCCTGCTGGAGTCCCACCCTGGACCCGGCAATGAGAACACGAGGCGAGGCCTGATCGGCACTCGTCAGGACTCTGGCCTGCAAGCGCAGGTAGAGCTTCCTCCAGTCATCGGGGGGGCCAGGGGTGACCTTCACCCCTGGCACGGGTTCGGGGGCGGAGCCCCCGAGTGGGCCATCCCTCACTCACGCCGTCAGGCTGCTCAGCGTGTCTTCCAGCTTCTCCAGCAACTCGTTGAGCTGCCGCCGGGTGATGTTCAGCGCCGGCTCGATGCGGAGGGTCTGCGCGCTCAACAGCGTGCCGGCCACCAGCACACCGCGGCGGAACAGCCCGGCCGCCACCGAGTAACCGAACTCGGTGCTGGCGAACTCTAGGCCGATGAGCAACCCCATGCCGCGCACGTCCACCAGCACGTCGCTGTACCGGGCCTGCAGCCTCCGGAGCTGTTCGATCAGGTAGGCGCCGCTCTTGGCTGCCTTCCCCGGCAGGTCCTCGGCGAGCGTGACGTGGATCGCCGCGATGCCGGCCGCGCAGGCCAGCGGGTTGCCGCCGAAGGTCGAGGAGTGCAGGAACGGGTTGGTCTCGAGCACCTTCCAGATCCGCGGCGTCGAGATGAACGCCGACAGCGGCATCACGCCACCCCCGAGCGCCTTCCCCACGCACATGATGTCCGGCACGACGTCCCAGTGGTTGACTCCGAAGAGCTTGCCGGTGCGGCCCAGGCCCGTCTGCACCTCGTCGGCGATGAGCAGCACGTTGAACCGATCGCAGATCTCCCTCAGCTGCGGCCAGTAGTCGTCCGGCGGCACGATCGCCCCCGCCTCGCCCTGGATCGGCTCGACCACGACCCCCGCGATGCCCATCCCGACCGCCTCGGCCTTCTCCAGCTCCTTGGCCACCGCCGTCGCGTCGCCGAACGGCACGAAGAACACGTCCTGCAGGAGCGGCTCGAAATCGACGCGGTACTCGGCCTTGCCCATCAGCGAGAGCGAGCCGTAGGACTTCCCATGGAACCCGCGCAGGCAACTGATGAAGCCCGGCTTCCTGGTGAAGAGCCGGGCCAGCTTCATCGCCCCCTCGACCGCATCGGTGCCGTTCGAGATGAAGAAGCACTTCTGCAGATCCCCGGGGGCTATCTCGCCCAGCAGCTCGCCCAGGGCGCCGCGCAGCGGGTCGAGCAGCTCCTGGCTCGACAGCGGCATGCGCTCGAGCTGGTGGCGAACGGCCTTGAGCACCACCGGATGGCGCAACCCCGCCGAGTAGATGCCGTAGCCCCCCAGGCAATCGAGGTACTTGCGGCCCAGGATGTCGGTGAAATAGGAGCCGCGCCCGGTCCACTCCACGGCGGCGAAGTCGCCCGCCTCGGTGATCGACTTGCGGTACTCGAGGTAGCCCTTGTTGTAGTAGCCGTCGAAGTTCCCGATGGTGTCGCGAATGATCCGGCGGCGCTGGTACCGCGACTGCTTCCTGGCAGCGATGATATCGAGCCAGCGCTGGCTCTCTTTGATGACCTCCTTGCGGGTCATCGCGTCTGGTGACGTTCTGGAGCGCATCTTGGGAGGCATGGCGGCGAGGTCGTTCTCCTGCCTGGAGAATACCACGGCCGACCCGGCGCCGGCCTGCTCGCCCGGCGACGACCGGCCCACCAGGCCTCGCGCTACACTTGCGCGGACGGATCGACGGAGGTGGCGGGAATGGGCAAACGCGGGCGGAAAGGCGAAACGGAGCGAGACACAAGAACTGAAGAAATGTCCGAGCTCGACGCTGACGAGTTCGGGGACGCGGAAGAACTCGAGAAAGAGGAGTCGCTCGACGACGAGGAAGCCGGCGGCCCGGACGCGAAGTCCGTCTCGTTCCCTTCCCTGGAGATCAAGACGGCGCCGGACGGCCGCATCGTGTTCGACCACACTTCGATCCGCGAGTTCGTCCATCTCGCCGTCGTCTGCGTCTTCGC
>CAZSVK010000437.1:0-678 GCA_964610245.1 uncultured bacterium
CGGAGGTGAAGTCGGGCTGGCCCAGCACGACGTTGGCGGGTTGCTGGTTGGTCGTCGGGATCGCGTTCCAGATCAGCACCCGACAGTTGAAGAAGTCCGAGACGAAGAGCCGCGTGCCATCGGAGAAGACGTTAGCCGGATTGTTGAGCGTCCTGTCGCTGCGGCCACCGTTGTTCGAGGTACTGGACGTGAAGTCGGGCTGGCCCAGCACGACGTTGGCGGGTTGCTGGTTGGCCGTTGGGATCGTGTTCCAGATCAGCACCCGGTTGTTGCCGGAATCCACGACGAAGAGCCGTGTCCCGTCGCACGATACGGCCGACGGACTTGCGAGTGTCTTGTCGCCGAGGCCGCCTCGATTCCCGTCATTCGACGCAAAGTTGGGCTGACCCAACACGACGTCGGCGGGCTGTAGGTTGGTCGTCGGGATCGCGTTCCAGATCAGCACCCGGTTGTTTTGTCTGTCCGCGACGAAGAGCCGCGTCCCGGTCGAGCAGACCGCGCCCGGGTAACTCAGCCCCAGGCGCAGCGCCTCCGATGAAAAGGCGTCGCGCTGGCCCAGCGTCAGCGCAGGCCCGGGTCTCACGGTCCAGCTCGTGGTGGCGCCGGCGCTGCTGGACTGGTTCGACCCCAGGTCCGTCGCGGACACCGTGCCCGTGAGCGCCACCGGTTCAAAGACGA
>CAZSVK010000437.1:688-4962 GCA_964610245.1 uncultured bacterium
GAGCTCTTCGAGAACGCGAACGACCTCATCTACACGCACGACCTCGAGGGGAACATCACGTCGATCAACATGGCCGCCGAACGGCTGATCGGCTACGAGCGCGACGAGGTCTTGAACACGAACATCGCCCGACTCGTGGTGCCCGAGTGCCTCCCACTGGCACGCGAGACGATCGCCCGCGCCTTGGGCGTCACCCGGAAGACCAGCGCTTGGCTGGACGAAGCCCCTACAGTCACCGGGAGCCCGGGCGCCGTGACGAGGTACTGCGAGGCCACGGACTGCGATCCGATCCGGAACTCCAGCGCCGCGGTGTCGACCCGCAGGTCCGACGCCGGGCTCGTATTCTGCACCGTCAACGTGACCGACGAAGGCTCCGCCACCGGCAGCGAGGGTTCCTGCCGCCACGCCATCGGCGGCGCGGCGATCGCGAGGTCGCCGGCCGCCAGCTCCGCGAGGGCGCGCGCCGGAAATGCCGCCGCGAGCAATCCCACGGCCACGAAAACCAGGGCTACCGGACCCGTCATGCACGGGAGGCTCGCTGCTCTCGACCGGCTGCGGTCAGTTCTCACGCTCATCGCACGGCTCCTTGCCTCGCCTGCCAATCCTCCGGTGCAGACATCCCCCCAGTGTGGCGAAGAGAACGTCTCCGCAAGACAATAGCAGAGTGGTTGAGAGCCGACCACTAATCATGGCGTACTCCGGCCGTGTCGAGAGGACGACATCACCGGTCGGAGGCCTGGGGCGGCACCCGTAAGACCCGTCAGTGCCACCACTCCGCACGAACGAGGCACCCCTCGGCCTTGCCAGCCTAGACGTCCGCCCGAGAGTTCCCCCGGGAGCTTCCTCAAGTTCGGATTCTGGCACCCAGAGGCTCGCCCCCGAGCACTCGCATGACTGGCTGGCACTCGACAACCCGCAGCGCCAGAAAGGCCCGATGCTATCCTGGCTCGCAATGCCCCGACCGATTTCCAGAGCGCAACTCGAAGAAGGCGTCCTCGACGTGCTCAAGTCGTTGAGCCGGCAACCCGTCGAACTGACCCTCGACAGCGATCTTGGCGCCGACGTTGGGTTCGATTCGTTGATGATTCTCGAGGCCATCACCGGGCTCGAAGATCGGTTTGACGTGTCCATTCCCCTCAACGAGGTGCCCCTGTCGCGCAAGGTGAGCGTCATCGTGGCTCACGTCGCGGGCCTCCTCGAGGCGCAGAAGCTCGGCCGATGTCCTTGACTCATCCGTTGCCGGCCGATTGCCTGGACCTGCTCGACAAGCTCCGGGCCGCGGAGCTTCGCCAGGCCCAAGTCGCATCCGACGTGGCTTCGCCGGGGATGACCCCGGGCTCCACCGTGATCGACCGCGTTCTCGGAGCGTGCGAGGTAGAGATCGGGGGGCGGTCGACGCTGATGTTCGGGTCGAACAACTACCTGGGGCTGACCGTGCACCCGGAGGTGGTCCAGGCCGCCTGCGACGCTGTCAGGCGGTACGGCACGGGGACCACGGGGTCACGCACGGCCAACGGCACGCTGGCGCTGCACGAAGAACTCGAGGGCCAGTTCGCAGATTGGTTCGGCAAGCGGCACGCCATCATCTTCAGCACCGGCTACCAGGCGAATCTGTCCCTGATCGGCACCCTCTGCGGGCCCGGCGATGTGATTCTCGTCGACGGGAGCAGCCACGCCAGCATCTTCGACGCGGCCCGACAGGCGAGGGCGCAGCTGATCTGCTTCCGGCCCAACTCGCCGGAGAGCCTGAGCAAGCGGCTCGAGCGCCTGCCGGCCGGGCAGCGCAACAGGCTTGTCGTGGTCGAGGGACTCCACTCGATTCGCGGCGATGTCGCGCCGCTGCGCGAGCTGGTGGCCGCGTCAAAGGCTCACGGCGCTTATGTTCTCGTCGACGAGGCGCATTCGCTCGGCACCTTTGGCGAGAGGGGGCTCGGCTGCTGCGAAGCGCAGGGCGTGCTCGAGCAGGTCGATTTCGTCGTTGGCACCTTTTCGAAGTCCCTGGCTGGCGTCGGCGGCGTTTGCGTGTCCGATCACCACGAGTTGCAAGCTCTGCGCGTGCTGGCGCGAGCGTACGTGTTTTCGGCTTCCGGAGCCCCCGCCAACGTGGCCGGTGTGAGCGCGGCGGTGCGCGTTCTCCGCGAACAACCCGAACTCCGCGAGAAGCTGTGGAGCAACGTGCGTCAGTTGCGCGCCGGTCTGCAAGAGCTGGGCTTTGTCATCGGAGAGACCGCGTCCCCCATCGTCCCCCTCCGCGTCGGCGACGAACAGCGCGCGATCGCTCTGTGGCGGCGCCTACTCGAGGCCGGCCTCTACGTGAACCTCATCGTGCCGCCGGGCTGCTCTCCCCACGACTGCGTCCTGCGGGCGAGTTGCTCTGCGTCGCACACCCCGGAGCAGGTTGCGTGCGCGCTCGAGATCCTCGGGCGCGTGGGCGCCGAGCTGGCCCACGACGCACCCCTCATCCAAGAGGCTTCTGATAGATACGGTAGGGCTTGTACCTGAAGGCGCCGGACGCCTCGGCGGGCCCGCCTCACCAGGCGCGGCGCAGGATGCCGGTCAGACAGCCGAGCGCGCCCGCGGCACGCAGGACTTGCGTCACCTCGAGTTCGTGGCACTCGAGCCCGGCCGCCTCATAGCGGGCGCGCGTCGCGGGGCAGCCTGCCGGCATCACGAGCCGCCGCGGGCCGAGGGTGACGAAGTTCATCGCCCGGCCGCGAGCGAGTTCGTCGCAAGGCTGCAGCCGCAGGGTCTTCACGCCGTGCCGCTCCAGGATCGCGTCGAGGGCCGCCGGCAGCCGCGCCTCGTCGACGACGGCCAGGTCGCGGTCGACGAAGTTGCAGACCCCCAGGAGATGCTGCACGCCGGGCGGAAGCTCGACCGGCAGCACGTGGACCCCGAGATCGACCATCAACCCCGCGAGCTGCCGGCAACCCTCGCGGTTGGTCCGGCGGCCCAGGCCGAGGAGCACGGTCTGCTCGTTGAGCCAGAGCGCGTCGGCCCCCTCGAACGTGGCTCGGTCGCGCGGAGTCATCAGCACCGGGACGCCCAGACCGGCGAGCCCCAGCGCCGCGTGCCGCTCCTCGCCGGCGCGCTGCTCCGCCGCCATCCGGGCCAGGACGGCGCCCTCCGGCGTCATGAAGAACAGGTCTCGCATGAACAGGAAGTTGGGCGGAGGCGGCACCGGCGGACGGCACAGGTGCACCTCGACGCCCTGGGAACGATAGAACGTCTCGATCGCCTGCCACTCGAGCCGCAGGGCGTCCAGGTCGGGCCTCTCGAGCATCAGCATCTCGTCCGGCGAGGCCGAGTACCGGAGTTCCTCGCCGGGCACCGCCAGCATCACCGCCCTGAGCGGCGCAACCTCCGAGTTGCAGCCCACGAGCGCCCAGCGCTCGCCGCGCGCGACCTCCTCGGCATGCGTGGCCGCGCGGGGCCGCCAGGCGGCGCCGCCCAGGGTGGCCGGCAACGGGTCTTCAGCTCCAGCTCGCGGGTTCTCGCTCATAGTCGAGTCGCTCCATGGTCCGGAGGAGGTCCTCCGACTCCAGCACCGGCCGCAGCAGCTCGGCCCGGCCCTGCCAGCGCCGCGGCCGCGGAGGCTCGGTGGCCATCGTCACGGGCAATCGCTCGGTCAACACGGCCGGCCCGGTGCCCATCGCGCCCGGTCCGAGCCAGTCGAGCAGCTGCCGGGTCCACGTCTCGCGCCCGGTCGGATCGATGAAATCCTCGAAGCGCAGCCGCCGGGACTCGCAGCCCGCGCGTTCGACGCCATCGAGGACCGCCTGATGGGCCGAGCGCCACTGGCACGCCCAAACTTCCGGCAACGGGCGGGCCGTCAGCGCCTCCCAGCCGGGCGGCAGGTCGAACTTCCACCAGTGCCTCGCCCAGTCGCCGTCGCTGTCCGAGTAGCCGGAGATCCCGAGCGTGACCGGAAGCCGGTGGGAGAAGAAGCCCCGGTGGCGCCAGCCGTCCATCAGCCCGTTGATCGACGCCGCGGCGTTGCGCGTGAGGTGGAGGATGCGGAAGCGGGCCTCGGAGAAGAACCCTCGCAGGAACTCCAGACGATAGCAGTTGCTGGGCGTCTTGATGACGAGCGGCCGCGACGACAGCTCGTCGCCGGTGGCCCGGAGAAACGGCTGCACCGTCACGAAGGGCGGCTCCTCGATCAGGACGGGCGACGGCGGTCCCGAGGGCACCGGCAGCTCCGGCGCGACCCGGCGGATCAGCTCGGCGGGGAGGTCGTAGTAGTAAGGATCGAGACAAGGGTGGGCCTGCCG
>CAZSVK010000438.1:0-4932 GCA_964610245.1 uncultured bacterium
AGCAGCGCATCTCCATCTACCTGATCCAGCACACCAAGGGCGCCATCAGCATCCCCATCCGCAAGGTGCTGCAGCTCTACAACCTCAACCGCGAATCGCAGCAGCTCCAGAACCAGTTGCACCGCCGCCCGACCGTCGAGGAACTGGCGCAGTCGATGAAGACCACGACCCAGTCGGTGCGCGACACGATGAACCTGATCCCGGAGTACCTCAACATCGAGGACTGCCTGGGCGCGGCGACCACCAGCGATGTCGAGGCCGGCCGCTCCAGCTCGATGGGCCACCTGACCTGCGTGCCCAGCACCGTCGAGAAGAGCATCACCCACAAGACCCTGCAGACCGCGCTGCTCGGCATGCTCAACGTGCTCTCCGAGCGCGAGCAGAACGGCGTCAAGCTGTTCTTCGGCCTCACCGGCGGCGAAGAGATGAACTACGCCGCCCTCGGCCGCGAGCTCGAGATCAGCCGCGAGGGCGCCCGCCAGCTCATCAAGCGCTCGCTCGAGAAGCTGCGCCAGCACCCCGACGCCCATCTGCTGAAAGAGTTCCTGATCCAGTAGCCCTCGAGGCTTCCCACCCGAGAACCGGGAGCGGTCTGCCGCTCCCGGTTCCTGCATTCCCGAGACTCGCTCCCCGCGCCCTGGTTCCCCCTGACACCCGACACCCGACACCTGACACCTGATACAGTCTCTCCGGCAGCGGCCGGGTGGATGACGCGTGGCCGAGTGCCCGTATCCTCGTCCGGGGCCGGACAACCAACCCGAGAGGCGGAGGCTGCAATTCCGCCGGAGGAGCGGTGCTGATGACCAAGAAGATCCTGACGGCGTGCGCGATTGTCGTGGCAGTCCTGGCCGTGGCCGCCGGGCTGGTCTACCATCGTCTGCAGAAAGAAATCGCCAGCGGAGAGCTGGGCCGGCGCATCGGCGGGATGATCCGCGAGAAGACCGGCCGGGAGGTCACGCTCGGAGCGATCCGCATCGTGCCGCCTCTCTCGGTCGAGGTGGCCGACTTCCGCCTGGCCCCCGCCAGCGGCTCCGGCGCGGGCCTCACGCTGAAGGCGGTCCGGGTCAGCGTGGCCCTGGACGCCCTTCTGACAGGCAAGCTGATGCTCCGCTCGGTCACCATCGTGGGGCCCGACCTGCGGATCGTCCGCCAGCCGGACGGGTCGAGCAACCTTCCGGAGCTGCTCGGTCTGCCCGACGCGCGGGAGTCCGCGGGAGGAGCGCCGGCCGCTCCGGCGGGAAGCCAGGCCGCTCCGAAGCCGGCACCCGAGCTGTCCGAGCTGCCGTTCGAGCGGATTGCCGTGAGCGAGGGAAGGCTCTCGTTCCGCGAGGCCGCCTGGCCCGAGGGCAAGGTGCTGGAGTTGAATCAGCTCGAAGCCAGCCTGGACCTGCCCAGGCCCGGCTCTCCGGAAATGGGAATCACGTTCCAGACCGCGACCGCGGGGGGTATCTTCGCAGCCACCGGCAGCTACGACGCGAACCGGAAATCCGCGAAGGTCCAGGGGCGGGCCAGTTCGCTGGACCTGGGACAGCTCGCCGCCGCGCTTCCCGCGGGCACGCTGCCGATCTCGGTCGGACGCTTTCCTCTCGAGGCCCGGTTCCAGGTCACGCTCGGGAAGACGATCGAAGCGCTGGAACTCTCGGCCTCCTTCGAAGGGGGAGAGCTGGGCGTGGGACCGCAAGCCATCCCGATCGGCGGCGTTCACGGAGCGCTCAAGCTCTCCGCCGGCACGCTCGAACTGGACGGCGTTGCCGGGTGGGTCGCCGGAGCCATCCCGGTCGAGCTGAAGGGCAAGGTCACGAACGTGCTCAGCGCGCCCGGGTTCGCGCTGAAGCTCGAGCTGGCCGATACCGACCTGGGCCGGCTGGCCGCCGGCGGACTGGCACCGGTGCCCAAGGGAGCCAGCGGCTCCATCTCGGGTCAGCTCGCCATCGGAGGCACCGCCGCCGCACCCCGCCTGGAGGGAGAGTTCATCCCGCGCGGGCTACGGTGGACCATTGCGGCCGGCGGGGTCGAGGTGCCCGTGGCCGTCGAGAAGGGCAGCTTCAAGCTCACCCCGGCGAGGGCAGCGACCGAAGGGCTGGTCATCCGGCTCGGAGAGCAGCCGGTCGACGCCGCCTTCGAGATGGACGACTACATCGGCGCCAGACGGTGGAAGGGGCGCCTCAAGGTGGCCTCGGCCGAGGCGGGCGCGTTGCTGGCGCTCGCCCCGGCGCAGGTGCGGGAGAGGGCCCTGGCGCTCTCGCCCCGGGGGAAGCTCTCGCTCTCCCTGGAGGCCTCCGGGACGGGCACCGACTACACGATGAGCGGAGAGCTGGTGCCGGCCGGACTGAGCGCCTCGCTACCGGTCGAAGGCGGGTCGGTGCCGCTCTCCGTCCGCTCGGGCAAGGTGCGCTTCGCCCAGGACAAGGCCTTCTCGGAGAACCTGGCGCTCGACGTGGCGGGGGTCGCGGTGCAGGTCTCGGTGCAGGCCGACCATCTGCTCTCGAAGCCCCACGCCGTCGTGTCGGCGAAGCTCCCCTCGCTGCCGGTCGACGAGGTCGTGGCCAGGCTGCCCGCGGGGTTTCAGGACAAGCTCCGCCCGTACGGACTGTCCGGGAAGCTCCGCGCCGACGCGACCGTCGAGACGCGAGGGCCGGGCCAGGTGGAGATGTCCGGCTCGATCGATGCCAGGGGCCTGCGCGGCCACGTGGCGCAGGGGGGCCGGCAGATCACCTTCGAGGTGGTCAAGGGTCTCATCGAGCCGGCCGGAGACAAGCTGAAGACCCGGGGCCTGGAGGTGGCTTTCAGCCTGGCCGGGGCCGGCGTGGCGACCGGCCGCCAGGGCGCGTCCGCCGCGCGTGGTTCGTCCTCATCCTCGGACGCGGGGCCTTCCCCCTTGCACCCGCTCGCCCCCCGAGGGGGTTCGCTCGAGTTCAGCGGCGACGTTTCGCCGCTCGCGTCGCCTCCGCGGCTCTCGCTCGAGGTGGTGGGCAGCAACATCGATCTGGAGATGGCCGGCGCCTTCGCTCCCGACCTGCCGGTGAGGCTGGAGGGCGTCGGCGGATTCACGGCCAAGGTGAGGGGGCCGCTCACGGCTCCCGAGAGCGCAGTCGTCCTGGAGATGCGAGGCGTCCGCGTGGTGCATCCGATGCTGGGGCAGGCGCTGGTCGGCCGGTCGGGCAAGCTAGGCTATGACGGAAGCCGGCTCGTGGCGTCCGGGGTCCGATTCGGACTCGGAGGCTCCGACCTGTCGCTCGAGGGCTCCGTCGAGGATCCGCTCGGCACCGGCACTTTCCGCGATCTGAAGTTCACCGGCCGGCTCGCGCTGACCGACCTGCGCGAGAGCCTGGCCACGATGACGGCGATCCGGCTCGAGGGCGCCGGCACCGTGGAGGGACAGCTCACGGGGAACCGGGCCGCCGCGGAGGTGGCCGGAACCGGGCGGTTCAGCGACGTGACGGTGATGCTGCCCGGGAAGGGCGGTCAGATGTCGAAAGTACAGCTGGCGACGGCGAGTTGCCGATTCTCGGCCGGCGCCGCGGGCGTGACCGTCAGCCCACTCGAGGCCCAGCTGTACGGGGGGAACCTGGCGGCCCAGCTCGAGAGCGCGGCCACGGGGGCGATCTCGATGGATGTGAAGCTGAAGGGGGCCGACTTCGGCCAGGTGATGGCCGATATGCGGGGGATGCCGGGGGCGTTCACCGGACGTCTCGACACGGTGGCCAAGCTCCAGATGGGACGGGAGCCAGGCATTGCCGGGCTCTCCGGGAGCGGCCAGTCGGTCATCGAGGGGCTGGTGGTCAACGGCAAGGCGCTGGGCGCGTCGGTGCCGGGCTTCAAGACGGTGAAGAAGGCCCAGAAACTGGGCAAGCTGGGGGCGATCGCCAGTGCGCTGGCCGGCAAGAAGACGGTGCTCGGACAGCTCGGGGCGGGCGCCTCGGCCCTGGACGAGAAGTACGGTCCGATACTCGAGTTCGCGATGGGCGAGCACGACTTCGGCACCGTCCGGTACGACTTCCAGGCAAACCAGGGCACGCTCTCCGGGCCGGTCAAGACGACCGGAGGAAAGGGCAACCTCGAAGGTTCCCTGCAGCTCGACCTGGGGGCGGGAGCGGCTCGCGGGGAGTTCGCGCTGGCGGTCACCGATGGCTCCCAGTCGCTCACGGTCCGGAACATCGTCCTCGACAACACTGCGACGATGGCGGTCTCGACGCGCAACGGATTCGACGACTTCGAATACTCGCCGGCGGGAGGCGCCGCGCCGGTCCAGGCCGGCGGGGTCCCCGAGCCGGCAGTCGACGGGGCCGCGGCAGCCACCGGCGAAGAGGACGCTGCCACCAGACTACTCGGCGAGGCCTGGCCGGGGGGCGATGTCACGGCGAGCGCCCTGGGCGACAGTTTGAAGGGCCTGATCGGTGGGAAGAAGAAGCCCCGGCAGCCGTCCCCGCCGGTCGAGCAACCGCCTGCCGCCGAGCCCACCAAGGCGTCGGCGGAGCCACCGCCCTCGGAGCCCACCAAGGCCGCGCCGGCCGTCGAGACGCAGGCCCCGGCTACCCAGCCCGGATCCGAGGCCGCGCCGGTCACCGATGCGGTGCAGCCGGCCGCGGAACCGGTCGCAACCCCGGCGGTCTCCGAGCCTCCGCCCCAGACTGGTGGCATGGGCCGGCGCAGGCGCGGAGGCCGCGCGGCGCCGACCGAATCACCCCCGCCCGCGGAGGAGTCCACCAAACCCGCGCCCGCGGAGGAGCCCGCTCCGGCCGCCGAGACGCCGGCCCCGGCCGCCGAAGCCCCTGCCCCCGCCGCGCCGGAGGAACCCCCGCCCGCCGCCGAGCCCCCCGCTCCCTCGTCGCCGGCCGTGCCGCCGACGACGCCTCCGACGAGCTGAGCTGCATCTCCAGCCTCCAGCCCCGGGTGCGCGCGCAGAAAGTGGGAAGCCGCGCTGGTACGAGT
>CAZSVK010000439.1:0-4928 GCA_964610245.1 uncultured bacterium
GACTCTCAGCACCAGATTATAACGACCCTGGGGCAGCGGGCCGAACTCGACCGGTTCGAGCCTGGCCGCAGACTGCGGGGCCAGATCCTGTACCGTCCCGGTGGCGATGACCGTGGCCTTTGCCACCGGCCGGAAGAGCAGGTCGTTCTGCGCCTCGAAGTGCTCCTCGAGTCGCAGCTCCCAGCTGAACGCGCCCGAACTCTTGGCCCCGGCGTTGACCACGTCCATACGGGCGGTGAGCCGGGTCGAGCTGGTAGCCACCAGCGGCTCGACGGCGAGCATGCCGGGCACCAGCTCGGCCTTGGGCTCCTCGACGATGAAGCTCTGTCCGAAGACCACGTAGGAACCTGTCAGATAGGGCTCGGGGGCACTCACCACGGCGAAGTACGGGCCACTGTAGGTCGCCTTGAAGCGAACCATCGAGGCCATCCCTTCGCCGGAGCTGAGGTCCCTGGTGATCGGCAGGCCGTTCCTGTCGAGGATCTCCAACTGCGACGCGAAGAGCCCCTTCAGGCCGACGCCGATCGTGTAGTACGTGTTGGCGGCGGCGCCGAACTCGAACACGTCACGGTCTCCGACCGTCGAGGTCTTCCGCTGCAGGGCACCTTCCACCGGGGCCCCACCGGCCGCGGAGATGACGAGCTGGCCCCTCGGATGGGTCTGATCGGCCAGGCTGTCCGCGTACTCGTCGTTGTCGGAACCGGCCGTGATCTGGATCGACTGCCCACCCGTGAGAGTGTTGTTCTGCTTGTCGAGTTCGATCACGCGCCCGTCGGGGTCGACCACCATCGTCAACCCGTAAGAGCCTGCCTTCAACTCACCCGGCAGCTTCACCACGGTCGTCGTGGGCGGGTAGTAGTTCCCGGACGCGGTCAACACCACGTGCTCGCGGCCGATGGGGAACAGCGACTGCAGCCGTCCGTCCGAGCCCAGAAGCCCTACCGCGCCGGCCGTGTCGAGGTCTTGCACCTGCTGCGGGCTCAGCAGGAACATCACGTCGAATTCGGTCCGCATCTGGATGTTCTTGCCCTCCAGCGACCACTTCAGCCGGTAAGGAGTGCCTGCCACGCCGGAGGCTTCACCGATGAGGCCGCGGGCGACCAGATCGGGCGTCCGGCCGATGTAGGCCGGTGTCGTGACCACGACCGGATCGGCCGACAGCGTCTTGTTGTTCAGACGATCGCTGGCCGCCTCGGCCACCCGTCCGTCCGGATCGACGACCATGCCGATGAAGTACGCACCGGGCTGCACGAACGGCGGCACCGGCACTTCCAGCGGCACCCGTCGGCGCTCGGAGCCGCCGATACCGGCCAGCTCGATCCGGCCGAGCGAGAAGCCGCCACCCACGTACAGCTCGCCGGCAGCAGCCGTCAGCGTCGTCGGCAGATTGGCCTCACGGCTCGCGAAGAGTTCGACCGCGAAGGCGACCGGTACCGGCTGGGTCGTCCGATTCTCGGTCAGACCCACCACCGAGAGCTTGCCGCCCATCTCGACCGGATTCGGGCGGGCAACCACGGAGAGAGCCGCCAGATCGGCGAGCTTCACATCGCCGATCGGCTCCGAAACGACCACCGGGGCCGCGGAGCGCGAGATGTTGTTGTTCTCGTTGCTCTCCGGCACCAGGTTGCCGCTGTCGACGATCATCCCGAGGTAGTAGGCGCCCGGCCTCACGTACGGGGGCACCGGGAAAGTGCCGGTGACGGCGCGGCTCGCCCCGGCCGCCAGGCCCGGAACGTAGCTGACGCCCAGCAACGGGTCGTTGTAGGTCGCCACGGTGCTGCTCGCGAGCACGAACTGCACGGGGAAACCGTTCGCGTTGTACCGGCCGCCGTTGGCCACCTGGCCATTCACGGTGAGCCGGCCACCGGCCGCGACCGTCGAGGGACCCGCCACGCCGGCGGCCACCAGATCGGTGACCTCGGCCTGCGCGGTACCCACGCTCATCGCCCCGGTCGATAGGGCCAGGTTGTCGGTCTCGATCGTCTCCTTGAGCGCCTGCTCGAGGTCGATCTGCATCATCAGCTTGTACTGACCAGGGCGCAGGTACGGCGGCACCGGGAACGAGCCCCGGACGCCGACGCTGGCGTTGGCCGCCACCCCCGGCAGGCTGCTCCGGCCGAGCGGGATCGGAGGCTGGGCCACCGGGGCCGTCGAGCCGCCGAGTGCCATCAGCCGATCGTCGAATAGCGAGAAGTCCACGCCTACCGGCTGGAAGATGCCGATGCCGGTCGTGTTGAGCACCTGGCCGTTGACGTCGATCGTGCCCGCCGGGTTCCACTGAACCGGCGGATTGCCGACCGAGACCGCCCTGAGGTTCGGAAGCGCGTTGGTGGCGCCGCCGCTGTTGACCGTCACCGAAGCCGGGTTCGCGGGCCGGTTGTTCTGCTTCGGCTCCTGGAACGTGAACTGCGGATCCAGGACGAAGCTCACCTGATAGGTGAAGGTGCTCGGGATCTGCCCGGTCGGGTCGTAGGGCGGCGGCACGACCAGCGCGAGCGACGCCAGCGCGGTGCCCTTGGAGGTTCCGATCGCAGGCGCAACGTGGACCCGCGTGGTCCCGATCATCTGCTCGCCGCTCGCGGCGCTGCCCTGGATGTAGAAGAACACGGGGATGTCGATCGGTCCCTTCAGTCCTTCCGCGTAGACTCGGGCAGTGGCGTTGACGGTGCCGCCCAGGTTCACCGTGGTCGGCAGCACCGTGATGTTGCCGGCAATCAGGTCGAGCGGCTCGGTCCCCGTGGTGGCGCCTCCGCCGAACACGGACATCAGGTTCGGTGAGAGCAGGTAGTTGTTGTATTCGTCCAACTCGGGGATCCGCTCCCCAGGGTCCGCGGCCATCAGCAGGAAGTAGCGGCCCGAGGGGATGCCGGCAGGCATGTCGAACTCGAACGACGCGATCTTGCTCTGACCGGCGGCGAGCACGTCGGGCACGTAACGGTCGCCGAGCACATAGAACCCGGAGACCCCGCTGGCCTCGACATCGGTGCCTGGCGTCGGGAGATTCGGAGTGGCCGACAGGGCGAACCCAACGCCGAAGTTACCGACCGTGCCGGGACCGTTGTTGCGGACCTGGCAGTGGATGCGCACCTTCCCGCCCGCCGGGGCCGACGTGGGGCCCGCGATGCTGACCGACTGCAGGTCGGGCGGCTCGACGCTCCCGCCCGCCCCGGCCGTCCCGTTGATGACGAGGACCGAGGTGGCCCTGCCAAGGTTGTCGCTCTCGTTGCTCTCGGGCACTTCGTTGCGGGAATCCGCGTAGACCACCACTCGATACGTGCCCGGGGCCACGTAGCCCGGAATGAAGAGTTGCCCGGTGAACAGGAAGTGGCTGGTCGCCGGGATGCCGTCGATCGGCACCTCGGCCAGCTGGATCGCGTGGCTCGTGTCCGTGCCCATGGAACCGGTCACGGTCACGCCGGCCACTTCTGGAAGCAGAGCGATGACCGCCACCGAGTGACCGGCCGCGACGACGCCGGTATTGGCCAGGTCCACGGAGAACGCGAACGAGTGGTTCTGTTCCACGCTCGGCATGGAGGTGAACGGCTGCGGGACCAGGTTGGCCATCCCGCCTCCGGTCGCACTGCCGATCTCGATGGGCAACGGCGAGCGGATGCTGTTGTTGAACTCGTTGGACTCCGGCACGAGCTGGGAAGCGTCCAGGTCCATCTTCAGCGCGTACTTACCCGCGGCGATCGCCGCAGGCAGCCGTGCCGTCGTCGTGAACTCGAATCGCTGTGCGGAGGCCAGGGGCGGCCCCATGAGGCGCATCAGCCCGATCGGCGCGACGACCGTCGTGGAGTTCTGGTCGAACTTCTCGAGCACGAAACCGATGTCGTACCCGTGCGCCTCCGAAAGCCCCGCGTTGACGAGGCCGGCGGCCAGCCGCAGTTCTCCGCCGGGCGCGGGCCGAGTGGTCAGCTGCGTCACGGCGATGGCCACCAGGTCGGGCCGGTTGTCCACGGGCGGCATCGATGCGCCGATCTGCACGGGCGTCTGCGAGATGCCGAAGTTGTTGAACTCGCTCACCTCGGCGACGGTATTCGCGGGATGGTCGGCGCCGGCGGCCACGAAGAACGTGCCGGTCGCGACGTCCTGGGGGAGGACCGCGTCGACGAAGGCATCGAAGAAGCTCGTCGCGGGAAGCGGAGGGATCGAGGCGGTCGCGAAGGCCTTGGCGTAGGGCGGCTCTCCGTTGGGAGACGGGAACTGCACGCGCGTCAGGCCGAATGTGAGCACGCTCGCCATGGCGCCTTGCCGTCCGAGGTTCCGGACGCGGGCCCGCACGGGGAATCGGCCGCCCGGGCCGCCGGCCGTCGGGGCGAACACCGACTCGATGACCAGATCGGGCTTGTCGGTGCCTCCGGCCGAAATCTGCACCTGGAAGGTCGATGCCACGAAGTTGTTGGTCTTGCTCGCCTCGGCCACGGTGGCCGGAAGTTCGACCGCCAGGAAGACGAAGTAACCGCCGGCGGGCAGCTCGGGCGGCAGAGGCAGCCGCGCGGTCGAGCTGATCGTCTGGCCGACGCTCAGGCCCGGCATCGACATCGGCAGTCCCAGCCGCTTGTCGCCCGTGGTCGAGTTCGTCTCGGGATTGAACTGGCTGTCGGGCGACAGGTAGAAGCTGGCCACGAAGCCGGGCGAGTCGAGCTGGCCCCCGTTGCGCACCATGAACGACGGGATCCCCAGGAATCCTCCAGCCTGAGCCGAAGTCATCGGGTTGATCGATACGGCGATCAGATCGGGCATCGGGACCTGCGGGGCGGTGATCTGGATCGGGTTCGGCAGCACGGCCAGGTTGTTCTGCTCGTTGGCCTCGGCCAGCCCGTTCATCGGATCGACCTGCATCAGCACGAAGTAGCGGCCTGGCTGCGTGTCGCGCGGAATGACCGCCTCGGTCGTCAAGGACATCGACTGGCCGTCCCAGAGCT
>CAZSVK010000440.1:0-4883 GCA_964610245.1 uncultured bacterium
GTCTACATGGCCCCGGAGCAGGCGGCCGGCGGCGAGGTGACCCCGCTGGTCGACGTCTACGCCTCGGCGGTCATCCTCTACGAGATGCTGTCGGGCGGAATCCCGTGGGAACAGGAGGCCCCGCTGGCCATCCTGGCGGAGAAGGTGAGCGGCCGGTTCATCCCGCTGGCCGACGTCGCGCCCACCGTCCCCGAGGTGGTGAGCAAGCTCGTGGACCGGACGCTCGCCCGCGACCCCGCCGATCGCCCGCAGACCGCGCAGGCCTTTCGCCAGGAACTCGAGAAGATCCAGTCCGCCCTGTCCAGCTCCACGGGCGTGGTCTCGATGCCGTCGAAGCCGGCGGACAAGCCTCGGGCGCCCGTGGCCGACACCGCCCAGTTCGGCTCCAGCGTGTCGCGCGAGGCGGGCACGCAATCGGTTGCGGCGACCACGCCGGCGGTGCGTCTCAGCCGCGAACTGAAGCCGGTTGCCAGGAGCGCCGCGGCGATCTTCGTCATGGCGCTGCTGGTGGCCTCCGGCTTCTGGATGCTCGCCACGAGCCGGGCCAGGAAGGTCGGAGACCCGGGCTTCCACTCGGTCTCGGCGGCGTTTCGCGACGAGTCGAAGGTGGCCGTCGCCTGGCTGCACCCCGGCGAGGCCGAGGCGCTGGCGGAACTGTACCGCACCGACGGGGGCGGCGAGGTGCTCAAGTCGCCGATGCGCGAGGCGGGCCCGGGCCGCTACGAGGCGATCTTCGAGGGAGTCGACCCCTTCCTCAGCTACTCGTTCAAGGTCCTCATCCCGTCGAGCCTGGGCGCCACGCAGGCCTCGGAGCCGCAGGTGCTCGAGGGCGCCGGCGCCGTCGTCGAGAAGCTGCGCCTGGCGACGGAGGCGCTCGATCCGGCGGCGCTCGGACGCAAGATGCTACGGGCAAGGCAGCAGCAGACGCCGGCCCCGCAGGTGGCCTCCGACATCCTGGCGGGTCTGTACCGCGAGACCTCCCTGCTCGAGCGCCTGGATCCGGTAGCGCCGGTGCTCTGGGATCCCGAACGGCTGAAGCCGATGGAGCGATGGGCGGTGATCGGCGCGCTGGCGAAGTTGCAGGAGCTGGAGTGGAGGGCGGCCGCGCTCGGGGTGAAGCTGCACCTGGGGCTCGAACGCATCCAGTCGCCGGACTTCGCGGCCGCGAAGGGACCGCTCGACGGGGCGTCGGTCGAGTGCGCGCTTCCGATGGAAGGGGAGGGGGGCGTGGTGCTGCGCCCGGGAACTCCTGTGAAGTTCAGCCTCGCGGGATGCCCCAGCCCGGCCGCCGGTCTCGGGCAGATCTCGGTCAGGTTGACCGGCATGTCGGCCAGGCCCTACTTCCTGTCGCTGGAGTTCGGGAGCTGGGCCAAGGTTGCGCTGCTCGGCCCCGACTCGTCGCCGGTGACGCTGTTCCACAACATCGATCCGGATGTACTGAAGCCCGGGCCGGGGGGGAGCCTCACCGTGACGCTGCGCGAGATGGACCTTCTGACGCGCCCGCCCGACAATCCGGGCCTGAGGCTGTCGGAGGTCGTGGTGCGCTCGAGATAGGGCCGGGCGCGCGGGTCCGTTCGGGCACTCGTGCCGGGTGACGCCGGGCTCTCGGTCGCGAGCTTCTCTGCACCGGGCGCCCCCCAGCGGGCCGCACTCACCAGTGCTCGGAGTGGCGGCTGCCGATACGGCCGTCCGGGCCGGGCTTGCGCTTGTCGGCCCAGGCGAGACAGAAGACCAGCCTCAGCGGTGGCACCGAGCCGACGAACTCGCTCAGGGGCGGCGTGCCCTTGATATCGTCCTGGACGAAGGCATAGCCCCCGAGGCCGCCCGGCCCGCCGTCGTCGGGGACCTTCTGCGGATCGTTGCCGTAGCGGCGGTAGAGTTCTTCCGGGCAGCAGAAGACCCGGACGGCCCCCGTCGCGGAGAGCGCATCGCCCGTGAAAGCGGCGGGAAGGCCCTCCGTCTTCAGCACCCGGCCGGTCTTCAGCGTGAACGTTGCGTAACCGTGCGTCTTGAGCGGGAACTTGGCGTGGGTCGTCTCCCAGACCCTGACGCAGTCCTCGATCTTCTTCTGCCGATCGAGGCAGGAGCCCCGCCGGGCCTTCTCGCCCAACCGCTGGAGCTGATTGGTGATCACCAGCCCAAGGAACACGAGCAGTACGACGGCGAGGGCCCAGTGGAGAGGGCCGAGCTGCATCTGAGGGACATCGTCATCGAAGGCCATGGCGGTGATTCGAGAAGGCGGCCGTGGAAACGGCCAGCGTGGAAGGGTCTCCACTTTCTACCATCCCGGCGACCAGTTTGCCAGAGCTTCCGCCGTGCGGGCCACCATCGCACAAGATGGACCGTCAGGCGGTGTGCTTCTGTTGGGGGCAGGGGCTCTCGGTCGAAAGTCAAAACAGGCTGCAAACGATGTGCTGGAAAGGGATCAGGACGATTCGCACGATCGGGGGATAGCCTGAAATTCATGGACCGCATGATCGCTCGGCGGGTAGAGTTTCCTCAGTGCATGAACGTGCACATGACAAAGGCAACCTCGGGAGGTGCACATGTCGAACCACTGGAAAGCGAGAGTTGGCTCAGCCGCCTTCGCTCTGGCCGCCGCATTGATCGTCGTCAGCCCGAGCTATGGCTTCTGGTTCCTGTTCGGATACCCGCATCACGCGAACGACACCGGCCACAACGGCTGTTGCTGCGAGCCTGACTACGGGTATGTCTACCACCACAAGAACACGCACGACGAGCCGTACTTCAAGGAAGGCGCCGCCAGCGAGCACGTTGCCGTTCACCACGCGCGGCCTGCCGTGAAACGCTGTGAGCCGGTCGAAGAGGAGTGCGCGCCCGACCCGGCCCCGGAACAGGGCCAGTGCGAGGCCGAGGTCGAGAAGGTCGTCGTTCGGCGACACGGGTGCGCGCGTGAGGGCTGCCACGACGGTTGCCACGACTCGTGCCATTCCCGGCGCCACCACACCCACGGGAGGTGCGGCAAGTGAGAGCGTTTGCGAGCTTCATCGCCATCGGGTTGCTGTTGCTGAGCTGGGCGACACCGGCCTCCGCCCACCTGTTCGACCACCGGCACGGCTTCGAGAAGCATCACGGAGGTTACCTGGGGCAGGCCAGCCGGCCCTCGAATGACCATGCCGTCGGGCAAGACGCGCTCGACCGCGTCAACCACCGCCACCACGTCTACGCCCGCCGCAATCACTGCGGACACGACGAGGTGCTCTGCGATCGCTGCACGAGCTTCTGCGACCGGTCGGGGCCCCGCACCGGTTGCCGCTCGGGCGAAGTGACCCACGAGAGGGCGGCGGCCTGCGCCGCGCACGCCTCCGATCATTGCTGTTGCTGCGGCGGCTGCAAGGCAACCGTGACCGAGCCTCGCGGCTATCCGGCACCCAACGGGTTCGGCTACTACAACGAGGATGAAGTCCGGATGGACTACGCGTTCCACCACCTGACCCCGAAGCAACTGGCCGAGGAGGGCGCGAAGCTCGAGGAGGCAGGTCTGATTCCGACCGGGTCGCGCCAGGAGAGCGTCCGATTGCAGTGGATGGTCGACCGACTGCGCGCCGGCGGATTCGATCCGCGGGCGTCGATCACCCGCGAGGAGTTGACCGCCGGGATGGAGCAGACCGAGAAGGCCGAGAAGGCCAAGGCCCCGAAGGCGAAGGGCAAGAAGGCCAAGAAGGGGAGCAAGGCCAAGGCCAAGGTCCCGAAGGCGGCGGCGAAGCCCGAGGCATCCAAGCCGAAGGCCGGCGCTCCGTCGCCGGAGGATCCCACAGTCGAGTAGTAGGCCCCGAGGTGGTCCGGCAGGGGCCGAAACGATGGCGGGCGTCGAGGGGGCGCCCGCCGTCTCTTTCCCCGGGAGTGTCCGAGGATGGGCGGGAGGTCGATCGGCCCAGCCAGGTAGCCTGGAAGGCTTCGAGCCCAAGAAGGCGCATCAATAAAGGGGCGATGCGGCCGTTACTTCCGATAAGAGGCATTATGTTAACCTGGACCTCGCGTTGACTTTCCACCTGCGACGGCCCTATAGTGATCATGTCGGAACTGCTGCCGGAACGCCTGGCTGCTTGGTAAAGCCTGGTTGGTGAAGCGATGCACCTGATCGTCGAGTTGCCGGTTGTGTGGGTCCTCTCCTCGGCCGCGCTGGTGGCTGCCTCGAGGATGATGCCGGGGCTGAAGGTCGAGAGCTGGCGGGTCGCGCTCAAGGCGTCGCTCGTCTACGGTCTCCTGTGGACGGTGGGCTCCGCGTTGCTCTGGCTGTTCCTGCCCCTCTCCTCTTTGCTTCCTCGAATCGTGCTCAAGCTGATCGGGTTCGTCGTGGTGAGCATCCCGGCTCTCTACGCGACCGAGATCTTCGTCACCGGCTTCGAGGTCGAAGACCTGACGACCGCGGCGAAAGCCTCCGCGGCCGTGGTCCTGGTGAACCTGGCGGTCGCGCTGGCGGTGGCGGCCGGATGAACCTCCCGGGAACCCGCGGCACCGGCGCCGGTAAGCCGAGCATCCTCGTCGTGGATGACGACAGCGGCATTCGCAGCATGCTGCGGGACTGGCTATCGGAAGACTACGAGGTGACCACGGCCGAAAATGGCCTGGTGGCGCTCGCGATCTTGCAGCAGCGCCCGTTCGACCTGGTGATCAGCGACATCAACATGCCCGGGATGGGCGGCTTCGACACGCTGCGGCGCGTCAGAGAGCTGTACCCCGCCACCCGGCGGGCCCTGATCACCGACTACGACGTCGACACCTACATCAAGCTGGCGCTCGAGGAAGACATCACGAACATCATCGTGAAGACCTCGCCGTTCGACGTGCAGGAGCTGTTTCGCACCGTCAACGCTCTCATCACCGGCGACAGGGTTTTCGGGCTGGAACACTACATGGAG
>CAZSVK010000441.1:0-4882 GCA_964610245.1 uncultured bacterium
GCGTCGCCGGCGCCGTCGCGACGGTCACCTCGAGCAACCCCGTGAGTTGTGCGCTGGCGCTGATCGCCTGCATGACCGGCCTGGCCGGCCTGTTCGCACAGCTCTCGGCGGGCTATGTGGCGGTCTTGCAGTTGCTGATCTACGCGGGCGCCATCATGGTGCTGTTCCTGTTCGTGGTGATGCTGCTGAACCTGTCGCCCGAGGAGCTGTCGGAGGGGCGCTCCGGCGTCCAGTCGGCGCTCAAGGCGCTCGTGGCGGTGGCCTTCCTGGCCGACCTGTGGGTGTTCCTCGACGCAGGGCTCGGCAGGTCGGGATTTGGCTCGCAACCGGGGCCCTTCGGCACGATGGCCCAGGTGGGCGAATCGATCTTCACGCGGCATCTGGCGGCCTTCGAGCTGACCAGCCTGCTCCTGACCGTGGCGGTCGTGGGCGTGGTGCTGATCACTCGCAGGCAGAAGACAGCCGAACGACGTCAGAGGTGAAGCTTGGCGCCGACCCCGATTCACTATCTCATCATCAGCGCGGCGCTCTTCACCATCGGCCTCGTCGGGGTGTTGACGCGCCGCAACGTGCTGGTCGTGCTGATGGCGATCGAGCTGATGCTCAACGGGGCGAACCTCGCCTTCGTGGCCTTCTCGCGGATGCACCAGCAGATCGACGGGCAGGCCGTGGCCGTCTTCGTGATGGCTGTGGCCGCCGCGGAGGCCGCGGTCGGGCTGGCGATCGTGGTGGCGATGTTCCGCCAGTACCGGACGGTGCGTCTGGACGAGCTGACCTTGCTGAAGGGCTGAGCCGCTGAATCGATGAATCTCGAGACCCTCGTTGTCCTGGTGGTGCTGCTGCCGCTGATGGGGGCGGTCCTCAACGGGCTGTTCGGCTGGCTGCACGGCAAGCGGCTGTCGGGTCTGTTCGCGTGCACGGCGATGGCGCTGGCGTTCCTGTGCGCGGCGACCGCCGTGGCCAAGCTGGCCGCGCTGCCGGTGGACGCGCGGACGGTGCACACCAAGCTCTACACCTGGATGGATGCGTCGAGTTTCAAGGTCGACATGGCCTTCGTCCTCGACCCGCTCTCGGCCGTGATGATCCTCGTGGTCACCGGCGTGGGCTTCCTCATCCACGTCTACTCGATGGGCTACATGGCCCACGACGACGGCCGGGTGCGCTACTTCGCCTACCTGAACCTCTTCTGCTTCTTCATGCTGACGCTGGTGCTCGGCGCCAGCCTGCCGGTGATGTTCATGGGGTGGGAGGGCGTGGGGCTCTGCTCCTACCTGCTCATCGGCTTCTGGTTCGCCGACACAGCCAAGGCGGTCGCCGGCAAGAAGGCGTTCGTCGTCAACCGCATCGGCGACATGTTCTTCGAGCTCGGGATGTTCACCCTGTTCTGGACGATGCACCAGGCAGGGTTGGGCAGCCTGGCCTTCGCCGATCTCGAGGCCAACGCCCACGTGCTGGCCGCGGCCACGCTCGGTGGCATCCCGGTGGCCTCGCTGGCCGCGTTCTGCCTTTTCGCCGGAGCCACCGGCAAGTCGGCCCAGATTCCGCTCTTCGTGTGGCTCCCCGATGCGATGGCCGGCCCCACCCCCGTTTCGGCCCTCATCCACGCGGCCACGATGGTTACTGCCGGTGTTTACATGGTCGCCAGGATGAGCTTCCTCTTCCAGCTCGCCCCGGCCGTGATGTCGCTCGTCGCCTGGGTCGGCGCGCTCACGGCGCTCTTCGCCGCGCTGATCGGCCTGGCGGCCAACGACATCAAGAAGGTGCTCGCCTACTCGACCATCAGCCAGCTCGGCTACATGTTCGTCGGCGTCGGAGTGGGCGCCTACACGGCCGGCATCTTCCACCTGGTCACGCACGCCTTCTTCAAGGGGTTGCTGTTCCTGGGCGCGGGCAGCGTCATCCACGCCGTCCACCACAACCAGGACATCCGCAAGATGGGCGGCCTGCGCGACAAGATCCCGTGGACTTTCTGGACCTTCTTCGCGGGCACCTGGGCCATCTCCGGGCTGCCCCCGTTCTCCGGCTTCGTCAGCAAGGACGAGATCTTGGGCGCCGCCTACGCGAGTCCTCACGGTTCTCCGGTCCTCTGGGCGATAGGCGTGCTCACCGCCGGTTTGACCGCCTTCTACATGTTCCGGCTCTTCACGCTGACGTTCCTCGGCCCGACCCGGATGGCCAAGAAGGATTTCGAGCACGTGCACGAATCCCCGGCGTCGATGACGGTGCCGCTCGCGATCCTGGCGGTGCTCTCCGCTGTCGGCGGAATGCTGAATCTGCCTCACTTCCTGCACGGGCCCCGGCTTCTCGACGGCTGGCTCGAGCCGGTCTTCCCCAAGCTCGCCCACGAGGCCGCCGCCGCCCCCGAGATGCTGCTGCTGGCCGCCTCGGTGCTCGCCGCCATCTGCGGCACCGCGGGCGCGCTCTACGTCTACCGGCGTCAGGGCCGGGTGCCCGCGGCCGACACGGCGAAGGTCGCGATGCCGGTGCGGATGGCGCGTGACAAGTTCTACGTCGACGAGATCTACGAGGGGCTCTTCGTGGTCCCGATGGAGGCCGTGGCCAGGTTCCTGGCCGGGCCCGTCGACTCCGGCGCTATCGATCGCACGCTCTCCTCGGCGGCGCCCGCGGCGGCCGGCTGGCTGTCGAGCGCCCTGTCGGCCTTCCAGAACGGCAACACCCAGCGCTACGCGATGGCGCTGTTCGCCGGTACGGTGGGCTTTGTCGTCTACCTCACGCTTTTCGTGCTGCGATGAGCTTTCTTAGCGAAAACATCCTTTCTCTCCTGATCTTCCTGCCGCTCCTCGGCGCGGCTTGCCTGGCGCTCATTCCCTCCGATCGCAAGGAGGCGCTGCGCTGGACCGCCTTCGGCGTCAGCCTGCTCGTCTTCGCCCTGGCGGTGGGGCTGCTCGTCGATTTCCAGTGCGCGTTCCCCACGCTGCAGCACGTCGAGCGCCGCCCGTGGATTCCCGATTGGGGCATCCAGTGGTACGTCGGCGCCGACGGCCTGAACCTGCTGCTCATCGTCCTCACCGCCTTCCTCACGCCGATCGTGGTGCTCTCGGCCTTCTCCGCGGTCCAGGACGGCGTGAAGGGCTACTACGTCTCGATGCTCCTGCTCGAGACGGGGATGATGGGCACGCTCGCCGCCCTCGACCTCTTCCTCTTCTATGTCTTCTGGGAGCTGATGCTCATCCCGATGTTCCTGCTCATCGGGATCTGGGGCGGGCCGCGCCGGGTCTACGCCGCCATCAAGTTCGTCCTCTTCACGATGGTGGGCTCGCTGCCCATGCTGGTCGCGGTCATCTACCTGTATCAGACGCACGCGCAGCAGTTCGGCACCTACTCGGCCTCGCTCATCGACCTGTTGAAGGTCGATCTCGATCTGAATACCCAGCTCTGGCTCTTCGGGGCCTTCGCGCTGGCCTTCGCCATCAAGGTGCCGCTCTTCCCGCTGCACACCTGGCTGCCCGACGCCCACGTCGAGGCGCCCACCGGCGGCAGCGTCATCCTGGCGGGCGTCCTCCTCAAGATGGGTACGTACGGCTTCTGCCGGTTTGCGATGCCGCTGTTTCCCGAGGCCGCGCGATACTCCGCGCCGCTGTTCCAGACGCTGGCGGTCATCGGCATCGTCTACGGCGCCCTCGTCTCGCTCGTGCAGCCCGACATCAAGAAGCTGGTCGCCTACTCCAGCGTCAGCCACCTGGGCTTCGTCGTCCTCGGACTGTTCACGCTCGAGGTCGCCGGTCTGCAGGGGGCCATCTACGCGATGGTCTCCCACGGTCTGACGACCGGAGCGCTCTTCCTCCTGGTGGGCGTCATCTACGAGCGGCGGCACACGCGCAGCATCGAGGAGTTCGGAGGGCTGGCCAAGCAGATGCCGGTCTACGCCACGCTGCTGGTCTTCGCCGTGCTCGGCTCGGCGGGCCTGCCAGGGCTCTCCGGCTTCGTCGGCGAGTTCCTGGTGCTGCTGTCGGCCTTCTCGCTCCCGAACAAGCTCTACGTCCTCTTCGCGGCGACCGGTCTCATCCTCGGCGCGGTCTACCTCCTCTGGCTCGTGCAGAAGGTCCTCTTCGGGCCGCTTGGCCCCAAGAACCAGAAGCTCAAGGACGTCGACTTCCGTGAGATGTGCTACCTGGTGCCGGTCATCGTGATGATCGTCTGGCTCGGCCTCTTCCCGAACATGTGGCTCGATACGATGCGGGCCAGCGCCGAGCACTGGGTCGGGAGTTTCGACCACTACTCGCTCAGCACCGCCTGCAACCCGTCTCCCGCGGCTGCCCAGATGGCGCTACGCCTCCCCGGCACCGAGGCCCGTTGAACATGCTGCCTTTCTCCCTGCCGTTCTCGATGGCCGACCTCACGGCCCTTGGGCCCTTCGTCGCCGTCCTGATCTCCGCCCTCGGCGTCGTGCTCGTCGACCTCACCTTCGACGAGGAGAAGCTGCGGGAGCGCTGGATCTTCCTCGTCGGGCTCGCCGGCGCCGTCCTCTCGGCCTCGATGTCGCTCGTTCCGGGCGCGGCGCGACCCGGCCACACCATCCTGGCGTGCGCCATCTACGCCGACCCCTTCAGCAACTTCTTCGACCTGCTGCTCTCCCTGCTCCTCGGCCTCATCCTGGTGCTGTCCTGGAAGGTGCTGGAGCGCTTCGCCCTGAAGCCCGCCGAGTTCGCCAGCCTCACGCTGCTCGCCTTCACCGGGATGTTCCTGATGAACCGGGCCGGCGATCTGGCGACGCTCTTCATCGCCATCGAGCTGATGTCGTTGCCCATGTACGTCCTGGTGGGTCTCTCGGCCTCCAATCGGGCCGGGCGCGAGGCGGCGCTCAAGAACTTCGTTCTCGGGTCGCTGGCGTCGGCAATCCTCCTTTTCGGGATGGCCCTCG
>CAZSVK010000442.1:0-3094 GCA_964610245.1 uncultured bacterium
GGGACAGCGTCCCCGGAGAACGCCGTGAATCGATTACTTCACAATCTCTGAGGCCCGAGGCTCGAGGCCCGAGGCCCGAGGCTCGAGGCTCGAGGCTTGAGGCTCGAGGCCGCGGGCTCAGCGCAGCAGTTCGTGCAGCACAAGCTCGACGTGGGCGGCGAGGCCTTCCAGGTCGGCTCCCGGTTCGCAGAGAACCGCGATCCGGCCAGGCGCCAGCTCGATCGAGGAGACGCCTGTCAGTTCGAGCAGAGGGCTGGCGAGCGGATGGCCGCCGGATTCGCCCCGGGCGAAGGCGAGCGGCTGGGCCTCGACGACCGGCCTGTTGACCGTGGCGACGAGCGCCCCGGCGGCAGGCTCGAAGGTGAGCCTCATCTGGAGAGGCCCCGCCGCCGGGCCCTGACAGCTGACACCCGACATCTGCAACCTGGCTTTCAGGGTCTGCCGACCGAGGTGTACCGGAAGCCGGTCTCCCGCATGCGCTCGGGCTCGTACATGTTGCGGAGGTCGACCACGACCGGGTCTTTCATCACCCTGCGCAGCTCGCGCAGGTCCTGCATCCGGAACTGGTTCCACTCGGTCATGAAGACCAGCAGGTCGCTTTCGGACGCCACCTGGAGGACATCTTCGCAGTAGGTGACGTCCCTGAGCATCTGCCTGGCCTGTTCCGTCGAGGCGGGGTCGTAGGCGCGGATGCGGGCGCCCTCTTTCTGCAGGCCCTCGATGATGTCGACCGCCGGGGCGTCGCGCATATCGTCGGTGTTGGGTTTGAACGCGAGGCCGCAGATGCCGACGGTCTTGCCCTTCACGCTGCCGCCCGCGGCTTCGATGATCTTCGCGATCATGTACTTGCGTTGGCGGTAGTTCACCTCGACGACCGAGCGGACGATCTTCATGTCCACGTCGTGTTTCTCGCCGAGCTGGAGGAAGGCGGTGGTGTCCTTGGGGAAGCAGCTGCCGCCGTAGCCGGGGCCGGCGTGGAGGAACTTGGGGCCGATGCGCTTGTCGAGGCCCATGCCCTTGGCGATGTGGTGCACGTTGGCCCCGACCTTCTCGCACAGCAAGGCCACCTCGTTGATGAAGCTGATCTTCGTCGCCAGGAAGGCGTTGGAGGCGTACTTGATCATCTCGGAACTCTCCACCGAGGTGATCACGAAGGGAGTCTCGATCAAGTAGAGCGGGCGGTAGAGGTCCTTCATGATGGCGATCGCCTGGTCGCTCGAGGCGCCGATGACGATGCGGTCGGGATGCATGAAGTCCTCGATGGCGCTGCCTTCCCGAAGGAACTCCGGGTTGCTCACAACGTCGAAGTTCACGGGCGTCTTCTGGCTCTGGCGGATGAGATCGGCGATCCACTGGCCCGTGCCGGCCGGCACGGTGCTCTTGGTGGCGATGACCTTGTAGCCGTCCATCAGCTCGCCGATGGCGCGGGCCGCGGCCTCGACGTAGGAGAGGTTGGCGTGGCCCTTCTCGTCCGCGGGCGTGCCCACGGCGATGAAGACGACGAGCGAGCCCTTGACGCCCTGCGCCATATCGGTCGTGAAGTGCAGACGTCCCTCGCGGGCGTTCTTCTCGACCAGAAACTCGAGCCCCGGCTCGAAGATCGGGATCTTGCCGGCCTTCAGCGCGGCGATCTTCTTCTCGTCCGTGTCGACGCAGGTCACGTGGACGCCGAACTCGGCGAAACAGGTGCCCGTGACCAGACCGACGTAGCCCGTACCCAGCACGCAGATATTCATGGCCTGTGACCTTTCGTGAGACGCCCTGGCGCCCAGGGCGGACAAGGGACGACAATCCTCGAAGGGGCCCTATTCTACCATGGGAGCGCGTTCCTTGGCGCTCCGCGCCTCCGGCAGGAACCAGGACGCCACGAAGAAGAGGCTGGCATAGGCCACGTGCGCCGTATGGCAATACCGGGCACAGACGAAGGCCAGCAGGATCGCCACTCCGTACCGGAAGGCCAGACCCGCGGCCCCCGGCGACCGCACCTGCGACCAGGCCAGCCAGAGCAGCACCGGCAGTACCACGCCCAGTTGCAGCGCGGTCGTCAGCCAGGCCGGCGCCGTGGCCGCCAGCCCCAGCCGCTCCACCGCCGCGGGAATCGACAGGCCGACCGCCGGATAGCTGACCTTGGCGCTTCCGGCGAGGTAGCCGTAGGTGCTGTCGTAGAAGGCCCGCGCGTCCCAGGCGGCGAAGGGGACCACCGCGGCCGCTGCCACGAGCCCGGTCACCAGGGCCGCCAGCACGCACCGGCGCGCGCCGTGGTTGCCGAACACATCCGCCAGGAACAGGAAGGCGAAGTAGACCGCCGTCTGCTTGAACCCGCACGCCAGCCCGACGACCCCCGCGGCGGCCAGGGGCCTGCGGCCGGCCAGGCCGATGGCGGGCAGCAGCAGCCCGACCACCGCCACGTCGTTGGAGCCCTGAATCGCGTAGAGGTCGAAGGCAGGATTGAGCCCCACCGCGATCAGCAGGTGGGCTCGCCAATCGGGGGCCGCCGAGCGCCACCCGCACCAGAGCATGGCGCCGAACATCAGCAGCAAGAACAGCCGATGGTCGTACCAGCCCCAGAGCGCCGTCGACGCGGCGAAGAGCGGCGCCGGCACCAGGAACGAGTACGGGAAGTAGACGTAGTGTTCCAGCGCGGGGTTCTTGCCCCCCCAGAAAGGGACCTGCGCCATCACCGTGGTCTCGTAGCTGGTGGCGTACGGGTTCTTGCCCGCCAGCAGGAAACGGATGGCCTCTTCCGACTGCACGGCGCTGTCGTGCACGTACTGATACGGTTCGCTCGCCGCCCTGAGCGACATCAGGAACAGCGCCGGGATCGCCACCGCGAACACGCAGAGCCCCGCAACCGCCGCCGCGGAGGCCGTGTTCCTTCGCTCCAGGACAAAGGCCGCCGCCGTCAGCACCAGCGCGTGCGCTCCCAGCGCCCAGGCCGGCCACGTCCCATCCAGGATCCGGAACCATGACGGCACGAATGCCAGCCAGGTAGCGGAGAAGCCCAGAAGCAGCAATCGCAGCAGCCGTCTCCGTCGCGCCTCCATCGCCGGCAGCTTAGCAGGGGCAAGGGGTCAGGGGTCAGGGGTCTCGCAGC
>CAZSVK010000442.1:3104-4870 GCA_964610245.1 uncultured bacterium
ACGGTTGGACTGGGTGCGGCGCAACTCGTGCTCTCAGTCGGCAGTTGCGCCGTTGCCTTACCCCCAACCCCTAACCCCTAACCCCTGCTACACTTCTCTCCATGCCCAGCCGCCCGGCGCTCGTCGTTTCCGCCTGGCTGGCCTGTGTCGCCCTGCTCCTGCTCGCCCCGATCCGGGTTGGCCTGGCGGCACCGGGCGTCGAGCAGGCCGGAAAGCCGCCGAACCTCGTCGTCCTATTCGTCGACACGCTCAGGGCCGACCACCTGCACTGCTACGGCTATCCCCGGCAGACCACGCCCAATCTGGACTCCCTGGCCCGCACCGGCACCCTCTTCCGCAATGCCGTCTCCCAGGCCAGCTTCAGCCTGCCAGCCTACGCGACCATCTTCACCTCGCTCTTTCCGCTCAACCACGGGATGCTCGAGGTCTCCCAGCCGCTGTCGAGGAAGCTGCACACTCTGGCCGAACACCTGGCGGCCAGCGGCTACCACACCGCCGCCTTCGTGGGCGACGGCCAGCTCGCTCCCAACTTCGGCCTGGGCCGCGGCTTTCAGACCTACCGCAGCGTCTCGAGCTTCACCTCGCTCTACTGGTCGGTGCCCGCCGCGGTCGAGTGGCTCGATTCGCTCGACGGCGCGCCCTTCTTTCTCTTCCTCCACGGCTACGACCCCCACCTGCCCTACAGCCCGCCTCTCGGCTTCTCCGAGATCCACGACCCTGGCTACGAGGGCGTGGTCCACGAGCCCGGGTTCCTGCGCTACGACGTTCTGGACCGGGTCTGCGACATGTCCTTCGACCCGGGCCGCGTCGCCGCCTTCGACGCCTCCATCCTCCAGCAACCCGGCGTCTCCTGGCGCTGGCGCCGCTTGCTCCCGCCCTTCGCCCCTGGCCTGGCCGGGCCCGATGCCAACACCGCCTGCGCCAGCCTGCCGCCTGAGAACCTCTCCCGGGACACCGGCCTCGAGCCGCCCCACCTGCCCTTCAGGTCGCCCGTCTTTCCGGCAAAGCTCCGCGCCGACGACACCCGCCACATCATCGCCCACTACGACGGCGCCGTCTCCTACGCCGACCTCTGGTGCGGTGTGTTTCTGGATGCACTCCGGGCCCGCGGGGCTCTCGACAACACGGTGGTCGTCGTGGCCGGCGATCACGGCGAGTCGCTCGGCGAGCACGGCTTCTTCGGCCACGGTCTCGAGCTGTCCGAGTCGATCGTCCACGTGCCGCTGATCGTGAGCGGGCGCGGCATCCCCGCGGGTCGGTCCGTGTCCGACGTGGTGGGCCTCGTCGACCTGGCCCCCACCCTCCTCCAGCTGGCGCAGGCCCCGCCATGCGGCGCTCATCAGGGCCGTTCCCTGCTGCCGCTGCTGGCACCGTCTCCGCCGCCTCCCGATCCCGACAGTGCCGCCCTGAGCTTCAAGGAGAACGAGGCTTCCATCCGCACCCAGCGCTGGCTGCTCAACCGGAACAACCGCCGCGAAAAGAAGGTGCGCCTCGAGCAGCTCGAACTTTTCGAGGTCACGGTCGATCCCGCGTGCGGCGCCGACGTGTCGGCCAGCCATCCCGAGGTTGTCCAGCAGCTGAAGGCGAGGCTGATGAGAGGTCTCGAGAGCCGCAAGCCGGCCCCCTGCGGCACGCTCCACCAACCCGGGGCCCGCGGCCTCGCCGCGCAGGCCGCCTCCGCCCTGGCGGCCCGGGTCCGCCGGTGGCCGCTCGCTCTCGCGCTCGAGCTGGGTTCCCGGCTGGACCTGCCACGTGTCCCTTCGCCC
>CAZSVK010000443.1:0-4858 GCA_964610245.1 uncultured bacterium
CCCATCCAGGGCATGATCGGCAAGGCGACCCACGCCCAGCAGAAGCAGTTCGTGCCCCTGCTGGCCCAGCTCGAGGCAGAGGAGTCGCCCGACGAGGCCGTTCTCGAGCAGGCCAGGAAGGTGAAGCAGGCGATCGACAAGGACCTGCAGCTCGCGTTCAACCTGATGCAAGCGGGCGGTTCCGGCGACTCGGGCTGGTACTACAGCGCCATGAACATCCAGAAGAGCATGAGCCAGCGCCTGGACACTCTGGCCGCCAAGCTCGCGCCCGCGGACGCCGCCCCTCCCGCCGACGAGTGAGTTCCCCTTCGCGACGCGGAGGTTGATTTCGGGGCGCCGATGGCCCAGAATCCCGGGGTGCATCGCGCCGGGCAGGCTGTGATGCACGCAACCCGGGCCCACGCCGGGGCTGCGGTACCCCGGACAGCTTCCCACCTATGGATTGGTTGACAGCGGTGTTCACAGGGCACTCGGTAGCGGGCGCCGTCGTGACACTGAGCCTGGTCGCCGCGGTGGGCCTCGCCCTTGGCCAGGCCAAGTTCCTCGGGGTGAGCCTCGGGGTGGGCGGCGTACTCTTCAGCGGCCTGGCTTTCGGACACTTCCACCTCACGGCCAATCCGGAGGTGCTCGAGTTCGTCCAGGAGTTCGGCCTGATCCTGTTCGTCTTCTCGATCGGCCTGCAAGTGGGGCCAGGCTTCGTCGACTCTCTCCGCAGGCAGGGGCTGGCCCTCAACTCGATGGCCGCGGCAATCGTCCTTCTGGGCGTCGCCCTGACGATCGCCGTCCATCTCTGGGGGGGCGTCGACGCCCCGACCGCGGTCGGCCTCTTCAGCGGCGCCACCACCAACACGCCGTCGCTGGCCGCCTGCACCCAGGCGATCAAGGATCGCAACAGCGCACGTCTGGCCGGGCTGGCCGGCGCGGAGGCCCAGGCCGCCAGCGCAGCCGGCGAGGACGCCGCACGATCCGCCGCGCTGGGCTACGCCGTCGCCTATCCGTTCGGCATCCTGGGCATCATCCTCTGCATGCTGTTCCTGAGGCTGATCTTCCGGGTCGACCCTCAGCGCGAGCTCGAGCAGTTGGCCGCCGAGGAGCGAGCCAACCGGCCGCGGCTGATCGCTCGCACCATCGAGGTGACCAACTCCAACTTCGACGGGCGCACCATCTCGCAGATTCCCGGCTTCAAGGACCTGGAGGTCGTGATCTCCCGCGTGCTGGTCGATGGCGAGATCGTCGTCGGCAAGCCCTCCACCGCGCTCCGGACCGGGGTGCTGCTGCACGCGGTCGGAACACCCGAACGGCTCGACGATCTCCAGGTCATCCTGGGGCGGGTCTCATCGGCTGACCTGAAGGCCCTGCCTGCGCCGCTATCGGTCAAGCGCATCCTCGTCACCGAGAAGACGGTGCTGGGCAAGACCATCGCCGAGCTGCGCCTGCTGGAACGCCACGGCGTCACCATCACGCGAATCACCCGTTCGGGCTTCGAATTCTCGCCCGGCCGACAGCTCACGATCCACTTCGGCGACCTGTTGCTCTGCGTCGGCGAGGACGAGGAACTGGCCGAGGCGGCACGTGTTCTGGGCAATTCGGCGGAGTCGCTGAACCATCCGCAGGTGCTGCCGGTCTTCGTGGGCATCGTCCTGGGCGTGCTGCTCGGGCTGGTGCCGGTGAGCCTGCCGGGGATGCCGGCCCCCGTGAAGCTCGGCCTGGCCGGCGGGCCACTGCTCGCCGCCATCCTGCTCTCGCGCGTGCACAATATCGGAGGGCTTGTCTGGCAGCTTCCCAGCAGCGCCAACCTGATGCTGCGGGAAGTCGGCATCTCGCTCTTCCTGGCCTGTGTCGGCCTGCGGTCGGGCGACAAGTTCATCGCAACCCTGACGCAGGGCGACGGGCTCCGGTGGATGGGCCTGGCCGCCCTCATCACGTTCGTGCCGATCTTTTCGGTCGGCGTGTTCGCCCGCCTGTACCACCGCACCAACTACGCCTCGCTCTGCGGATTGCTCGCCGGCAGCATGACCGACCCGCCCGCCCTGGCTTTCGCCAGCGCGACGTTCAAGAGCGACCTGCCCTACGTCTCGTACGCGACGGTCTACCCGCTCGTGATGATCCTTCGCCTGGTCTGCGCGCAGGTGATCGTGCTGCTGTTCTACTAGCCCGCCGCCCTCACTTCCAGCGCGCCCGGATCTTCAGCGTCCGCTCCAGCGTGTCGAGCTGGTTGAGAATCGGATGGCGCGTGTCGGAGGGCAAGCCGGGGTTCTGCGCCAGGAAGGCGCGGGTCCGATCGACCAGCTCCTGGCTGATCAGGTTGTCGGGGAACAGGTGTTCGGCGAGGTCGGCCGCAAACTCCTGGTCGCGCTCCTTGCGCAGCCTCGGAAGCGACTCGAAATAGCGGTCGGCGAACTTGCTCGAGAGCTGCTCCTGCCCGGACTGGTGGAAGGCGTGCATCGCCGGCCTGAGCAGATCGAGGCTGGCGTCTCGGTCCTCGACGAACCGCTTCCAGAGCGCCTCCTTGCGCGCGAGGTCGGGCAACGACGCCTCGGCGCCGAGCGCCTGACGCTTGCCCAGGTCGGTCGGGTCGCGCCGCAGCTCGGTCCGGATTCGGTCGAGCGCTCCGGGCCTCGCGAACCGCGCCAGCCGCTCCACGATGTTCCACCGCGTCTCCGGATCCAGCTCGAGGCCGGGCACGGTGAGGTTGCCGTCCAGCAACGCCTCGAGCTGCGCCAGCGCCCCCTCCTGCGACGCCGCGACCAGCACCAGGTCGAACCATACCTTCTGCAGATCGCTGCCGGGGGCGGCGGCCCGTAGCGACTTCCAGGCCTGCAGGCAGGTGCGAGCCGTCAGCTCGGTCCGGCCGGCGACCAGGTAGAAATCCAGGACCCGCGCGACCCCGTCGACCAGGGTCTCCACGACCTTCGCGTCCCGCTCGAGCGGCGCCTGGCCGAGGACGATCCGCAGGAACTCGGCGGGGGCCAGTTCGGTGCTGTCGACCATCTCCCACAACGTGAGCCAGATGCCGCGGCGCGTCAGGCCGTCGGTGATGGTGTTCATCTGCCCGGCGACACAAGCCAGCGAGACCGGGTCGAGGAAGATGCGACCGTAGGCGTGGTCGCCGTGGTTGGCCCAGACGAAAGCCGGCGCGGGCGCGCCCACCGCATCCGGCACCGCCGTCCAGCCACCCTCCATCATCACGGGCAACACCCGTTCGAGCTTCAGCCGGCCCGCCGCATCGGCGGCATAGAGCGCCACCTGCAGCCGCTGCGGCCGGACCATGGCGCTGCCGCCGCCGGGGGGGAGCTGCTCGAGCCTGAGCGAGCGCACCTTGCCCCCCTGGCAATCGACATGAGGCACCACCGTGTTTACGCCGCTGCTCTCCAGGTGCAGCTTGCACCACTCGGTGAGCGGGCGGCCCGCGGCCTCGCCCAGTGCCGCGAAGAAGTCGGCCGTAGCCGCATTCTTCCAGGCGTGCCGGGCGAAGTAGCGCTGCACGCCCCTCCGGAAGGTCTCGGGCCCGACCAGGAACGCCAGCTGCTTGAGCAGCGAGGCGCCCTTGCCGTAGGTGATATCGTCGAAGTTACTGAAAGCGGTGTTGGTGTCGGCCACCTCGCCTGCCACCGGATGGGTGGTCGGCCGCTGATCGAGCCAGCAGGCCCCGCCCTTCTCGACGGTCAGGAAGTTCTCGAAGGCCGCCCTGAAGCCGCCCCCCCGCTCCAGGGCCAGGTTGCCGACGTAGGTGGCGAAGCTCTCGTTGAGCCACAGGCCGTCCCACCACTTCATCGTCACCAGGTCTCCGAACCACATGTGGGCCATCTCGTGCAGCATCACCTCGGCGCGCTCGAGCCGCTCCTGGTCGGTGGCCTTGTGCCGGTAGATGTAGCGTTCGTTGAGAGTCACCGCCCCGGCGTTTTCCATCGCGCCACTGTTCAACTCGGGGGCGAAGAGCTGGTCGTACTTGCCGAACGGATAGGCCTGGCCGAAGTAGTGCTCGTAGAACTCCAGCCCGTGCCTCGTGAGGGCGAACAGCTCCTGCGCGTCGATGTAGCGGGCCATCGAACGGCGGACGAACAGTCGCGACGGCACCCGGGACCGGCCATCCGAGAAGACCTCGTACTCACCGGCGCCCACGAAGAAGAGGTAGGTCGACAGCAGCGTCGTCGGGGCGAACCGATGGACGCTGACGCCGGCACCGGCCTCGCAGCCGGCCTCCGGTGCGTTCCCCAGGGCGGCCCAGCCCCGCGGACAGACGATCGTCAGCCTCAGGATCCCCTTCAGATCGGGCTGATCGAAACAGGGCAGCAGCCGGTGGGCGTTGAACGGCTCGAAGTCGGTGTAGACGTATTCGCGGCCGTCGGCCGGGTCGATCTGGTCGCAGACGCCGCTGCCACTGCGGTCGTAGTCGCTGCGGTAGGCGACCTCGAGCGCGTTCCGGCCCGTCGTCAGGGCGGCCGCGGGTAGCATCACCCGGTTGCCGTCGGAATCGGGCCGGGCGACAGCCTGCCCGTTCACCGTCAGCGCATCGATGGCGGCCGAGCGCAGGTCCAGCCTGAGCGGCGCGGTCACATCCGCCAGCGCGAACCGGACGACCGCCTGGCCACGAAACCCCTTCGCCTTCGCCGCGAACGTCACCGTGAGGTCGTAGGCGACGTCCGAAACGCGCGCCGAACGCGCGGCCGCGTCGCTCCTCGTCAGCATGTCGATACCCTCGCCCCTCGCCGGTCCCGAGCAGGTCAGGGCCGCCGCGACGGCCAACAACGTCACAAAGCCCGGGTACGAATCGCTTCTCGAAGGTGCAAGCATCCAGCGTCTCCTGTCATCGCCAAGGACCGGGCCGGGCACCCCGGCCGTCTCAGACCCGCCGCCC
>CAZSVK010000444.1:0-4827 GCA_964610245.1 uncultured bacterium
CGCTTGCGTGTCGGTTGACTCGGCTCCTGGCCGGTGATATCATCGCCAGCCCTGAGATCGCGGCGGATGTAGCTCAGCTGGTTAGAGTACTGGATTGTGGTTCCAGGTGTCGCGGGTTCAAATCCCGTCATCCGCCCCATCTCTCTCCCCGACGCGGTCGGTTGCGCCCGTAGCTCAAAGGATAGAGCATCGGTCTTCGGAACCGAGGATCCGGGTTCGATTCCTGGCGGGCGCACCACGTCCCTTTCTCCCACGGAAGGGGCGGGTTTCGCGTCTCCTGGCCTCCGGAGGAGGCGGTGCCTGCCGAGCTCCGCGGGAACAACCGGCTCGCCGAGCTGTCCCGATCTGTCGATGCATGAGGTGGCGCCCGGCGGCGCGCCGCCTTTGGTGACGTCCCCGAGTCCGGGCCCGAGTCGTTTCCAGGAACCCGCCTCCCTATCGACATGAACCGAAACTCAATCCCGGGCCCCTGCTCCGTTCGGCTTGGCTGGCTACTGGCCCTCGCGGCCACGCTGCTGCCGGCGCCGCCCGTCCTGGCGGATTCGTCGGCACTCCACACCAACACCGGCCTGGCCTACTACTACCAGGGCAAGGACAGCCTGGCTTACGACGAGTTCGTGAAGGCGCTGGAGCTGGATCCCACCCAGGCCCAGCCTCATTACAACCTCGGACGACTCTTCGAACGGCAGGGCAAGTTCAACGAGGCCCTGACCCAGTACCGGGAGGCGCTCGAACTCGACCCGGCCCTGGAAGAGGCGTTGCGCGCCGTCGAGCGATTGCAGGGCCAGCCGGCGCCCGCCGCGGGGTTCCCGTCGGCCGCGGCCGAGCAGACCCCTGAGGATCTGACCAAGCTTGCCCAGGAGCTGGAAGCGGCATGGAAGAAGGGCGACCGCGACGCCGCCCGGCGGCGGTTGAAGGAGGCGCTCACCGGCGCCCCGAACGCGACGCCGCTCCTGACCCTGCAGGCCCAGATCGACGAGCAACTCGGCAACATCGCCGGAGCGGTGTCGGCCATGCAGAAGGCCCGGACAGCAGCCCCCACCTCGGCCGAGATTGCGACCAAACTGGCGCTGCTGCAGTACCGGGCGGGCCTTTTCGACCAGGCCTCTCTCGAGGCGGAACGGGCGCTGGATCTGAACCCCTCGCTGCCGGTGCCTTATCGGATCCTGGGGCTGGTGATGCTATCGAAGCAGAAGCCGGTCGAGGCAAACGCCTACTTCCTCGAGGCCTCGCGCCTGGATCCGAAGGACGAGATCAGCAAGGCCCAAGTGGCCAAGCTGGGACGTCAGCTCGGCCTGATCCACTACAACAACGGTCTCTTCTACTTCCAGCAGCAGGACTGGCCGCGCGCCAAGGAAGAGCTGGAACAGGCCATCGCCGGCGGCAACCTGACCCCCGAGCAGTCGGCCCTGGCCCAGCAGTACCTGGTGATCGCCGATTTCAGCTCGGCCAGGGTCGCGCAGCAGATCAAGCAACTCCAGGCGGCCCGCGCCACCGAGTCTGCCGGCCGTATCGCCAAGCGCGTCACCTTCAACGAGGCGGCCAGCTCCCCGACCGTCTGGGAGCCGGGCACCTACGTGGAGTACGTCGGCTACATCGTCTCGACCGCCAGCTCGCCGCCCGGTTCGGAGATCGTGGTGACACGGAACCCCAACGAGATCATCTTCCGAGAGACGGGCAGCGGCAGCGGCGAGTTCGACCAGTCGTTCCGGAGCAATTCGGAGATGGTCAACTGGTTCACCATCCAGACGCCCAAACCGCTGCCCATCGACTCGCGCGTGCGCCCGACCTCGCGTGTGCGCGTGCAGGGGACGCTGGGCGAGCCGAAGTTCATCCGCAATCCGTACAACTTCACCTTCAGCAAGCGGCCCTGCCCCATCGTCAAGGCCACTTACATCGAGATCAACCGCGAGCAGCGCGAGGTGAGACGCACCTCCCTGGCGCGCATCTCGGAGCGTGAGGGGCGCGATTCGTCGACCTTGCGCAACCCGCTGCGTACGCGATTCCCGACGCCCGAGGTCGATACGCCGCCAGGCAGCTCGGGCCCGCTGAAGATCGACTATCTGCAGATGCCGGCGCCCAGGCGTCGTCTACCGGGTAGTTGATCGAGCCCCGCCAGAAATCGCTTGCATTTTTTCGAACCATCTCGTATAGTGCCCGCCGACCTCGGGGCTCGTGATCGTGGCTCGTCGAAAGGCCTGGCCAGGATCCGGCCGATGTTGCGAGGGTGGTGAAACTGGTAGACACGCCAGACTTAGGATCTGGTGGGGCAACCCATGGGGGTTCGAATCCCCCCCTTCGCACGACGAGCGCGGCAGCACCGGGTCATACAGCCGAATACGAAAGTTCGAGCGGAAGTAGCTCAGTGGTAGAGCATAGCGTTGCCAACGCTAAGGTCGCGGGTTCGATACCCGTCTTCCGCTCCATCAAGTTTTTCTGAAGAGTGCATCACGTGAGGTAGGCGCCGGAATAGACGTCAACCTCACGTGTTCACTGTTCCCGTCGAAACAGCAACGGGCGTCCGAAGAGGACCACGCCCGGTCGGAGGAATGGTATGTCCGAGGCTCAGCCCGCCGAGTTCCTGATCAAGGACCACAAGGTCGACGAAAACGTCCTGAAGCTGGACGTCGAGATCAAGCAGGAGGCCGTCACAGACGCCTTCAAGAAGGTCTACAAGGCCATTTCCGGCCAGGCACGCGTGCCAGGCTTCCGGGCCAAGAAGGTCCCGATGCCGGTGCTGATGAACTACGTGGGCAAGGAGGTCTTCCTCAAGGAAGTCCGCGGCGAGCTGCTGCCACGCCTGTACTACAGCGCGGTCGAGAGCCTTTCCCAGCGGCCCGTGTCCGAGGTCCTGTTCGAGGACGGCGCCCTGGCCAACGGCCAGCCCTTCGCCTTCAAGGCCTCCGTGGCGGTCTCTCCCGAGGTCGACCTGGGCGACTACCAGTCGCTCGGCGTCGCCAAGGTCGAGCCGGAGGCCGCGACCGACGAAGAGGTCCAGAAGCAGCTCGAGGCGGCCGCGCGTCGCATGGCTCGCTCCGAAGCGGTCCAGGAGGGCCCCGTCGAGAAAGGCCATCAGCTGCTGGTGAACGTCGAAGCGAAGCTCGACGGACAGCTCTACCAGACCCTGAGTCGCAAGAATGCGACGATGGAAGTCGGTCTCGACCAGTACGTGCCCGGTTTCGACCAGCACCTGCTCGGCCACCAGCGCGGCGACGAATTCGAGTTCACCCTGCCCATGCAGGGTGAAGAGGTCCCCGAGCGGTTCCGTGGCAAGGAAGGCACCTTCAAGGTCCAGATCAAGGTCATCCGCAAGATGCAGGTCCCCGAGCTGACCGACGAGTTCGCCAAGGACGTCGGCTTCGAGGATCTGGCCGCGCTGCGGGCCAAGTTCCACGCCGATCTCACCGAGCAGAGGAAGCAAGAGGCCGAGCAGAAGGCCGTCGAGGCCCTGAAGAAGGCCCTGACCGAACGCGTGAGCGTCGAACCCCCCGCGATGGCCCTCGAGAAGCGGATCGCCAACCATGTCGATCGCGTCAAGGAACGGCTGAGCAGCCGCGGCCTCGATTTCGAGACCTGGCTTGCCGAGGAAGGGCGCGCCGCCGCCGACATCGAGACCGAGGGCCGCCTCGAGGCGGTCGGCGACCTCAAGCTCGACTTCGCGCTCGACGCCGTCGCGCGGCGCGAACAGATCACCGTCACCGACGAGGAAGTCGAGATGCGCATCCATGCGATGGCGCGGGCGCTCGGCAAGAAGGCCGAGGAGCTGTTCGACTGGCTCGACGAGAGCGGCAGCCGGATCGTCACCAAGCAGGATATCGCACGCGAGCGGGCGCTGGACCGTCTCAAGGAGCAGTTGCTCGGGTTGAAGGAAGAGACCGGCCACGAGCACGACGAGCACGAGCACGGCCCGGACTGCGATCACGAGCACGACGAGGACGAGCACGAACACGGCCCCGACTGCGACCACGAGCACGACCACGGCGACGAGTAGCAACCCCTGCTCCGACATCGGCCCCCGGCACGCCGCGGGCCGGACCCTGGAGGTTCCTTCGTGTTGATCCCGATGGTGGTCGAGCAGACCAGCAGAGGCGAGCGGGCCTACGACATCTACTCGAGGCTGCTCAAGGACCACATCATCTTCCTGGGTTGCGAGCTCACCGACGAGCTGGCCAACCTGATCATCGCCCAGCTGCTCTTCCTGGAGGCAGAAGATCCGGAACGAGACATCTCGTTCTACATCAACTGTCCCGGGGGTTCGGTGACCGGCGGGTTGGCCATCTATGACACGATGAACTATATTAGGCCCGACGTCTCCACGATCTGCATCGGCCAGGCCGCCAGCATGGCGGCCGTACTACTGGCCGCGGGGACCCACGGAAAGCGCTACGCCCTTCCGCATTCCACAGTGATGATCCACCAGCCCCTCGGCGGCGCCAGCGGACAGGCCTCGGACATCGAGATCCGCGCCCACGAGATTCTGAGGATCAAGCGGCTTCTCAATGAGATTCTGGTTGCCCATACGCTCCAGCCACTGAAAAGAATAGAGAAGGATACCGAGCGGGACTTCTTCATGACCGCCTGGCAGGCCAAGGAATACGGAATCATCGACAAGGTCTATACGCGCCCCGGCGATCCTTTCAGCGGCGGAGACGGGAAAGGCTAGGAAATGTTCAACAAGACGCACTACAAGTGTTCCTTCTGCGGGAAGACTCAGAACCAGGTTCGCAAGCTCATCGCCGGTCCGGACGTCTACATCTGCGACGGTTGCATCGACCCGTGTAACGAGCTCATCCTCGAGGCGCCCGAAGAGGACGCCCAGACCGCCGG
>CAZSVK010000445.1:0-4808 GCA_964610245.1 uncultured bacterium
GAACTCCCGCATCAGCAGGACCTGGGCCGCCAGGCCGAAGGCGCCCAGCGCCGCGAGAACGACCGCCGCGACAAGCAGGCTCATCGATCCTGGAGCCTACCAGAGAACCGAGCCGCCACGGAGGCCGGGCCCAGGCCCCCCTCACTCGACCCGCAGCTGCACCCGGTGCACCGTCAGGTGGAACGCGGCGAACCCCACCACCGTCGAGAGACTCAGCTCCAGCCGGTGCCGGCCCGCCCTCAGGAACGAGGGATCGACGCCGTGGGTGACGACCGCTTGCCCCTCGGGCCGGTCGCGCCCCGGGTACAGGCACTGCAACCGCAGGACGCAAGACGAGCCCGGGTCCAGCTTGAGATCCACCCCCACGTCAGGTCGCGCCCCCGACAGGAACAGCGTCACGTGCGCCCGGGAAACCCGCGTCAGGTCCGGCAGGTCGAACTCGACCTCCCTCCGATCGGTGGCGGACTTCGGGAACGCGCTCTGCGCGAGCTTGGAGACCAGGCTCCCGAGCAGCTCGCAGGGCGGGTCGAAGCGCGCGTCCGCCACCAGCCTGCCCTTTGGGATGCCGGTGGAACTCTCCCAGTGCTTCCCGAGTAGCCTGTCCGCCCCGGTCTCGAACCGCAGCCCGAGGGTGCGCGCGGCGGCGTCGAGCATCTGGACCCTCTCCAGCCACCGCAACAGCTCGGCCTTGAACGCCAGATTCGGGTTGGCCGGCCTCAGGACCCAGGCGGCGGCCCGGGCCACCTCGTCGTAACGCTCCCTCCACCGGATCGAGCCGAGCAGCGCCTCGAACCGCCTCTCGGCCGCCCGCGGCGAGCCCTGGTTCAAGGTCGCCTCGAGAGAGACCTCTCTGACCTGCGAGTTGAGCGAGAGCGTGTTCAGGGCCCTGGCTAGGTTTATCAGGACTTTCTCCGGAACGGGCAACGCGAACGGTCCGAGCCGCTGGGGCACGACCCGGCCCGGAGGCAGCGAGAGAGTCGCCTGCAGCTCGCCCTGCTCCGGTTCGAGCGGGATCGCCTCCCGGAAGATCTTGCGCTCGGGCAGCCTGACGACCCACCCCGCCTCGCCTCCCGGCCGTGTAAACGTCACGGTGAGCGGCATCGGCTCGGGCAGGGCAAGCCTCAGCCAGACCTCGGGGCCGTGCCGCTCGACCGTCGGCGAGAGAGCCACCGGCTCGGCCTTCAATGCGATCGAGGCGGCCACGGCGCCGTCGGGCAACAGCAACCGGGCCTCACCGGGGGCGGCCCAGGCCACCGGCGAGACCTCCACCACGTGTTCTCGGGTCGCCGCGTCGGTGCCCACGACGCTGGCCCCGCGCGAGAGGCGAGACGGGCAGGGCTCGCCGGTCTTCCAGCTCACCCTCGCGGCGCCCGGCAAGGCCCGAACCTCGATCTCCCTGGGCGTGAACGCATCCGGGGCCGGCGCCCTCGCCCGCGAGCCGATCAGCCCGGCAGCGCCCAGCACCACGAAGGCTCCGAGCGCCACGAGCCAGAACCGACGCGCGGCCGCGGCCACTCCCGCGCCACGGACCGGAGCGGCCGGCTCGGCGACCGCCTGCGGTTCCGACGGCCCCGCGGCGGCGCGCGCGCGGCGTCCGGAAGGACCCTGACAGGCTTCCTGGAGCAGTTGAGCAAGTTCCTCGGCCGAACCCGGGCGCGCCGCCGGGTCCGGAGCCAGGCATCGGGCGATCGCGGCCGTGAGCGCGGCCGGCACGCCCGGCAGCCGCGCCGTGACGTCCTCCGCGGTCATCGTCGTCTTGACGGCCAGCAGCCCCGCGGCGCTCTCGACGCGGATCAGGTTGGCGCCGGTGAGCATCCGCCCCAGCATCATCCCCACCGCGTACAGGTCTGCCCGAGGCCCCGCCGGCTGCCCGAGAAGTTGCTCGGGCGCCATGTACATCGGAGTGCCCACGGCCAGCCCGCTGGCGGTGAGGCGAGAGCCGCCCTCGAGCCAGGCCAGCCCGAAATCGGCCAGCTTGGGGACCTTTCCACCGGCCACGAGCACGTTGGCCATCTTGAGGTCTCGGTGCAGGACGCCGGCGGCGTGCAGATAGCCGAGCCCGTCGAGCAGCGGCCTCGTCAGCCGGATCGCGTCGAGCGGCTTGAGCACGCCCCTCTGCTTCACCAGCGCCTCGAGCGTCGGCCCGTCAACATACTCCAGCGCCAGATACGGCTGCTCGCCCTCGAGGCTGGCATCGTAGACCTGCACGATGTTCGGGTGCGACAGCTTGGCCAGGATGCGCGCCTCCCGGACGAACCGCTCCCGGGTCGCGGCGTCGAAGCACTCCGGCCGCAGGAACTTGATGGCCGCCCGACGGCGCAGCCTCAGGTGCTCGGCCTCGACGACCAGCCCCATCCCGCCCTGGCCCAGCGCCCGCACCACCCGGTAGCTCGCCAGGAACTCCTTCGAGAACTTCATCGACGCGGCCATGCCGGCCAGAAGTCTAGCGCGGGACCGGCCGGGCCGTCGCTACCGCTTCTCGATCACGCGCACCGGCAGGATCACCATCGGCTGGCCCTTCCATTGCAACCGGCGTTGCAACTCGGTAGCCATCTCGTTGTGCAGCAGCCGGTAGTACCATCGCTCCTGCTCGAAGACGAGCTTGCCCGCGAAGACCATGTTGCGCCGGTATCGCTGAGCGGCCTCGTGGCAGAGTCCCTCCGCGGCCTCGGCCACGTCGGTGTCGATGGCGTAGGCCGACGTGGCGGGGAACCCGAGCTTGTTGGCCAGCGAGACGTACTGGGCCAGCGCCGACTCGCAGGCCTCGCGCAGGTTCTCGACCTCGGCCTTACCCTTGAAGTTACCGGTGTCGATCACGCCGACCGACACGAAGTGGAACGCCTTGTAGAGGTCCGGAAACGAACGCTGGATCGACAGCAGCGAGTGGACGCCCAGGCCGCTGTAGCCGCCGACCAGCAGGATGGCCACCGGCTTGGCGGGGTCGAGCGGCCCGGGCACGCGCGAGGGAGTCCCCGGCAGGTTCGCCAGCGCGTCGGTCAGCGTCTGGAACCCCGTCGCCACGTGCCGGTAGTGCCCCTTGATCAGCAGGCACAGACCGAAGAGCAGGCCGGTGAGGATCATCGTCAGCCAGCCACCCTCGGCGAACTTCTCGAGCACCGTGACGATCAGGATGCTGCAGCAGAGCAGCAGTGCAACCACATGCGTGCCGAAGATGCGGACCCGGCCCGGCGCGGGCGGCCGACGCCGCCAGAACCGGCACATGGCCAGGTTGGAGAGCGAGAACGTCAGGAAGACGTTGATGCTGTACATCACCACCAGGCGAGAGACGCTGCCCGAGGTGATGTAGAGAGTGCCCAGCGCGGCCGCGCCGATGAGGAGCACGCCGTTCTGGATCGTGAGACGATCGGAGAGGGAGGCGAAGCGACGGGGCAACCAGTTGTCGAGCGCCATGTTCGCCATCACGCGCGGGCCGTCGATGAAACCGGCCTGGGCCGCAACGAAGAGCAGGAGCGTCTCGGAGAGCAGCGAGATAACCACGAACCAGTGGCCGAGCGGCACGATGCCGAGGTGGAAGCCCCCGACAATCTGCTCGGTGAGCACGGCATTCATCGTCATCCCCGGCACGTGGTGCGTCCCGGCGAGCTGGTAGCAGAGCAGGATTCCGCCGGCGGTGAAGGCCAGGCTCGCGGCCATGTAGACCATCGTCTTCTGGGCCGTGGCGACCTTCGGCTCCTGCATGATGTTGACGCCGTTGGAGACCGCTTCGATTCCGGTGTAGGTGCCGCCGCCCATCGAGTAGGCGCGCAGGAACAGCAGCACGAGTCCCCAGACGCCCAGGCTCTGGACGCCCTGGTGCACCCCGTCGATCGTGCTCTGGGCCACCGCGGGCAGCCGCCCCAGGTTCGTCCCGATTCCCACGACGATGATGACGATGTGCGTGAGGACGAACAGCAGGAAGATCGGCAGCAACACCGTGACCGATTCCTTGACGCCCCGCAGGTTCATCACGATCAGCGCCACGATCGCCGCGACTTCGATCGGGAACTTCAGATAGGCCACCGACGCTGGCAGAAAGCTGAAGAGCGCGTCGCCGCCGCTGGCGATCGAAATCGAGATCGTCAACACGTAGTCGACCAGGAGCGCGCAGCCGCTGAGCAGACCCGGATAGGCGCCGAGCAGCTTGCTCGAGACCACGTACCCGCCGCCGAACGGGAAGTGCTCGATGATGTAGTGGTACGACCGCGAGATGATGAGCACCGTGCACGCGGTCGCCATCGCGAGAAAGACCGCCAGGTAGGTGTGCTCGCCCAGCGCGCGGTAGGCCTCCTCCGGCCCGTAGGCGGAAGAGGAGAGACCGTCCGCGCCCAGGCCGACCCAGGCCAGCACCGCCACCAGCGACATCTGGTGGAACAGCTTCGGATCGTCCAGGTCCTTCGGTTTGCCGAGCAGCAACCGCTTGATGCGCTGGAACGACGAAGGGGAATCGCCCTCACCGGACTCGCCGGGAGTCGACCTGGATCCTGATGGCTGGGGTTGAGACATGAATCACCTGCCTCGGGAGGGCAGACACTTCCCTGGGCCCTCGAACCGAAGCGCAAATCATAGAGGATAGGCCCGTCAAACCGGTATCAGGATACGGCCAGGAGCCGTCAAGAACTCATCAAGACGCTCTGCCGCCTTCCGCGAACCGGCCAGTGCTGCGATGGTGCTGACGCGCATGACGTGCGACGAACGCGCGAAGAACTGCACAGGGCCGCACTCATACGTCTCCCCGCGGAGCGAGCCTCCTCGCGATCCGAGTTCGCCTGCGCCGCCAGAAGGCCAGCGTCAGCAGGGCCAGCGCCCAC
>CAZSVK010000446.1:0-446 GCA_964610245.1 uncultured bacterium
AGATCCGCCGGTCGTGCCCTGCGACGACCCCGCCTCTCGCCTGGAGCCGGCGCTGCGTGACGTCGTGCCCGAGAACCCGAACAAGCCCTACGACATCAAGGAAGTGGTGCAGCGCGTGGTCGATCGGGGCTCGTTCCTGGAGGTGCACGCCGAGTATGCCCAGAACATCGTCGTTGGCTTCGCCCGCATCGAGGGCCGCCCCATCGGCGTGGTCGCCAACCAGCCCGCGGTGCTGGCCGGCACGCTCGACATCGCGGCGTCGCTCAAGGGGGCCCGGTTCGTCCGCTTCTGCGACTGCTTCAACCTGCCGCTGGTGACCATCGTGGACACGCCCGGCTTCTATCCGGGCAAGGACATGGAGTGGCGGGGGATGATCCGCCACGGCGCCCAGCTCGCCTTCGCCTACGCCCGGGTGACCGTGCCCCGCGTCGGGCTCACCCTGCGCA
>CAZSVK010000446.1:456-4805 GCA_964610245.1 uncultured bacterium
CCCCGGCTTTCTCCCGGGCACCGAGCAGGAGTGGGGCGGCATCATCAAGCACGGCGCAAAGCTGCTCTACGCCTACTGCGAGGCGACGGTGCCCAAGATCACGGTCATCACGCGCAAGGCTTATGGCGGCGCCTACGACGTGATGTCGAGCAAGCACATCCGGGGCGACGTGAACCTGGCCTATCCCACCGCCGAGATCGCCGTGATGGGCCCCGAGGGCGCCGTCAGCATCCTGTACAAGAAGGAGCTGGCCGAGGCGAAGGATCCCGTCGCCGTGCGTGAACAGAAGGTGCGCGAGTTCCGCGAGAAGTTCGCCAGCCCGTACGTGGCCGCGCAGAAGGGCTACGTCGACGAGGTGATCGACCCCGCCGAGACTCGCCCCAAGCTGGCCGCCGCGCTCCGGATGCTCGAGACCAAGAAAGACAGCAACCCGCCGAGAAAGCACGGCAACATTCCGTTGTGAAGACAGGGGTTAGGGGTTAGGGGTTAGGGGTTAGGGGTTAGGAACATTGCACGCGCCGTTGTCAAATTCATCTCCCCGGCGGGCGACCGGAGGCCGTGAAGCCCTCGCCCGTCGCAATTGGCGCCGCATCGACCTTCGAGCCGTCCGCAGTTCCTGACCCCTTGCCCCTGGCCCCTTGCCCCTTGCCCCTTGCCCAACCCCTAACCGCTAACCCCTTACCCCTTCCTAATGCCCATCCGCAAACTGCTCATCGCCAATCGCGGCGAGATCGCCTGCCGCGTCATCGACTGCTGCCGCGCGCACGGCATCGCCACCGTCGCCGTCTTTTCCGAGGCCGATCGCTCGGCGCGTCACGTGCTCTCCGCGGACGAGGCCTGCTGCCTGGGCCCCGCGGTGGCGCGGGAGAGCTACCTCGACCCGACGCGGGTGCTCGACGCAGCGCGCAAGACGGGCGCCGATGCCATCCACCCGGGCTACGGCTTCCTCTCGGAGAACGCCGACTTCGCGGAGGCCTGCGAGGCAGCCGGGCTCGTCTTCGTCGGGCCGCCGCCCGCGGCGATCCGCGCCCTGGGCGGCAAGACCGCGGCGCGTCGGCTGGTGGCGGCTGCCGGCGTGCCGGTGGTGCCGGGCATCCAGGAGAAGCTGGCGTCGCCGAAGGACGGCCTGGCCGCCGCGGCGGCCATCGGCTATCCGGTGCTGATCAAAGCGGCGGCTGGCGGCGGAGGCAAGGGCATGCGCGTCGTGGAGAGGCCGGAGGATTTCGAGGCGGCCTTCGAGCGCGCCGCCTCCGAGGCCCGCACGTCGTTCGGCGACCCCTCGGTCTACGTCGAGAAGTACCTGGCCGGCGCCCGCCACATCGAGCTGCAGGTGATGGCCGACGCCCACGGCCACGCGGTGCACCTGGGCGAGCGCGAGTGCTCGGTGCAACGCCGCCACCAGAAGCTGCTCGAAGAGTCGCCCTCGGTCTTCGTGACGCCCGAGCTGCGCGAGCGGATGGGCGCCGCGGCGCTCGCCGCCGTGCGCGCCGCGAACTACCGCAACCTGGGCACGGTCGAGTTCCTGGTCGACCGCGATGGTGCGTTCTACTTCCTGGAAGTGAACACGCGGCTGCAGGTCGAACACCCGGTCACCGAGCTGGTGACGGGCCTGGACCTCGTCTGGGAGCAGCTCCGTATCGCCTCGGGCGAGCCGCTCTCGGTGACGCAGGAACAGGTGCGGCCGCGAGGGCACGCGATCGAGTGCCGCATCACGGCGGAAGATCCGTTCAACGGCTTCGTGCCCTCGCCCGGGGTCATCCGCGTGCTGCGCCACCCACGCGGGCCGTTCGTCAGGGTCGACACCGGCGTCTTCACCTGCTCGGAGGTGTCGCTGCACTACGACTCGCTCATCGCCAAGCTGCTCACCTGGGGGCCTGACCGGGCGACGGCCATCGCGCGCGCCCGCGACGCCCTGCGCGAATTCGTGATCGAGGGTATCCGCACGACCGTGCCTTTCCACGAGCTGCTGCTCGCGAGCCCGGCCTTCGTGGCGGGCGACCTCTCGACTGACTTCATCGACAGACACCTTTCACTCCACGACCCGGGCAAGCCGCAGCGTCACCGGGAGATCGCGGCCATCGCCGCGGCCTTCCTGCGCCACCGGCGGGTCTCGGGAAGCGCGCCCGCGGCGCCGGCCGGCCGCAGCGCCTGGAAGCTCTCGGGCCGACCGGGAGGAGGCGCGCCATGGCGGTGACCTACCACGCTACCGACGAGCAGGGCTCGACCGCCGTCGAGGTGACGCGGGAGGGACCGGACTGGAGCTTCCGGCTCGGCGACCGGGTCGTCCGGGCCGACGTCGTGCAGGTCAATCCGGAGTGTCTGTCGATCCTGGCCGGCGGCGAGCAGTTCGCCGTCCACTTCCTCGAGAGCGAGGGGCGCACCGTGGTCTGCGTCCGCGGTGAGACCTACGACTTCGCGGTGCTCGACGCGCGCGAGAAGGCGATGCTCGAACTGGGCGCCGGCGGCGCCGCGCCCGACGCCGCCGCGGCCGGCCTGGTCCGCAGCCGCATCCCGGGAAAGGTCGTCTCGCTCGCCGTGGCGGTCGGCGACGTCGTGGCGGCCGGCGACAAGCTGCTGATCCTCGAGGCGATGAAGATGGAGAACGAGCTGCGCGCCGCCGCGCCTGGCCGGGTCGCGAGCATACTCGTCGGACCCGGCGACACCGTCGAGTCCGGCGCCCTGCTACTGGAACTCACGCCCCTGGAGGGCCCGGGAGTCGCCGATGGCCGCTGAACGCGGAATGAAGCCGGTCTACACCGCCGGCGATCTGGCCGGCTTCGAGCCCGGCCGCGACCTGGGCGACCCCGGATCCCCGCCGTTCACCCGGGGCGTCCAGCCGCGGATGTATCTCGAGCGCCTCTGGACGATGCGTCAGTACGCCGGGTTCTCCTCGGCCTCCGAGACAAACCGGCGTTTCCGCTACCTGCTCGAGGCGGGCCAGACCGGTCTCTCGACCGCCTTCGACCTGCCGACGCAGCTCGGCCTCGACGCCGACGATCCTCTCTCCGCGGGCGAGGTCGGCAAGGTGGGCGTCTCGATCTCGTCGCTCGAGGACATGGACGAGCTGTTCGAGGAACTTCCGCTCGACCGGGTCTCGACCTCGATGACCATCAACTCGACGGCGGCCGTGCTGCTCGCGATGTACGTGGCGGTCGCCCGCCGCCGGAACATCTCCGAGGAGAAGCTCTCGGGCACGGTGCAGAACGACATCCTCAAGGAGTACGTCGCCCGAGGCACCCACGTCTTCCCGATCGCCCCCTCGATGCGGCTGGTGACGGACGTCCTGGGCCACTGCGCCGCCCGGATGCCGAAGTTCAATCCGATCAGCATCAGCGGCTATCACATCCGGGAGGCCGGCTCGACGGCGGCGCAGGAGCTGGCCTTCACTTTCGGCGACGGTCTCGCCTATGTCGCGGCGGCCCGGGAGGCCGGCATCGATCTGGCGCGGCTGTTGCCAAGGCTGAGCTTCTTCTTCAACGTCCACAACAACTTCCTGGAGGAGATCGCCAAGTTCCGCGCCGCCCGCCGCCTCTGGAGCCGGCTGGTGGCCGAACGCTTCGGCGTCGAGGAGGCGGCCTGCCGGAAGGTACGGTTCCACGCCCAGACGGCCGGCTGCACGCTCACCGCGCGGGAGCCGGGCAACAACGTCACGCGCGTGGCGCTGCAGGCGCTCGCCGCCGTGCTGGGCGGCTGCCAGTCACTGCACACCAACAGCCGCGACGAGGCGCTGGGGCTGCCGACCGAGGAGTCGGCGCGCATCGCCCTGCGGACGCAGCAGATCGTCGGCCACGAGTCGGGCGTGACCTCCACGGTCGACCCGTTCGCCGGCTCCTACTGCATCGAGTCGCTCACGAACGGCCTGGAGCGAGAGGCCACCACCCTGCTGGCCGAGGTCGACCGGCTGGGCGGGATGAAGGCGGCCATCGAATCCGGGTGGGTGCAGCGGCAGATCCAGGAATCGGCCTGGCGGCAGCAGCAGGATTTCGAGTCGGGCCGCGCCGTGGTCGTCGGAGTCAACCGCTTCGTTTCATCCGAGGAGTCCACGATTCCCGTGCTGCGCATCGACCCCGAGGTCGAGCGACGGCAACACGCGAGGCTCGCTGCCCTGCGCCGCGAGCGGGACGGGGCCGCCACGGCGCGGGCGCTGGCCGCCGTCGAGCGCGAGGCGGCCGGAACGGGCAATCTCGTCGGCCCGATCCTCGAGGCGGTGGAGCGGCGGGCGACCCTGGGCGAGGTGATCGGCGCGCTGAAGCGGGTCTACGGCCAGCACGTCGAGCTGCGGGACTTCTGAGCGTGTGAAGAAATCGAGAACCCTGTCGGGAGCTCCGCTCCCGAACCCTCGCCAGGGG
>CAZSVK010000447.1:0-4753 GCA_964610245.1 uncultured bacterium
GGGTTGACCTCTCGCTGCTTCATCTATGCTTGGTATGCCCGTCGTAATGCGACAGACTACCTCATGACAAGCGGGCGCGTTCGCCAGATTCTGGTTTCCGGCGGGGTCGAGTACTTGGGTGACGAAATTGCCGTCAGTTACACTCAGTTGCGGTGAGCATCTGCCGGTACGGTCTGGCCCTCACGGCGGATAGCCTCCCCACGCCGGATTCGGCTCCGCTGGATACGTGTTGTCCCTGAGCGCCCGCGTTGCGGGCTGCTCCACGTTTCCCCAAGGGCGCGAGGTCTGCAACGCGGGGTTTGTGTCGAGGGTTGCGATCGTTGCAGGTAATGCTCCGGTGGGCAGGTAGAGCAACTCTCGTCGATTACTCGAATTGGTGTGGTTGCCCAGATACAGAGGCACTGTAACGACATCGGCTGCCTCGGGACCGAACCATACGCTGACCGTGCACTCAAGCGTGGTGGCGTTGTTGTCTGGACTGTAGAGCGTGTAGCGCCGGCCGAACTGCGACCACGGCTGGAAGGTCATCGGAATGGCCGGAGTAGAACCTCGGTCTCCGATGAATGGGTTGAACGGATCGTCGCTAGCTCCGCCAGTGGCCAGCACTGTCACAGTCAGTGCGTTGGGATTGAGACTTGGCGTGCTTGGACTTGTAGCAAGGGTGAATGCTCGACTGTACATGTACGGCGGATTCGTGTAGGGGGCGTTTGGAGGCCATACTGCTAGAGTCGTCCCTGGCGGCCTCACCACTGGCCACCACTTGGCATACCCCCCGTTCAGCATCAGCTCCACCCCCTCCTCGGCGTAGATCAGCGCGAGGTCTCGAGCGGTGTTGCGGGCGCGCTGGGCCGATTGCCGCGACAGCGACGAGGTCAGCGGCGGCACCACGACCCCCACGAGCATCACGACGATCAGGATCTCGAGCATCGTCATGCCCCGGGCCCCGGCCCCGCCCGAGCGAGGTGGCCGCAAGGTCTGAGCGCCACTCCCCAGGACTCGTGCCTGCGAGCGTGACGACGACTCACTCCAGTCATCGGGGGGTCCAGGGGTGAACTTCACCCCTGGCGGGGGTTCGGGGGCGGCGCCCCTGAGAGGGTTCCCTGTTGCCTCTTTCCCCTCTCCGCGCTGGTTCTCCATCGTCACCACCTCTCCAGTCGTTCCAGCTCTCGCCGGGCCAGCTCGAACCGCGGATTCACCTTCACCGCCAGCTCCAGCAAACGCCGCGCGCGGTCGAACTGCGCCGTCCGGATGTAGACCTTCGCCAGGTTATAGCACAGCGCCGGGTTGAACGGATCCAGCCGCAGCGCCTCGAGATAGCTGGTCTCGGCCCCGGGGTAATCCTTCATCGCCACGTAGTTGCGCCCCCGCAGGAAGTGCGCCTCCGAATCGGCTGGTTTCAGCATCACCGCGTTGGCCAGGTGGAAGAGCGCCTCCTTGGGCCTATCGGTCATGTGCAGGCTCGCCCCGACCATCTTCTCGTGATCCGCCTCCAGCGCGTCCAGCGGCAACCACATCAGATATACCGCCATCGCCACCAGGAGTGGCCGCCTGACCGTCGAATCGCCCGCGGGCGCGCACCGCTCGCGCGAGGCCGCCATCCCCAGCAGGTACCAGAGCAGCATCGAGCTGGTCGTGAACCGCCCGTCCAGTCCGATCGCGGCATTCACCAGTAACGCCGCCAGCATCGCCAGGTGCAGCCGCCTCAGGTTCACCTCTTCCGGCTCCAGTTCGGGCCCCTGCTCGAGCAACGAGCGCACCGCCAGCGCCAGCAGGGCCAGCCACAACCCGAGCCCCACCAACCCCGACTCGACCGCCACGTGCAGCACCTCGGAGTGCGCGTGCAGCGCCCGCATGTTCTCGCTGGCCGAGATCTCTTGCAGGTAGGGAGGCGCGTAGACCACGAAGCAGGGCGCGAAGTTCCCCGGCCCGAATCCCAGCACCGGTCGATCGAGCACCATCCGCGAGGAACCGCTCCAGATGGCCACCCGCTCCTGGTTCGACCGGCTGCTCCGGGGGCTCATCCGGGAGAGATCCAGGTTGGTCGGCGGACGCCACCAGAGCAGCAGTCCGAACACCACGAGCATCGCCACCGCGAAGGGCAGCAGCGAACGAAAGGCCGGTACCAGCCCCCGATCCATCAGCACCAGCACGAAGAGCCCGAGCGCCGCGGCGAGCCAGCCCGCGCGCGAGAGCGAGAGCAGCAGCCCGGTCAGTATCACCAGGAAGGCCCCCAGCCCGGTGACCCAGCGGCGCCTGCCCGCGGCCGGCCTCAGGATCCTCTGCAGCGCCAGCGGCAGCGTCACCGAGAGAAACGCCCCGAGGAAAGTCGGCTGCACGAAGGTCCCGGTCGCCCTCGTCTCCCAGGGCACCCCGAACCGCACCGTGTAGCCGCCCACGACCTGAACGATCGCCACGAGCGAGGTGGCCGCCGCCGACCCCAGCAACAGGCCCGTCAGCCAGTCGAACCGGCGAGCGTCCAGTTCGAGCGCGCGCACCAGCAGGTAGAAGAGCAACTGATAGCCCAGCACCTGTAGCTGTTCGACCCCCACGTCCTGCACCTGCGAGAAGAGGAACGAGAAGAAGTTGGCGCAGAAATAGGCCATCGCCACCCAGTCCATCCTGCGCAGAAACCCGAAGGAAGCAGCCCGGCGGAAGGCCATCGTCAGCAACAGCAGCGCCGTGCCGGTCTGGAAGAGCGTCTCCTTGACCGTCTCGATGTTGTAGGTCCAGCCCGAAACCGCCAGCGGCACCAGCGTCAAGATCAGCGCGAGCAGCAGCAGCGGCAGGTCGAGCGGCGGGCGGCTGGAGTCGGTCACCGGCATGCGAGCTGTAGTAGCAGGAACAGGTCAGTGATCTACTACCCGAGAAGATCGTCGCGGGGCGCGAGGATTCGACAGTGAAACGAGATTGGCCAATCACAGAGATCACAGAGACACAGAGACACAGAGGGGGAGTTGATTCCAGGAGAACCAAACACTTCTCTGTGTCTCTGTGCCTCTGTGTCTCTGTGATACATGTCTTCGTTTTCGGGCAAATGCCCGCGCTGGGCCCCCCTGCGTTCTCTGTGCCCGATCCCGCCAGGGATCCCAACTGCGACTTGCACCCTGTGGTAGCGCATCTGGGCTCACTTGAACCTGAAAGCGATCAGCTCGGCGGCGGTGAGCTGGACGGGGGGCACCCCTTCGGCGGCCCCGGCCTCGCCCTCCGCGAGCTGCGAGTTGTTTCGCGGGCCGTCGTCGGCGCCGTCGGCGACCACCTGCACCAGTTCCGCGGGGCTGAAGGGCTCGGGAAAGGCGTGATGCTCGTCGGGCAGCAACCGCTCCCGGGCCGAGGGCCCGGCGTCGGAGGCAGAGGCGGCGTCGAGCTGGTCGTAAAGCCCGCGCAACCGCGTTCGCTCGTCGGTCATCAGCGCCATCACCTTGCGGTGGGTCCGCAGGTTCATCCCGAGGTTATCGCAGCACTTCACGCAGTTGATCGGCTCGAAGTAGGGATGGTCCTTGGTGACCGTGAGCGCGAGCTGCCGGAAGTTCTGCATCCGCGGCGAGTTCCACAGCCCGGCGAAACCGCCCGAGGCCTGGTGCAGGTTGCCGAGCGGCTTGCCGTAACCCTTGCAGCAGGGGATGGTGAATCCGTCGGTGGTGACGCGCGAGTAGCTCCAACCGATGTAGCAGGGCATCGTGTTGACGAAGCCCGACTCGTACTCGCCCTTCTCGACCTCGCCCTGCAGCCGGCGCGAGAACGAGCCGAAGCCCAGGAAACTCAGGAACTCGCGCTTCACGCTGTAGTTCTGCTTGTTGATGCTGCACTTGTCATGCAGCGGGCACTTGCGGCACCGCTCCTCGTCGAAGAGGAAGACGTAGCCGGTGGCGCTCTCCGGGTCGGAGTAGACGTGCGCCGAATCCAGGCCGGCCGGGCAGGTCGCCCGCGTGTGGCGGTGCTCGATGTGGAACGTGAAGCCCTCGTACATCGACTCCTTCATCAGCCGGCTGGGAAACTCGGCGGCCTCGCGCGCGTGCTGCAGGTTGTCCAGCACCTCCAGGTGCTCGATGCCCAGCATGTTGACGTAGTCGGAGCGCTCCTGCAGCCGGGCGAAGGCGGCCAGCACCTCCTCGCTCTGCTCGTGCGTGAGCCTCAGGCTGTCGGTGTAGCCCTCGATGGTGTCGACCGGGGTGAACTCGACGTACTGCGCGCCGGTGCGCAGCCCGAAGTCGATCATGTTGTCCAGGTCGTCGTAGTTGAGGTTGCTGATGACGTTGTAAATCTTGACTCTAGGTTTGACCTGCGCCCCCTTCAAGCCCTGCAGCAGCACCATCAACCGCTCCAGGCGCAGGAACGCCTCGCCGTCGGTGCCGGGGTGCGTGCGCTCGAAAGCCTCGACCGAACCGGCCCAGATGCTGCACGTCAGGTCGTCCACGCCCAGCGCCACCAGGTCCTTCACGCCCTGCTCCGTGAGCAGCGTGAAGTTGGTGATGATCGCCAGCTCCAGACCCTTCTCCTTCACGTGACGGATGACGTCCCAGATCTGCGGGTGCATGAACGGCTCGCCCGAACCCGCCAGCTGGATGCGCCGGGTGCCCATCCGCGCCGCATCGTCGATCAGCCGCCGGATCGTCTCCAGCGGAAGGAAGTGCTGCTTGAACGCGCCCGCGAACCGACGGTCGCCCATCAGGTGGCTGTGACACCAGCAACCGGCGCACGACACGTTGCAGTCGTTGGTCATGTCGATCTCGAGGATGTCGGGCCCCTTGAACGC
>CAZSVK010000448.1:0-4751 GCA_964610245.1 uncultured bacterium
GGGGTGACTGATTTGCAATCAGTTGCCTTACCACTTGGCGATGCCGCCGTTCCGAACTCCATGCGGAGGCCAGAGCCCAAACCGCACCGGGCATGTTAGCACGCGCACTCGGGGGGAGGAAAGCATGTCGCGACCATTGGACGCCTCCGGCCAACCCCGGTGCCCCGGTCGCGTTCTCCCTCGCTCCGCCAGCCCCGCCACGGCCATCTCTCCTGGAGTTCGAACGATGCAGCGGATATAACAGTAAGAACATGGCGGACCACCGTCCGCCGGGAGGGTTGCCGCTCAAGTGGATTCCGTCGCCGTTCAACTACCGCTCCTGCTCCTGCTGCTCGCCGCGGCTGCCCTGTTCGCCGGCGCCGAGACGGCCCTCTTCAGCCTGACGCGACAGCAGCGCAGGCGCCTGGGGAAAGCGGAGGACCCGGCGGGAAAGGCGGCAACCCGCCTGCTCGAGAACCCCCGGGAACTGCTGGCGGGGTTGCTGTTCGGCAGCGTCCTGGCCCAGGTGGCCTTCGCCGCCCTGCTGACCGACCTGCTGCTCGACCGGCTGGGCGCCGGCCCGGCAGTCGCGGTCGCGGTCGGCGTGTCGCTCGTGGTGCTGCTGATTCCCGGCTCGATCGTCCCGAGAGTGCTGGCGGCCGCGAGCCCGTTTGCCTTCGCCCAGGCCACCGCCCGTCCGGTGGCGGCGGCCACGAGCTTCCTGAGGCTGGGGGCGTTGCCCCTGGGCTGGGCGAGCCGGCGATTCGCAGACCGGCTGTTCCCCGAACCGGCGGCCGTGAATCCGCCGCCCGAGACAGCCGGTGGCAGATCGCGAGCGCCCACCGACGACGACATCCTGGAGTACCTGGACGAGTTTCACGAGACGGTGGCGCGAGAGGTCATGACCCCTCGGATGGAGGTCCTGGCCGGCGATCTCGACTGGCCGCCGGATCGGCTGCCCCAGTTCGTCCGCAAGGCCAAGGTCTCGCTGCTGCCCCTCTACCGGGGAAACCTGGACAACATCGAGTCCATCCTGAAGGTCAAGCCTTACCTGCTGGCCGGGCGCCGCGAGCTGGGGCCTTTCCTGACCCGGCCCTACTTCATCCCGGAAGGGAAGAAGATCCACGATCTGTGGCGAGACTTCCAGACCCGGAAGCCAGCCCTGGCCATCGTCCTCGACGAGCACGGTCAGACCACCGGCCTGGTCACGATGGAGGACATCCTGGAGGAGATCTTCGGCGAGGTCTACGACGAGGGCGAGCCGGAAGAGGAGGCGATCGTCCAGCTGCCCACCGGCGCCTGGCGCGTCCACGGCCGGGCCCTCCTCTCGGACGTGGAGCGCGAGATCGGCCTGGTCCTGGAGGCCGACGAAGGTATCGACACGCTGGGCGGTCTGGTCATGAACTACCTGGGCGAGATCCCGCGGCGAGGCGACAGCTTCATCCTCCGGAACCACAACCTCCAGATCACCAAGGTCATCCGCCACCGCGTCCAGGAGGTGCGGATCCAGCTGCTCTCCACGATGCGCACCTCCGGCGGGCCCGGCGAGAGCGGGCCCGCGGCGGGAGGTGAGTGAGCCGATGGCCTGGGTACTGTCGACGGCCGCCCTTCTCCTGCTGGTCTCGGCTTACTTCACGTGCACGGAGACGGCGCTGCTCGGTGAGCCGGAGCGGGAGCAGAGCGTGTGGGAGCCTGCCGGGAACCCGCCGTCGAGAGAACGCCTCCTGGCGGCGATCCTTCTGGGCAACACCTTCGCCAACGTGGTGATGGCGGCGCTGGCCACGGCGCTGGTCCACGCGAGCGGGCTTCCATTGGTCTGGCTGGCTGCCGCTGCCGTGACCACCATGCTCGTCGTGGTCCTCGGCGAGATGCTGCCGCGCGAACTGGCCCGTCGCGGCGGAGTCCGATGGCTGGCACTGGCCCGGCCGCCCGCCATCCTCCCGATCCGCATGCTCTCCCCTGCGGCAAGGCTGCTCAACCGGGCCTCGCGCCTGCTGTTGCTGGCGGTTGGCCTGGACCCGCACGACCTGCACCCGAAGGTGGCCAGCGGCGACCTCCGGTTCCTGTTCAAGACGGGCGCGACCGGCGGCGCCATGCTTCCCGAGCAGCAGCGGATCTTCCGCTCGGCCTCGGAACTCTCGGAGCGCTCGGTCCGCGAAGTCATGGTGCCGCTCACCGACGTCAAGTCGCTGCGGTCGACGGCCCGGGCGCGGGATGCCCTGGAGCTGGCGCGCACCACCGGCTTCACCCGGTTTCCGGTGCACGGGGCGCGCCTCGACGAGATCCTCGGGGTCCTGAACATCTATGATATTCTCCATGCGGAGTTCGACCCAGAGGAGCCGCTGAAGCGATTCATGCGAGCAGGTTTGTACGTACCCAATACCGTGGCGATCGATCGGCTGCTCTTCCAGATGCAGACCCGCAAGATGCCGCTGGCCATCGTCGTGGACGAGTTCGGGGCCGCCGACGGTGTCGTGACCATCAACGACATCGTGGAAGAGGTCGTCGGCGCCTTCGACGTCGACGAGCGCGCCGCGGCGGGTCCGATCCAGCAGCAGGTCGGCGGCGCCTATCTGGTCGACGGACACGTGTCGCTCGATCTGCTGAGTCGCGAGCTGGGCGTCGAGCTGCCCAGGAAGAGCTACGACACGCTGGCGGGGTTTCTCATGACCGAGATGGAGAAGATCCCCGAGGAAGGCGATCGATTCGTGTTCCAGGGAGTGGTCTTCGAGGTCACGAAGGCCCGAAGGCACACCCTTCAAAAGGTGCTGTTGCGCCTCCAGAACGAGAACTAGGGCCGACCCGTTTTTCCGGGCGAAAGCGAGACGAGCATGGCGAGCGTGGATGAAGAGCAAGAAGAAGTCTCCATACTCGAGAAGATCCTCAAGATCCTGGTGGTCGTCGTCGGCCTCTCGATCCTCTATTCGTACGCCGAGCCGATCCTCAGCGAGCTGACGGCCAATGCCCAGCGCGACCGGGTGATGCGCGATTTCGCCATCGTGGCCGACGCGATCTCCCGCTTCGAACTCCAGTCGGGGAAGAAGTACACCGACACCTCGCTCCAGGGCCTCGTGGAGAAGAAGTTGATCGAGGAGCTGCCGAAGGATCCGTGGGGCAGCGAGTACGTCTACAGCTGGTTCGTCGACGAACTGATCACTCCCGGCCCCAACCGGGTGCTCAACACGTTCGTGCCGATCCTCCACAACGAGGCGACCGAACCGGAGAACGACGACCGCATCAAGAACGTCACGCTCACGACGCGCCTGCTCTATCCCTACAACTCGGGCGGCATCGGCCACATCGGCCGTGGCGACATCGACGGCTCCAGCTTCAGCACGCTCGAGGAGGTGCCCGGCGAGATCCAGGGGCTCTCGGTTCTGCCGGCCTCCAAGATCATCGTCTACTCGCTCAAGCGGGGGAATTCCTACGACCTGCGCACCTACGACTTCGGCACCAGCGCGCGCCAGGATCTGACCACCGACGCCGCGCAGGACCTGAACCCGGTCTGGGCCTCCCAGAAGCACGACCTGGTCGTGTTCCAGAGCGACCGCGAGGCGCCGGGCGTATTCTCGCTGTTCCAGATGCAACTTCCGGAGAAGACGATCACCAAGCTGGTGGATCGGCCGGGGGAGGATCCTTCGCCCAGCGTGGATCTGCACGAGCGCAAGCTGGTCTACTTCGCCTCCCGTCTCAACGACCGGCCGGCCATCCGGTCGATCACGCTGCCCGACACCCGGCCGCTCGACATCGTCAGCGGTCGTGGGATCCTGCTGCGCCCCAGTCCGTCTCCCACGGGCACCTACCTGGCCTACCTGGTGCAAGAGGCCACGGGAACGGCCATCGAGGTCATCGAGACCCGTTCGAAGAAGCTGATCTTCCGCAAGGACGGGGCCTCGCCCAAGGGCTGGATCGCCTGGTCTCCCGAAGGCGACAAGCTGGCTTACCAGATCGAGGAGAAGGGCCAGGCGCGTATCGTGCTCGCCCACCCGCCCTCGGGCCGCACCGTGGTCCATCCGCAGTTCGTCATGGCCCTGGGCCGCTTCGCGTGGATAAAATAGTGGTCGGCCGGACCTACAGGAACAGCCCTCGGGGCTCAAGTTTTTGTGCGAACGTTTCGATGCCTTTACTGGTGAGATGTGTCTCACCCTGACCGAATCAAAGAGGTACTCCTATGGGTATGACGGAATCGGTGCTCGCGGGCAAGGGCGGCATGTCCCAGATCGGTTTCGGAGCCGACAAGTTCTCCGAGTACCTGAGGGAGCAACTGGCCGAGGCTTCGGTCCCCGAGGCCTCGTTCGGACCGGGTCAGAAGGTCTTCGAGGAGGGTGAGGCCGGAGAATCGGCCTTCTTCCTGATCACAGGCAAGGTCAAGGTCATGAAGAAGGGCAAGGACGGCACCGAGAAGGTGCTGAGCGTCCTGACGGAGGGCAGCCTCTTCGGCGAGATGGCGCTCTTCGACGAGCCGACCCGCTCGGCGACCATCCTGGCCGTCGAGCAGACGCGCTGCTACAAGTTCACTCGCGCCCAGCTGACCCAGCTGGTCAACAAATCGCCCGAGGTCGCCTTCGGCCTCCTGGGCATCCTGTCGAACCGCGTGCGCATCAGCAGCAAGACCATCGCTCAGATGGAACAGCTGCAGGAGGTCAACACCAAGATCATCCTGGGCCAGGAGGCCGAGCGCAAGCGGCTGGCGCGTGAGATCCATGACGGACCGGTCAACCAGTTCGCCGACTACATCATGCGCATCCAGATCGTCGAGAAGCTGCTGGAGC
>CAZSVK010000449.1:0-4746 GCA_964610245.1 uncultured bacterium
CGGGGGCGGCGCCCCCGGGAGAAAGGCCCGATTCAATTTCTTCACCACCTCTGAGGCTTGAGGCTTGAGGCTGGAGGCTTGAGGCTGGGGGGCGGGGGGTTGTAGGCTATCGGCACGCGGGCCGGCACGGATTGGCGGCCAGCCGAGACCGGTTTTCGCATCTATCGAGTCCACGAAAGGATCCAGCACCGATGAGACACCAGACCCAGCTTGCCCTCACCGTTCTTGCCGGCATCTGCCTGACCGCCGGGGCGCTCGACGCAGCCGGGGCCGGCGAGGTCCAGGAGCGCGATCTGACGCTGAAGGTACCGGCCGAGGCGAGTGTCCAGGAGCTGGAGATCTACCTGGATGTCGAGGGCAGCGCGGCGCGGGAAGAGCAGATTTCCGAGAGCCCCGACAGCCTGCTGACGATCGGGCGGGTTCGCCAGTCGCTGGTCGACTTCCAGGACGCCAACGTGCGCAAGAAGGAGCGGCTGGTCGATCAGCCGGTGATGTTCTATCTGTACTCGCCGACGAGCAAGGTGGCCGACTTCGAACTCACGGTGCAGGCGGCGAAGACCGCCGAGGGGATCTTGACCGAGGGCGCGACGCCGAAGCAGTTCGTGATCGAGGCGGTCGAGCTGCGAGAGTTCGGCGACGCCCGCGGCAAGGTGCTCAAGCGCTTCGACGACGTGTCGTTCAAGATCGGCGAGGCCAACCGCTTCGGGTTGGGGCTCGATCTCGAGGCTGGGCGCACGCTGGGCGTACGGGTGTGGGCCGAGAAGGGCGGCAAGGGCGAGATGGCCATCCAGATCAAGGCCAACAAGAAGGGCCGCTACCCGGCCAAGATCCTGCGCCGCGACGGCGACGACGGGGCGATGGCCGGCGAGGGCGTGTACAATCCCGACATCGCGTTCAGCTACCGCGGCGCTCCGGCCGGCGGCAAGAAGCTCGTGATGGGCAACCCGCTGGAGCGCGTGGTCGAGCAGATCAACAACTACCTCAAGGGTCAGACCGACAAGACCGGCAGCGTGACCATCCCGCTGAAGGTGCGCGTGCAGATGCGCTGAGGGTTCGCCGGGAACCGGCGGCAAAGCCGTGGCGAGGAGAGCTTTTCCGGGCCTGTGGCGGCGCGGAGTTCTCGTCGTCCTCGGGGCGCTGGCGCTGGCTGGAGGATGCCAGGGCGGCTCGCCGCGGCCGAACGTCGTCGTCCTGTTCATCGACACGCTGCGGGCTGACCACTGCAGTTGCCTGGGATACCCGCGTCCGACCACGCCGGCGATGGACGAACTGGCCGGGCAGGGCATCCTCTTCGAGCAGGCGATCGCCCAGGCGAGCTGGAGCCTGCCCAGCTATGCCACCGCCTTCACCGGGCTGTACCCGCCGTCGCACGGGATCATCTCGGTGGGCCGGCGGCTGCCGGCCTCGGTCCGGACGCTGGCCGACATCCTGGCCAGCTACGGCTACGAGACCGCCGCCTTCGTGGCCGGGGGGCACCTGATGCCCGGGTTCGGTCTGGCTCAGGGGTTCAAGACCTACTCGACCACGCCGGGAGCGGGCTCTCTGGCTCACACCGTCCCCGAGGCGGTGGCGTGGCTGGACGGCCGGGCGGCCGGAGCGGGAGCGGGTGGGGAGGCCCCTCCCTTCTTCATGCTGCTGCACGGCTACGACGTGCACTACCCGTACAACCCGCCGCTCGGGTTCGGCGAACTCTACGAGCCCGGGTACAGGGGGCTGGTGCATGACGCCGACTTCCTGCGCCCGGATGTGATCGAGGCGATCCGGGGTGGGGAGCTGGAGCGTTCCAGGCTGGTGCCGTTCGATCCGAGCGGCCACTGTCCGACGCCGACGCCGGCGCGGCAACGGGCGGTGCTGGTCCCGGCGGAAGGCGCACCGAACGTCGCCGCCGGGTTGCCGACGCCATGCTTTGCCGCCGGCCCGGCGGCCGTTCCCGCCCTGGGCGTGCGACCCGGTCCAGGCGGCCTTCCCTACCGGCTGCCGCGCGTCCGGATGAGACTCGGCGACGCCGACCTGGCGCATCTCGTCGCGCACTACGACGGGGCGATCACCTACGCGGACCTGTGGCTCGGTCTGTTCCTGGAGGCCCTGGAGAGGCGGGGGTTGCGCGAGCGGACCGTGATCGTGGTGGCCGGCGACCACGGCGAGGAGCTGGGTAAACGCGGACGTTTCAGTCACGGCGGGTTCCTGTGGAACGAGCTGGTTCACGTGCCGCTGGTCGTCGCCGGGCCGGGGCTCGCGCGGGGGCGCAGGGTGACCCAGGTGGTCGAGCTGGTGGATCTGGCGCCGACCCTGCTCGAGGTCTGCGGGGTGCCGCCGGCCCGCCGGCATCAGGGCCAATCTCTGGCGAGGTGGCTGGCTTCCGCGGCGCCGCCCCGGGAGGACGACGAGCACTGCGGCCTGAGCTTCGACTGGGGACAGACCAGCTTGCGCACGAGGCGCTGGCATCTGATCTGCCAGGCCGAGCGAGGGAACGCCCGGCTCGAGCACTGGCAGCTCTACGACCTGCAGAGCGATCCCGGAGAGACCGATGACGTTTCCAGCAGCTTTCCCGGCGTCACGCAGGTCCTGAAGGACCGGCTGGCCGACCGGGTGGAGGGGCTGGCGGTGGGGACGGCCACGCCCGGCAATCCGCTCTCTCCCTCGGAGAAGGGCTTCCTCCGCCTGTTTGGGTACTGGTGAGACGATGAACGGCTGGAGCTTCAAAGGACTGGTGCTCGCGGGATGGGTCGTCGCGGCTTCCTGCCCCGGCTTCGTCCGGGCGGCTTCACCGGCGGCGGGCATGGCGGCGGGCGCGCGGGCCGGGGGAAGAACTCGGGTGGCCGCGCTGCTGGGGCCCGAGGGGAGGTCGGCCGCGGTCCACCGGATGTTCTTGCGCTACGACGGGGACAACGACCGATTCCTCGCTCCGGCCGAGTGCACCAGGTTCGTGCGCGAACCGGCCAACCTGCCGCTCGACCTGGACGGCGATGGCCGGGTCTCCGAGAGCGAGTTCGCCCGGTCGGTACTGCGGGTCGAACAGCCCAGGCTCAGGCGGATGCGGTCGCGGCTCGTCGAGCCGCTCTGGCAGGCGAGGACGCTGGCCGCCGAGGGGGCGTTCGAGGAGGCCCTGACCCTGTGCCGGCAGGTGTCGGAGGATGACCCGGAGGCGGCGGGGCCGCACCTGGCCGCGGGACGGCTGCTGGGCCGGATGGAACGGTTGCTCGAGGCCCGGAAGGAGTTCGAGGCGGCAGCTTCCCTCGCGCCGGGTGGGGCGGAGGCCTGGCTCGAGCTGGCGGTCGTGGAGCGCCGGCTGGGGCTGGAGGTCCCGTCGGTCGCTCATCTGGAGCGGGGGATGGGGTGCGTCGAGCCGGTGATGGTGCTCCCCGAGGGAGGGAGCCGGCAGGTGGAGGAGATCGCCTGCATGGTGGCGGAGGTCGAGCGGCTGAAACGGGCGTTCGCGGGCGACTCCGAGGTGGAGCGGTATCTGGACGTGAAGCTCGACTGGCTCAGGTCCTTCCCCGGGGATCAGCCTCGAAATCGCCGGCTGTCCGCCTGGCTGGAGGTGGAGGCGCTGGGCAAGCAGGGACGCTTCTCCGAAGGGCTGGCGGTGGTCGAGCGGGCGCTGACGGGGGCTGGCGGAGGGCCGGATGGGTGGCAGACGAGAGCGGCGCTGCTGACGGCGCTGGGGAGGTTCGGGGAGGCGGCGAGCAGTCTGAGCCGGGCGAGGACGGAAGGGGCCTCGAACGCTTGTCAGCTGGCGCTGGAGCTGGGGAACGAGCTGGATCGGGGCGAGCGGGCGCTGGCCGTCGAGACGCAGAAGAGACTCTTCGAGCGCGCGCGGGAACCATGGGAGTTGCAGGAGGCGGGATGGCAGCTGGCCTATCGAAACGAGTGGAAGCTCGCGTTGCCCTGGTTCGAGCGGGCGATCGCGGTCTCACCGGAGGTGCAGCGGTCGAGCCTGCTGCTGGCGCTGTGCTGGGAGGCGGTGGGGCAGCTCGGGAAGGCGCGCGAGCTGGTGGATGCGCTGACGAGCCCGCCCAGCGAAGAGCCTCCGATGCTGCGGGTAGCGGCGGGCCTGTGCTTGCGGACCGGACGTCCGGAGGCGGCGATCGCCGCCGCGAACGAGGCAATCGCGCAGGAGCCCAGGGACGCCGCGAACTGGGTGGAAGCGGCTCGGCTCCAGCGACTGGCCAGGGGGAACGAGGACATCGAGGATCTGCTGCGGGCCGGCGTCAGGGTGGCCAGCGTCGAATCGCTGGCCTGGGCCGAGCTGGCGTACCGCATCGGTCAAGAGATGGCGTTGCGCGAAGGGGCCGGGTTGCGGGTGGCAGTGCTGGTGAGCGACCTCTTGTGGGCAACGGTCGAGAAGACGTTGGCCCGTTGGCCAGCGGAACTTCGGTAGCTCGCTCCGAAAAGCGTTGACTCGGGGCCGAGCGGGTGATACGATGCTTTCCACCTGAGGGAAACCTCCGGTGACCCCCTGAGGCCCTGGCCGAAAGGCAGGGGCCGAAGAAAATGCCGGTGTCGACCGGCGGGGCGCGCTGAAAGGCTGCCCCGTCGAGCTGTCAAAGAAGTCGGAGCGACAGGATTGACAAGTCGCCACTGATTTGATACACTGGCATTGCAAGCGCGGGAGATGACCGCAAGGTCGTCCCGAAGCGCGAGGGGGGCCGGTCCAGAGAGTGGACCCGGCAGCAGTTCATTGAAAAGCGAATAGAGCTCAAGGTGCGGGCCAGGAGAATCAGTCTTTCGCTGGAAGGCGAGGAG
>CAZSVK010000450.1:0-2051 GCA_964610245.1 uncultured bacterium
GTTCCTCGGTGACGGCCCGGGCGAGGCTCATCAGCAGCGGAGGCGGCTGGCGGCCCTCCTCGCGCATCAGGACGAGCATGCTCTCGTAGTCGAGAAGCTCCGATTCCAGGCGCGAGGCGAGCGGGGACAGGGCCTGGGCGAGCACCCGGCGGCGGACCCGCTCGGCGGTCTCGGGCGGGATCTCCGAGAGACGGTAGTGCCCCTTGCCGAACCGGCCCGCGAGCATCGTGGCCCGCTCCGCGAGCGAGGCCCCGCGCAGACGTTCGCCGAAGCCGTTCTCTTCGCGGCGGCCGGGCACGACCAGGCAGGAGACCGAGAGGTCGTCGCCCTGGAGCACCAGCACCTCGAACTGGCGCACCTCGCCGGTGCAGAGTTCGCGGACCCCGACGAGACCCGGGACGGCGCGCTTCCAGGCCCCGCGCTCGCCGACCATGTGGACGCCGAACGGCTCGATCGGCTGCGCCATCTCGACCGAGACCGGCCTCCACTCGGGGTACTCGAGACGCTCGGGCTCGGGCACCAGGACCGCCTCGAGCGCGTAGCCCGCGGCGAGCTGGGCGGCGCTGCGGCGGGCGACGGCCGCGTTCTCCTCGAGAACGTGGGTGCCGTCTTGGCCGCGATGGTTCGATGTGGCCTTGCGCAGATAGGTCTCCAGCACGGCGCGCAGGTCCCGGCGACAGCAGGGCTGCGCGAGTTCTATGGCGCGCAGGGCATAGCGCAAGTTCTGGACGGGCTCGATGCCGCTGATGTCGTCGAAGAACCAGCCGCAGCTCGTGTACATCAGCATCGCGTTGCGCTGGGATTCCATCAGACGCAGCACGCGCGCGCGGTCCTGGTCGGATTCGGCCTTGCAGCCGCTCGCGCGGAAGAAGGCGTCGCGCGACTCGGGCCCGTGGCCGCCCAGGATAACGCCGATGTAACTGTCGCGAGCGTCCCACGGATCGTCGAAGAAGCGGCCGGTCTCGTGGACGAACACGGTGCGCAGCTCCTCGCGCAGGTGGTCCAGCCCCTCGCGCAGCGGCCGGCGCCACTTCTGGTTGAAGCCGGCGGTGCCCGCGTTACAGCCGCAGTCCCGCTCCCAGCGTCCGACGCCGTGGGAACAGCTCCAGGCGCTGGGCTCCTTGATCTCCACCTCGAACTCGGGCTCGGCGAGCGAAAGGAAGTGGGCGTAGTTGCTCAGGCGCGCTCGCGACGAGGCCAGACGGCGGTTGAAGAGATAGGCCAGGCACATGTCGCCGAACGGCTCGTGGTGACCGTAGGACTCGCCGTCAGTGGCGATGTTGACGAGGTACGGGCGATCGGCGTCGTGAGGCGCACCGTCGAGCAGGCGGGAAGTCAGAACGTCGGCATTACGTAGGAGGTGCTCGAAGGCCACCGCGCGGCTGACGCCGGCGTCGTAGAAGAGGACGTCGAGATGGCGTACTCGATCCTGGGGAAACGGGAAGATGCGGTAGGCCCGGGTGGTGTCGATGTTGCCGGAAGAGACGTCGACCCAGTCGCCTCGACCGATGGCGCGGGCCCGTAGCGCCTGGAGCGGCGAGAGAACCGTGAAACGGACGCCGGCGGCCACCAGCTCCCGGGCGGTGGCGCGGTCGAAGGCGGTCTCGGCAAGCCACATTCCCTCGGGCTGACGGCCGTAGTGGAAGGCGAAGTCGGCCTTGCCCCAGAGCACCTGGGTGCGCCGATCCAGGGGATCGGCCAGCGGCATGATCACGTGATTGTAGACCTGGGAAAGGGCGTTACCGTGGCCGTCGAGCCGGCGCGCCGAGACCGCGTCGGCGGCCCGCAGGGCGTGGTAGGTCGTGGGCGACGGCTGGGACGCCAGCCAGCTCAGGAGGGTCGGGCCGAAGTTGAAGGAGATGCGCTCGTAGTTCGAGACCAGCTCCTCGATGCGGCCGCTGCCGTCGAGGATGCGCGAGGCCCGGTTCGGGCCGTAGCACTGCGCCGCGATGCGCTCGTTCCAGTCGTGATGGGGCGCGGCCGTGGGCTGGCGATCGACCGTCCCCAGCCAGGGGTTCTCCCGGGGCGGCTGGTAGAAGTGGCCGTGGATC
>CAZSVK010000450.1:2061-4741 GCA_964610245.1 uncultured bacterium
CCGCTCGGGCTCCTTCGAGGCGGGGGGGACCGCCTCGGAGACGGCTGGTACCGCGGCGGACGCCGGGGCCTCGGTCTGGGAGGAGGGGGACTTCTCGTGCTGCTTCGGGGACTGGGAGGGATGTCGATTCTTCATGGCGGCTGGCGCGGCTCCCGGCGCGCTCGGAGCGAGCAGCGCCGCGGGGAGGGTACCCGGCAGGGGGCGGCCGCGCCAGTCTAGCGCGCCGACCGGTTCCCGGGCGAGCCCCGAGGGGGCGAGCGGGTGCAGGGGCGGAGCCCCTGCGTCCAAGACTGACGGCGCAGCACGCGAAGCGGGCGAAGCTGGCGGAGGATCCGAAGCTGGCGACGGCTCGCGACGCGGTGGACCGCGGATCGGCAAAGTCCCTTTCAACACGGAGGAGCGGAGAACGCGGAGGATCGCGGAGAGCCCAGGTCCAACCACGCCTCCGGGGGGCGCCGCTGGCGCTGGTAGTCAGTGGCGAAGAAGAAGCATCGATGGCGGAGCGATGCGGTCTCTCGAAGGCTTTGCCGGGAGCTCGACGCGGTAGACTGGCCCGAAATGGGCAGACTGATCCTGAAGAATGCGAGAGTGAGGACGCTCGACCCGGGGCTCCCGGAGGCCTGGGGAGTGGAGATCGAGGACGGGATCGTCACTCGAGTGTTGCCGGAGCGCACCGCCCTCGGACGGCGCGTGGGGGACACCGCGATCGAGTTGCACGGGCTGACGCTGATGCCGGCCTTCGCCGACGCCCACGTGCACCTCCGGACCTGGGCCATTGCCCGGGACGCCGTCGAACTCACCGGAACCAGGAACCTCGAGGCCGCCCTCGAGAGACTTCGTGCCGCTGCCGCCGGGCTCCCGTCCGGGGCCTGGCTGCGCGCCACGCGCTGGAACCGCAACGACTGGGAGGCGCCACTCTGGCCGGATCGAACCGAACTCGACTCGGCCTGTTCCTCCACACCGGCGCTGGTCGAGTCGCTCGACCTGCACACCTGCTGGCTCAACTCGGCGGCGCTCACAGCGGTTGGGTTCGGCGGAAATCTGACCGGCCGGTCGCTCCCGGAGGGGCTCGACGTGCGGCGGGAGGGGCCGGCGTTGAGAGCTTCGGGGATCGTCCGAGAGGAACTGGCGTTCTCGATGATGAGGCAGGCTCCTCCTCCGCCCCCGGCGGCGCTCGAGCGCCGGCTGCGCGAGGTCTGCCGCTGGCTCTGCCGCAAGGGTGTGACGGCGGTGAGCGACATGGACGGGCTGGAGGCCGCGGAGTTGCTGGGAAGCCTGGAACTTCCGGTTCGGATCAGGGCCTCGGTGCTCGCCCGGGAACTCGAGGCGGCGGTGCGGCGGGGATTGCGGGCCGGCTCGAAGCTCGGCCGTCGAGTGAAACTGGGGCCGTTGAAGCTGTTCCTGGACGGCAGCCTCGGCTCGCGCACCGCCTGGATGCTGGAACCCTGGGAAGGCGAGCCGACCGAGGCCGGCGCCGGCGCCTACCCCTTCGGACCGTTGCTCGAACTGGGAGAGCGTGCTCTCTCCTCGGGTCTGGAGCTGGCGATCCACGCGATCGGGGACCGTGCCAACCGCCAGGTCCTGGATCTCTACGAGCTGCTGCGGCCTCGTTACCCGGAGGCGGTGCTGCGGGTCGAGCACGCCCAGCTGGTCTCGGAGCGCGATCTGCCTCGCTTCGCCGTCGCCGGCGCGCTGGCCTCCGTGCAACCCTCGCATCTGCTGGACGACGTCACCACCGCCGACAAGCACTGGGGCTGCCGGGCGCGGCTGGCCTATCCGCTCGGCTCACTCGTCCGCGCGGGCGCAAGGCTCGCTTTCGGCAGCGACGTGCCCGTCGGTGACGCCGATCCTCGCGCCGCTCTGGACGCCGCCCTCAACCGGCGGGACAGGTCGGGTCTTCCGCCCGGAGGGTGGTATCCCGGGGAGAAGCTCGCTCGCCAGGAGGCGCTGCTGGCGGCAACGGCCCACGCTCAGGAGGCGTGCGGCCTTGCCAACCGCGCGGGCCGGATAGCGCCGGGCTGGCTGGCCGACCTGATCGCCGTGGAGGGCGATCCCTGGTCGACCCCGCCCCGCGACCTGCAGGTCCGGGCGACCTGGATCGGCGGCGAACCGGTTCACGAGAAAATCTGAACCGGAGGTCCTTTTGGGGCCTCCGGCTCAGGAACCTTGGGAAAAAGAAAGGGCTTCACGCAAGCGATCCGGCGCAAGGGGGGCGGAGCACCAGACCTTCTCGAGAAGCCCATGGTCTTCGAGAACCAGCGGCGTTGGGGGGGGTGGGGAGTGATGGAGAGCCCGTCTTCCAGGTAGTGGGGGGGGGGAACTACCCTGACTGACCGGGCTCTCGGCCAGCTGGCCCTTTCGGACGGCATCTCTTGTGCAACCTCGGTGCCAACTTTGGCCAATCGTCGACATCGGGCTGTCAGAGCCGGTTTCCCGCACTCTTGCCCTGTTCGCCCGAGGCCCGCAAGAGTGTGTTACAAATATCCCATTCGTCATGCAAGAGACGCTGTCCGCGCGCCGATGAGACCAGCGAAACGCTCTCTAGACAAGGTGTTTTCAACATCCGCTCATGACTATCACATGTGGCACCCATATCACACAATCGTCAGGATGCTCTCGAGACCGCCGGCGGGTGCGCGCGCGGTTCGTGGGAAAGCAGGGAGAACTTCGACTTGTCTCT